>JAUWZW010000053.1 GCA_030615165.1 Candidatus Aenigmatarchaeota archaeon
TAATTTCCCATCTAGATAAACTTTCATATCTTTATTATCATAAACCATCACTAAATGATGCCAAGTGTTAAGAAGAGCGCCACCTGTTGATGTTGAAACAGATGTAGTACCAGAACATGATTTTTCTATTCTAAACTGGTATTCAGTACTACCACCTATTTGGTAACCAAATTTACCTGAAGTACAACCAGATGACCTCATCTTACTAAGAACATACCCAGATGCTTTGTTTTTACCCCAAAAAGATATAGAAAATGCATCATACTGATTAAATCTTAAAGAAGGGTCATCATTTACTTCAACATAATCCCCATCTCCGTCAAACTCCATCCCATACCCGAACCTGCCTGGCTTGCCCGGCTCGATGAACTTTGCCCTGCCTGCATTGTAGTGTGCCTTTATCTCGTCTTCTGTCAATGCCTGATTGTAGATGGCGACTTCGTCGATGGAGCCTGTGAAACCATAATGAAGAACATGGTCTGCTCCAATGCAGAGGTGGTTCGGACTAGTTACAATTGCGCCCGATAATATTTCTGTATCTGCTTGTGCTACTCCATCAACATATAGTGTTAAAAAACCGCTTACATCTCTTGTTCCTGCAATATGTTGCCATCTTCCTGTTGGTGCAAAATCACTATCACAACTAACAGAAGCTCCTTCAACATGAACAATAAACCTCCATCTATCAGGTGAATCATCTTGCAATAAAGAATAACCACTAGCCATGCCAGCAAATCCGCCCTGTTTTTCCATAATAAATCTTTGAGTATCTAATTCGTCTGGTTTTGCCCACGCCATAATTGTAAATTCATCTGCAAAATCTAAACTGCTACCAGGATGATCAACTAAAACATAATCAGCTTCAACTGTTCCGTCAAACTCCAGGCAGTTGCCTGATACGCAGCCACTGGTTTTCCATGTTGCGCCACCTCTTCTGCCATCATTGTCATAAGAGGTTTCATCATATGCCCCGAGCCCGCTTACTTCATCAAAATGCATCAGCAGAACCGTGTCTCCATAGATGCTGCCCGTGTTTTCATTTCCGGAGGAATCCAAAACGGCGTTGCCATCACCTTCGAAACGCCATGCACCCACTGCATCTTCATCGTCGTGGAAAAGCCCGAGCATTGCCTTATGGTCTGAGTTGTTTATTACTGATTGGCCTGGATTCCTTATGACCACTGTTGCCTCGTTTCCCCTGCAGTAGGCACTGCCTGGAGGGATATCAATGACCTTCATCATTGTCTCGAAATAGCCTGATATGTAGAGCCAGCCCCCGCCAACAAGGGCTACTGTTATGAGAAGAAGGACTATTATGGAAATAACTGGTGTGATGGCTTTTCTCATATTATACAATTATCCAGGATGACTTAAATCGGTTAGGAGCGGAAAGGCTAAAATAAGTATAAATTGAACTGCATACAATAACTATTCATGCTTGGCTGGATTCTCCTTGGGATAGGGATTGCCGGCTTTGGTCTGGCAGGCTGGCTGGATTTGAAGACAACAGAGTTTCCTGACTGGATTCCTTATTTCATAATAGTCTCCGCCCTGCTGGTGCGGGGGGTATTTGCATGGCTTGGGCAGGACTGGTCAATAATTACAGAATCCATTCTTGTTGGACTGGCTTTCCTTGCCTTCGGGCTTGCCCTTTATTTCCTGAAGCAGTGGGGGGATGGCGATGCATGGCTTCTCGGCTCACTTGGTTTCCTGTTTCCCAGCCAGACAGGTTTCCAGGCAGCAGCGACAGTACAGTTCTCTTTTCCCCTGGCCATGCTGTTCAACTTCTTCTTCATAGCATTTATCTATCTGCTTGTTTACTCCCTTATTCTGGGTCTGAGGACACAGGATGTTTCCAGAAAATTTTCCCATGAGCTGAAGAAGGATTCAAAGGGCATAGCATCTTTGATGACAGCATTCTGCACGGTATATGCAGTTTTCATAATCTATATCTATCTTGCCTACTCCGTCCTTGTATTCACACTGCTCCAGACAGTCCTGTTCCCTGTTGTCTTATTGGCCATAATAATCTTTGTGCGCTATGGGAGATTCATAGAGGGCGTAACATTCAAAAAGAGGATTGATGTCAAGGACTTACGAATCGGGGATGTCCCCATAGGCGGGAAGTGGAGGGTTCTGACAGAGAAAGAGGTCAGGGCTTTGAAGGAAAAGGGCGGAAAGATATGGATAAAGGAGGGTGTCAGGTTTGCACCTGTTTTCCTGATAACAATGCTTGTTACCCTGTTCTACGGGAATCTGATTTTGTTACTCATTTAGCTTGTTGCTGTCCTTTCTATCAATGTCTACACGGTCAGGTTCTATTCCTCGGTCTCCCACGACTCCGGTGTTCTTCAGTTTTTTCTGGTTTGCCCCTGAGCACAAAGTGATAGTCTTTGCTTATGGGTCCCGTAGGCTCGCTGTATGCAACATCAATCAGAGACATCCTGTTATCATGACTCCACACCCTGAAAAGTTCCATTTCTATTGTTTTCTCTCCAATCTTAACCTTATCAATACAGACAGAATCGTCTGGTAATGTGTCTCGAAAGTTCAGGATTTTTGGATCATAGTAATTTTCTTTCCCTATTATGCTTACACATCCTGTGTATTTTTCAGATCCCATACCCACCTCGAGTATTACTTCTCCTTCCTTTGTAGAGTAAACACCAATAACATCATAATGCCTTCCATCGTACCAGAATGGTCTGTCCTTCTTAAAATTCATATCCCTGGTGTTCTCGAATCCCTTGTCCAAATCTGGGCTAACACAAATCTTTTCCAGAAAACTTACATTAGGAATTTTTCCTACCATATTAATAATAAAATAAAACAAAAACATAAAAAGGGGAAGGTGCTAAACCCTCTGCGATACTGAAAAAAATTATTTCATTTTTTCGTATTCTGAAAATATAAAATCTGCAATCTTTCTGGAAGGGTCATATCCGTATCTTTTAAAAAATAAGAAAAAAGGGTGTTAATCCCCCTATGAATTTCTTTTTCACAACGGTCAGCTTGCTTGGCTTTATGTTGAGCTTTGCTCAACAGCTGTCCAGCGAAGCTGGACATTACCTTATTTTCTTCACTCTATCTACTCTGACCTTCTTTACAGCAGGCTTCCAGACCTGTTCTGGCAGCCAGCTAACATCTGCAGTTACTGATACCTTCTTCCTGCTGCCTTTGAAGATGTGGATTGTGTATGTTCCGTCCCTGTTCCTTCTTCCTCTTTCCCTCAGTTTGATGTCTGTTACTCCTCTTGTTGCTGCTTTTAGTGCTGCTTGCCTTGGCTGTCTTCCTGTAAAGATTGAAACCTTTCTGCCAGCTTTCAGAATGTAGTATTTCCTTCTTGCTCTTCTTGCCATAATTTACCTCCTCTTTATAGCGATTTTAAAATTTTGTGTATATGTTTTGACCCTTATATTTATAAAGCTTTCGCATGGTGTTTGTTTAAAATTTCGACAATCCGCATGATTTTGGTTAAAGAATGGAGATTTCATTTATTAAATCAGGAACAGCCCTTTAGCGCTGGCGGAAAATTCTTATTAAAGATATAACATTAAATAATAATTATGCTTCTGAAGGTAAAGCCCCTGCGCCTTGAGGCAAAAAAGCCCATTGTAATTCTGAACAAGGATGATGCATGGGACCTGGGGGTCAAGCCCCTGGACAGGGTTGAGCTTCGCGCAGGGAAGAAAAGGGAAATAGCCATTGTGAACATTGCCGAGAGATTCATCAAGACCGGCTCTATTGGTTTGTACTCAAGGGTGCAGGATGACATGAATGCGAAGGCCGGCCAGTTGCTGAAGGTCATTCCCTCGGAGCCTCCGGAATCCCTTGGCTTTATAAGAAAGAGGCTGGCAGGCAACAGGCTCATGCCCAAGGAAATCAGCCAGATAATAAGGGATGTTGTTGATGAAAGGCTTTCAGAGATAGAGATAACAAGTTTTGTCATCTCCCTTTACAATCACAAGATGACAATGAGGGAGGCTGCTGCCTTATCAAGGGCAATGGCACTGACAGGGGAAACCCTTGACCTGGGGAAAAAAGAAATCTATGACAAGCATTCGGTGGGTGGCGTGCCCGGCGACAATACCTCAATCCTGCTCGTGCCGATAGTTGCGGCTGCGGGTCTGACAATCCCCAAAACATCGAGCAGGGCCATAACCGCCCCTGCAGGGACAGCCGACAGGATGGAGTGCCTCTGCCCTGTTGAGTTGGAGCTTGAAGAGATAAAGCAGGTTGTGAGGAAAACCAATGGTTGCCTGGTCTGGGGCGGGGCGGTTGACCTCGCACCGGCTGATGATGCCTTCATACGTATCGAGTATCCCCTGTCTATAGACCCCATGCTTCTTCCATCCGTGTTATCGAAGAAGAAGGCTGTTGGTGCAAGGTATGTTGTTATAGATATACCGACAGGCAGGGGTGTTAAGGTGAAAACTGCAGAGGAGGCAGAGGAGCTTGCAAACCAGTTCATAGAGCTGGGCAAAAAACTCGGAATGATGATTTCCTGCGCATCCACGCTCGGGGAGCAGCCGATAGGCTACGCAATCGGTCCTGCGCTGGAGGCAAGGGAGGCGCTACAGAGTATTGATGGAACAGGACCCCCGGACCTTATTGACAAGGCTGTCCATCTCTCGAGTATCCTTTTCGATTTCAAGGGGATTAAGAACAGCAGGGAAAAGGTCTTGGAGATTCTGAAATCAGGGAAGGCAGAGAAAAAGCTCAGGGAGATAATTGAGGCGCAGGGAGGGGACCCCAAGATAAAGGTGGCTGATATCCAGATAGGACCAAAAAATGTCCGGATAAAATCAAACACTAATGGGAAGGTCTGGTGGATAAGCAACAGCGCTGTTATAGAGGTTGCAAGGGCAGCTGGAGCGCCAAAAGACAAGGGAGCAGGAATCCTATTTCACAAGAAGATTGGAGATACAGTCAGGAAGGGTGATGTGCTTTTTGAAATCTTTGCAGAGAAGGCACACAAGATGAACAGGGCCCTGAAGATTGCAAAGAAGAGCAAATTCATTGAAGTGGGCAGGAGATTCAGGATGCTGCTGGAGAAAATCCCTGCCCGGAAGGAGCATGAGGAGCTCTTTGTCCTGGAGAGATAATCAAGCAAAAACTTGTTCATTCGTACTTCTCAATCTTCTTCTGGACATCCTTTATGAAGCCATCAAGCTTTACGCCGAATCTTACACCCTTGACGCCGCGCGTCCTAACAGCTAAGGTTCCTGCCTTCTCTTCCTTGTGACCTATTACGATTATGAAAGGAATCTTCTGTATTTCGGCTTCCCTCACCTTGTATTCCACAGTGCTGTTGTTCAGGTCTGTATCAACCCTGATGCCTGCCTTCTTTAGCTCATCCGCTGTTTTCTTGGCTGTTTTCACGTTCCTGTCCGTGAAAGAGAGAATCCTCGCCTGTATAGGGGAAAGCCATACAGGCAGGTTGCCGTTAAGGTGTTCCAGCAGCACGCCTATGAACCTCTCCAGCGTGCCGTAAACTACCCTGTGTATCATGACCGGTATATAATCCTTGTTGTCCTCCCCCTTGTAGGTCAGCTCAAA
>JAUWZW010000054.1 GCA_030615165.1 Candidatus Aenigmatarchaeota archaeon
ATGATTTTCAGCAGAGCATTATCACCAGCTGAAATAAATGCTTCCTACCAGGCAGGACTATACAGGCTATACCACAACTTCACCGGCCTGGCAGACGGCAATTACCCATTCAAGGCATACGCCCAGGACATGGCCGGGAACGTGAACTCGACCGAAGAGAGGAGCGTGACTGTTGACACAACCCTGCCATCAATAACAATCCTGCAGCCCTGGAACATTACCTACGACAACAACTCAATTTCATTCAACATAACAGCCAGCGAGCCCCTCAACTGGTCCGCGGTCGAGCTGTCCGGTGTCAACCATACAATGGTCAACCAGTCCGGACAGTGGCAGTATTTCAACAACACCCTTCCCGACGGCGTTTATGAAGCCAAGTTCTGGTTCAACGACACCGCAGGCAACATGAACACGACCAGCAGGTGGTTCACCATAGCCACGGTTGAAATAACAATAATCTTGAAGACGATACTGCCCGACACCATAGTTGCAGGAGAGAATGAGACGCTTAACGTCACTATCTTGTTCAACAACACAGGCAAGATGAACATAACCACGCTGAATGCAACGGATGAGGTGCCCTATGACTTTTCCCCGCCATCGGCCGGCAATGTCTACGTCTATTTCATGAACACCACGGATACCATACAGCTCACTACAGGTGTTAACATAAGCATTGGGAATATAGATGCTGACAGCGACATAGAAATCCAGGTAAATATATCAAATATATCAGCCACAGAGGCAGGTGACTATCTGGAAATTGGGGAAAGGATAGAAATAACATACCTGATGAACACATCCCAGATGGATGCCGGAGATTATAGAATAGTGGATACCAATGTGACAGCAAAAGATGTCCCAGGCAATACAGACACGGATTCCATACAAAAGAATATAACAGCAGCAGAGGTGGTTATAAGAGGAGACAAGCGATTAAGTATCAATCCTGCTAACCCGCTGAATGTGAATGTCATCATAAAGACATACGCACTTGGAGGTCCTGTCACAGATATATACATGTCAGACTACCTTCCACAGGGAGCCAATATAACCGACCTGAACGTTACCTTTTACAACAGCAGTGAGGACACAACAAGTGTTTTGTATAATGGAAGTGACTACTATGTTGAAGATCCTGTTGCTTCCACACTTCCAGACGGAAGCTATGTGGATGTTTACTATTACAACTTTTCCTATAACTTCACCAACTGGGATGGTGTGCTTACAGACAATGATACATTGCAAATAGAATATAATGTTAGCATTCTTGGAGGCGGTGAATGGACACTGCCAATGATAATAGGAGCCTGGGACCCTCAGTACAGGAAGCATATAAAAACAGAAATACATACCGAGCTCAGTATACCATTATTTGATGTTATTCTGAATATAATGACAGGAGTAGTCAGGCAAGGCGGCATGGTAAAGGCAGTTCTGAAGATGATAAATATAGGAGGCCCAAAAGCCAGGGTTGATGTTTTCGTAAGCTATTCAACCAAGACCATGGATGGGGAACTCATAACAGAAAAATCAAAGACCTTGGCTGTGGTTGAGAAGAAGGAAGAGGAGCTTTCCCTTAAACTTCCTTCAGGCATTTCCCCGGGTATGTACACCTTTGAGGCACTTGTAACCTACACAGGAAGGGAAGCAATGAGTACGGATGTTTTCGAGGTGGAAGGAGCGGAGCCCCCACAGTTTGATAACTATGGACTTATAATTGTGGCTATGTTTTCCATTGTTATAATCTTATACTTAGTATTAAGAAGAAGATAGCTCTGCCTGCAGGTTGTTGTGAAGGTCCATGATATCTTCATAAAGCCCCTGAACCTCCTCGGTTTTTCTGCCACTTTCCATTATTTTTTTGTACAGCTCAACTATTTCCATATAAAGATTCTCTGCTGTATCTGTATCACCCATGTCCATGCTCTGATTACATTTCCTTATAAGATTTCTTATCCTGAAATATTCCTCTACTTCCGGTTTTTCCTTCACCGCTTCCTCCTTCTCCGGAAGCTCAGGCATTTCCTCTTTCTTCTTGCCGGCTTTTTCTTCCTTTGGAGCTTCTTCTGCTGGGGTCTCTGGCTTGGCTTTCTCCTTAGGTGCCTCAGCCATCTCCTCTTTCTTCTCCGGAAGTTCAGGCTTTCCCTTTTTCATTTCCTCCATGGCTGAAACCACCATATTTACCAAATCTTTAAGTTCATGCAGCCTGTCATCACTATTTTTCCTGAAAAGGCTAAAATCCTTTTTCATACTATCTCTGAATTTTTCAAAGTCATCCTTAAGGGCTGTAGCCTTTAGCTTTATCTCAATTCCTTCCAGAGAACCTGCAGCCTCATTTATCAAACCGTCAAGTTTGTCTATCCTTTCGCTCTGCTTATCTGCCTTTGTCATCCTTGTTCCTATCTCTGCAAACATCTTTTCAACCTTAGAAGACAGTCTTCTTGTGTTATTTTCAGAATCCTTTATCTTGGAAATGAGAATTTCCGCATTCTTTAACATTTTTACAAGGTTTTCAATATTCTTTATTTTTTCCATGGATTTTCTGTATCTTTTGAGATTATCGCTAAACACCTTGATTTTCTTGTTCAGCACATCTATCTTGGCGCTGTTCTCCTCTGTAAGCTTCATCATTTTTAGCCTCTCTTTGACAATTTTTCCAGGCTCAATCTCCTTCACCATTTCCTCCAGCTTTTCAAAGCCCGCATCAATTTTTCCCACAACAGCTTCCTGTCCCATCAGGGATGACCTCAGTTCGCCTATCTCTTCCCCGAGCTTTACAAATCTCTCCTCGCTTGACTCCCTGAAATTATCTATAAGTTCCAGCTTTCCGTTTATCTTTTCTATGTTCATCTGCATTTCTTCTAACGATATTCCTCCCGCTCTTCTTCCCTCCGCTCCCTTGACCTCCTTTGCATAAGCTTCAGGTGCTTTCCTCTCTTTCTTTTTGAACAACCTAAACAGCCTCCCTTTCTTGGATTCCTTCTTTTCAAGTTTCTCGAATTCCTCTCTTGTTAGGATATTTTCCTCTGGTGATATCTCTTTCGGCTTTTCAGAAGCAGTCTTTTTCTTTGCCATTAGATACCTCCTTTATATTTTCAGTTTTTTCTTTAATAAATTCACATATATCTCGACCATTCTGAACCTGCCTTCCTTCAATTTGTCCTTTACAAGGCCAAGCTCAAGCTCAAGCTCAACCACATCTATCCCTCTCTTCTTAATCTTGTTTATTTCCTTTTCAATCTTGGCCACAACAGCGCTGTACTTCTTGTATTGTTCCATCTCTACTTCTGATATCTTGTGCGGTGAATGCAGGGTTGGCCTGAAGTTGATGAAATAAGGCTTGCCTTTGTTGTATTTCGGATTCTGAATCAGACCAACACCCACTGCCTCATGCGCTATCCTGCTCGCATACAATTCACCGTATTTTTTGCCTATCTTCTTTATGTCTGTGAGGGATTTTGTATTCAGCTGAATTTCTGTCAGCACATTACCCATTATAGCCTCCTTGAAATCGGAAGAAACCTGCGATGCCATTATGAGACCAATTCCCCATTTCCTGAACTCCCTGCAGGCCTTCTCTAAGGCAACGTAGCCGCCCTTGCCTCCATATTTCTCCAGAAGCCTGTGGACTTCATCAAATACGACTATCATCTCCAGCTCAGTGGATTCCTCCCAACGTATTCCAAATATAGTATTGATTATATTTATCACAGCTTCGTCATACTGCCCTGGCTTAAGCTTGTTGAGCGTGAAAACCGTTATCTCTCCAGGTTTCATCAACTTCTTGAAATCTATCTTTACCTTGGGGTCTGTAACCTCGAATATCATGCCCTTGAACGGCTTTGCTTCCTCCCTCTTTATTCCAAACTCTGGATAGTACATAAGAAGGTTTTTGTCCCTGCATGGCCTTACGAATCCTGTCCACTGCGCTGTTGGGTCAAAAACAATCACAGGTATATCCCTCTTCAATGCCTCTTCTGCGAATATGGATGCGCCTACGCTTTTGCCCGAACCTGTCGCCCCTGCAATCAAAATATGCGTTGTCAATTCTTTTGGACTGAAGAATGCCTTTTTGTCTGTTTCTGCTACCTTCCCAATCCAGAAAGACTCCTTTGTTTCTTTAGGGAGCTTCCTATAATCAACAGGGAAAACATACCTTGCCCTCATCAGTTTCCATTTTTTATATCTCTTCCAGCCATAATAACCCCCGACAACTGCAGCAGTAATGAAAATTACAATAAGAACAAGAATGATTCTTTCCTGTGTCCAGAAAGACTTTACTATCTCAAAGGAATCTGTTGATGATGTGGAGCCGTCTTCATACTCGGCAATTACCTCAAGTACATAATGGCCAATGCTGAGATTGAAGTCCCCAAGCGGAATATTTTTTATGAATGACCTTGTGGTTTTTATATTTACAGTCTCATTCCCTATTGTTATATTCCTTCCTGTTTCTATGTTCGTGACTACGTAAGTAAGATTTGTGTCAAATTCCTTTCTGAGACCTATGTTGTACATTGCTATATAAAACTGCAGTGTATCGGATGGTGTAATCTGTCTTGTTCTTGTCTCAACAACCAGGTCAAGGGCAATCTCACCTACCTGCGTTATTATGAGCGTTAGGGGAAGTTTTTTGGTCACGCCCTCTGCCTCTGCAACGATGTTACCTGTATATGTTCCCAATTGGCTTTCAGGATATGTGATTATATAAATATCTGTTGTTTCCGTGTCATTTGCCGTCACATCGACGGTATAATCCTTAAAAGACAAAAATTCTGCTATGCTGCCTTCAACTGAAAGCTGAATGGTTATGCTCTTGTTCATCTTGTTGGTTATCCATAATGGATAGGTCTTGTTCTGGCCGGGAAAAATCCTGACCTCTGCCATTGCTGTTTTGATTTCGAATATTGCTTCTTCCTCAACCTCTACCAGGCAATCCTCCGGACAATTGATTTCATTTTCTCCTGCTTCGCAAACCCCATTTCCGCACACAGGTGCTATTCCCCCTCCACCTCCAGTTGAAACTCCATCACCACCGTCTGTTGGAGGGGATTCTCCGCATATATTGGGATAACAGGACTCTGCAATTGCGTATGCTGTCCCAGGACTTGCTGTGAAAGAAAATGTATTTGCGCTCACATTGGGCAGGTCGTTTTCATTATTAAAACGCCCGAATTCACCATCAGGGCATGTCATGGAGTAAAAATTCCAGTTATCACAGTAGAAAATCCTTAAGTCCCCCTCCTCGAAGCTCCCAGCGGAAAGTGCATCTGTGTATGTGATGTTTATTAGCGCATTGGAGTAGCTCAGGTAAGTGGCTTCTATAACAAATGCAAGCAGTATGTTCTCTGCTGTGTTTGGAAGGTCTATATTTGAGATGTCATCTGCATTTTT
>JAUWZW010000049.1 GCA_030615165.1 Candidatus Aenigmatarchaeota archaeon
GTTAAATGGTATTATCATAACTTTTTAAACCATGAAGTATTAGCAATATTTTATGAAAGCGAAAGATGAAAAAACAGAAACCGATGAAATCACGGCAATAGAAGAGGAGATAAGGAAGACCCCATACCATAAGGCAACCCAGGGTCATATAGGCAGACTAAAGGCCAAACTTGCAAGGCTCAGATTTGACCAGGAGAAAAAAGCCAAGGGAGGACCCAAGGGTCTTGGTTATGCCATCAAGAAGTCAGGTGATGCTACAGTCCTTCTTGTCGGCTTTCCTTCTGTGGGCAAATCCACCCTGCTAAACAGGCTGACCAATGCGGAATCAAAGGTCGCTGAATATGATTTCACAACAATAGATGTTATCCCTGGGATGCTTGATTACAAAGGAGCCAAGATACAGATTCTGGATATTCCCGGTCTTGTTGAGGGAGCTGCCTCAGGAAAAGGAAGGGGTAAGGAAATCCTTTCAGTGGTAAGGAATGCTGACCTTGTTTTGATAATGGCTGATGTGAAAAAACCAGGACGGGCAGAGATTATCAGGAAAGAGTTTTGCAATGCAGGCTTCAGGCTGAACCAGAAAAGGCCTGATGTAAAGATAGAGAAGACAAATACCGGCGGATTAAATATAGGGTCAACAGTGAAGCTGAAAAGGATAGGTCAGGATGAGATAAAATCCATTCTCCATGAGTTCAAGATACTGAATGCTGATATCCTTATAAGGGAGAACATAACAGCAGACCAACTGATTGATTGTATTATGAAGAACAGGGTATATGTCCCTGCGCTGGTTATCCTGAACAAAATTGACCTGGACGGTAAGCCAGCCCCAGGTGAAAACACTGTTGCAATCTCTGCAAAGAACGGGACAGGGATTGAAGAGCTGAAAGGGATTATATGGAGAAAACTCAATCTCATAAGAATCTACATGAAGAGGGCAGGTAAGGAGCCGGACCTCAGGGAGCCGTTCATTTTCAGGAAGGGTTCCACAATCAGGAGTGTTTGCAATTATATCCATGGAGAGTTAGCAAAGGATTTCAGCTTTGCAAGAATCTGGGGACCAACTGCCCGCTTTCCTGGTCAGAAGGTCGGGCTGAACCGTGTCTTAAGGGATAGGGATATTGTTGAACTACATAAGGATTAAAGGTTTTAAACAGAAACCCAAGATTAAAACATGTTCAGGGAGATTCTTAACGAGATAGAGGATTTGTTCTCAGAGCTCATGCAGGATTTTGGAGATCTGTTATTCGATGGTTTTGATTATTCCTCCATGGGCGCTTATGCTGAGTGTCCTTCATGCAAGCTGGAGATAGATGAAGAAACAGAGCCTGAAGAACAAGAGAATGAAGAAGAACCAGAGGATAGGGGAGAGCAGGAAGATGAAGAGCAAAGTGAATCCAGCAGGACTCAGGAGAGGCCTGTTTCAAGCCCTTATATTGGTGATGTTGAGATAAGAAAGGTCCCCAGGTATTTCCTTGGCTATAATATCATAGGAAGGGCATTCCCATATCTGAGGGTTATTGAGATTGCCTCTAACCTTTATGGAAATGAATTTGAAGAGGTCAGGGTTCATGAAATGATTCATATAAAACAACCAGAACTTTCAGAATGGCAGGTCAGGATGAAGACAAGGGAATCCCTGACTTTTACTCCGAAGTGGAATTAGAAGGTGTATTTATGTTTGAATTCCTTTTTGTCCTGGCGCTTGTTGTGTTGGTTATCTTCATCTGGCTCTACCGAAGGGCATGGCTCGAGCTAAGTGAGCTGAAGTTTTCAAAGAAGAGCCTTTCCTCCAAATACGGGAAGATGACAGAGCAGTTCATGCCGTTTATGAAGGACTACCCGTATGACAGCCAGAATTTCAGGTTTATCGGGACTCCGATAGACGGCTTGCAGTTTGAGCCGGATAAGATTGTTTTTGTGGAGTTCAAGTCTGCAGACGGCAAGCTGAGCGCAAGGCAGAAAGAGATAAAAGACTTGGTTCTCAAAAGGAAAGTGGAATTTGAGGAAGTGAGGATTGAATGATAACAGAGGCTGATGTTTCTAAATGGCGCATCAGGATGAACATTGTTTTTTCCAGATATGAAAAGGAATACACGGGAAGGATTCCTGATTTAATAGGGCAGACAGCGGATTACATGAATGATATTATAAACAGTATTCTGGCCGATGTCATACCTTCAGAGGAGTTTGCAGAGCATCTGCAATACGCGATTGGTGGAATTCACAGGATGAATGATGATCCGACAGAAAAGGAAAAAGGAATCTGGGAAGAGATGTGGGAGGAGATAGGCTATGAGTGGTCCGGGTGAAGGCAAGCATGAGCTGAAGGGCGCAAAGGTTTACATCCATGAGAAGGGAAAATCCCTTGCGCGCATCACTCACATAGATGTTGAGCATCCCGATATAAACAAGATAATCAAGCCTGGAGAGGCAACCTATGCAGCAGGAAAGCGGGGCGGATTCTTTGTCGGCCTTAAGAAAGGAATGCTGAAAAGGGCCGGGAAGTTCTTGGATAATAAAAAGAAGTAACCAAAGGGGCACGTATATTATGGACAAGTATTACGGCATGGTGAAGGAGGTTGGAGAAAGCGCAGGGATTACACTGGACCCTTCCAGCTTCGGCGAGGTTGAGATGATAGGTGCCCTTGCGATAGTAAAGGAGACGGAAAAAGACCCTATATGGGGGATTGGTATTGGAGGGAGCATATCATCATACCCGCTTTTACACGAAGGTGTCTTATACTTCGGTGCGTGCGACAAGAAATTCTATGCTGTTGATGCAAGAACCGGAGAGGAGTTATGGAGCTTTGAGACAAATGGACCTGTTTGTGTTGGAAGCTTGCCAACCATAGAGAACGGTATTGCATACTTCTGTTCATATGACGGAAATGTTTATGCAGTAGATGCAATAAGGGGAAAGGGTTTGTGGAGGTTCAGTACGAATGACAAGCTGGCCTCAGCGGTTGCAATAAGCAATGACAGGCTTTATTTCGGCTCGCATGACAGGAATCTGTATGCAATCACAAAAGATGGGAAGCTGCTGTGGAAATTCAATACCAATGGTCCTGTTTCTTCGAGTCCTGTTGTATATGATGGCAGGATATATTTCGGTTCCGGGGACAAAAACCTTTACGTATTAACAGAAAAGGGGGAGCTGCTGTGGAAGTTTGCTGCGCGTGGTGAGATAATCGAACAGGCAGCCATTTCTGATGGTGTTATTTATTTTGGCTCAGGTGACAGGAATCTCTATGCAGTTACAACAGAAGGGAAACTGCTCTGGAGGTTCAGGGCAAACGGTCCCCTGAGCACGACTCCTTCATTCCATGAAGGGGTTGTATATTTCGGCTCATATGACGGGAATTTGTATGCTGTATCTAAAAGCGATGGAAGACTCGTATGGAAGTTTGCTACAAAGGACATAGTTCTTCATCCTTCAGATGTTGTTAATGGGAGAATTTGCATAGGCTCTTGTGACTGCAACCTGTATGCTGTTTCTGCAAGTGATGGTAGGCTGCTATGGAAGTTTGAAACCAATGGTCCGATTGCATCCTATCCTCTGGCGACAGAGGAAGCCGTTTATATAGGTTCCTGGGACTGCCGTATGTACGCTGTGAATCCTGAAAACGGTGATTTGCTGTGGAGCTTCAAAACAAGCATGAGTAATATGGCATCATTAGACGTGGAATACCCTGAGGCAAGACAATCAGTTGAAACAACATGGGAAATAGGGGAAAGGGAGAGAGAAAAGAAAGAAGCTGAAAAAGCAGACATTGCAGATTACGGGACATTTTCAGGAACATATGTTGACACAACAAAAACAGACTACCTGGGCTTCAAGAAGAAAGGTTATAAGAGCAACTAGCTTTTTAATTCTTAACTCAAATTTGATTTATGAGAAAATACACAAGTGATGAAGGGTTGGATGAAGGTATAAGCTTTGAATTCGATAAGAAACAGTTTGGCGAGCTGGAAATGCTTAGTGTTTTAATAACGATAGAGAGGAGCGAAGGCAGGATAAATCCCATATGGCTTATCAGGGTTGGTGGGAGTATCTTCAACAATCCCCTTGCCTGCAAAGGCAGGGTTTATTTTGGTGCTTGTGACAAGAATTTCTATGCACTGGATGCAAAGACAGGCGAGGAGGTCTGGAAATTTGAGACCATGGATGTAAACACCTCATCACCTGCTGTTTATGAAGGGATTGTATATTTTGGAAGCTATGACCATAACCTTTATGCTCTTGACATGGAAACAGGTGAACTGGTATGGAAGTTCACAGCAATGGATAAGATATACTCAAACCCAATCATACATGACGGTATTATCTATTTCGGCTCGTATGATAAGAATTTCTATGCATTAGATGCGAAAACAGGCGAGCTTATCTGGAGATTTCCGACAAAGGGTCCAATATGCTCGCATCCAATTATCCATAAAGATGTTATTTACTTTGGTTCTGCTGACAGGAACTTTTATGCATTGTCAACCGATGGCAGACTGGTATGGAAATACCAGGCAAACGGGGAGGTAAGACTGAGGGCTGATGCTTCAGGTGATACTGTATACTTTGGTTCAATGGACAAGAATGTGTATGCTGTCTCTCTTGAAGGCAGGCTGAAGTGGAGATACCAGGCAAATAACTCTGTAGCCACATCAGTCCTGTTTGCCAACAATAGCGTGTTTTTCGGGTCCAGGGATAATTATATGTATGCACTTGATGCAGAAACAGGAAAAGAGAAATGGAGATTCAAGACCAAGAGCATGATTTTTGAGGCATCTGCTATACATAAGGGTGTCCTGTATTTCGGTGGCTGTGATAACACACTTTATGCAGTGGATGCAAACACAGGGGAAAGGCTTTGGATCTTCCGGGCCAAGGGCATGGTTTCGTCCATACCGGCGATCCATGATAATATAGTTTATTTTGGTTCATGGGACTGCAATCTCTATGCCGTGAAAATAGGAGGGGAACTGGTCTGGAAGTTCCGCACATCCCTCAGCTACCAGTCACCAATAGAGATTGAAGAGTCTGCCCTGAGGACAACAGCAGAGGTTGTCTGGAAGCCGGGAATAGAGGAGGAGAAGGCAAGGAAGGGAGAAGAGGTGGACATAGCGGATTACGGGACATTCTCCGGGACATATATAGATACAAGCAAAACGGATTATCTAGGCTTCAAGAAGAAGGGATACAAATAACTAGCTTTTTAATTTTTAAGCCAAAATTAAGTCATGGCGCATTACATATCTGATGCAGATTTGGGACAAACAGCAAGCTTCAATGTTGAGAAGTCCACATTCGGGAATATAGAAGCAGAAGTTGTGCTAATGCGGGTGAGGGAATATGAGCACCCTGTTGTGGGCATAGGTATCGGGGGAACCATAGCCACATCACCCATTGTTCACGAGGGTGTTGTTTACTTCGGTGCATGCGACAAGAATTTCTATGCTGTGGATACAGAGACAGGGGAAGAGGTCTGGAGGTTTCCAACCAATGGCCCCATAGCTGCGTCACCAACCCTGGATGAGGGGGTTCTGTATTTCGGCTCTTATGACAATATCTTCTATGCCCTGAATCTGGACGGGAAGCTGCTCTGGAAGTTCGGGACAAACGGCAGTATATTCTCCAAGCCCTTTGTGCATAGGGGTGTTGTTTATTTCGGTTCAGGAGACAAGAACCTGTATGCCCTTGACGCAAAAACAGGGAAGGAGTTGTGGAGGTTTGCAACAAAGGGGAAGGTATTATCATGGCCTGCTGTATACAATGATACCATCTACTTTGGTTCGAATGATTATAATTTTTATGCCCTAAACCTGGATGGTAGCCTGAAATGGAAGTTCAGCACAAAGGGGGAGGCGGGTCTTTTCAATCCGATAGATAGTAATGGTATTATTTACTTCGGCTCATTTGACTGCAATATCTATGCTGTAAAGGCGGATACAGGAGAGCTTGTGTGGAAGTTCAGTATAAGCGAGCCCCCGAATACAGCAATCTGCTTTCAGGATGATATGCTTTATTTTGGCTCCAGGAACTGCAATATATATGCAATAACAACAAAGGGTGAGCTGGTCTGGAAATTCAAAACAGGGAATGTTCTGGCTGGCGGGTGCAGTATTTTTGGTGATGTCGTTTACTTTGGGGGGAGTGACAATATTCTATATGCCCTTGATACAAGAACAGGGAAGGTTGTCTGGAAGTTTATAACAAATGGTTATATTGCCCACACAAACCCGGCCATCTACAAAAACAGGATTTATTTCGGGTGCTGGGACTGCAACCTGTACTGCATAACATTGAATGCAGAACTGGTCTGGAAATTCCACACATCACTCAGCTATCCTTCACCCATTACAATTGAATCA
>JAUWZW010000024.1 GCA_030615165.1 Candidatus Aenigmatarchaeota archaeon
GACAATTACCTGAATTGTCAGGCAGTTTGTCTGTGCACATTGAGGCAGACATCATAATTATGGCATTCGAAGTAATAGCTCACGGGGCAGCCTCATTGCAGGTGCCGGAATACATCACTGTCAACACGGGCAAGTACAGCCCTGACGCAGAGAAGGTCCAGGTCATAAAGAAATGGGGAAACAAGGAGGAGGAGCTGGGCCTGTTTCCATGGGTGAAAATGCACGGGGTCAAAATAGACTACGACAAGCATGACAGGTACATCAGGACAACCCTGCATGACAACTCAACAGTGACAGTGATGGCAACGGGCGCCTGGAAGGTTAAGGTAGAGAAGCCCCCGGGAGAATAGGAAACCTATGAAGATAAAAATCCTGGTTGTTATAGTTTTAATATTGGTGGTGGTTGTGGCAATAAAACATGCGGACGTTATGGCTTCTGGACAGAGAGGTTTACACACTGAATGGAACAAGGACCACATTATTGACGGGAATGTTGAGTGCAACCAGCATCAGCACTTGCAGCACGTCATAGAGAACAGGGTGGCATGGCCTGCGGGTCCTGTTATTGGGCAGATTATTTACAGGACAGACCTGCATGCTGCATACATCTGGGACGGGACACAGTGGTTATTATTTGCGAGGACGACATCATATTGGAGCTGCCCCGGTCTGGCCTTCATGCCAGAGGACAGCACAAAAGAGGCACTATATGAGGGTGGGATATACAGCAGCCAAGAGGTAGCAGGGACATCTTGGTTGTTCGCAAAAGTTTATCTTCCCCATGGGGCGGTGGTCACGGGTGCAGTTGTATATGGTGATGACAACACGCAGACCTGGAGACTTAGAAGGGTGGACCATGTTGGAGCAGTCGCAGAATTGGCAACCGCAGTTATAAACACAGAGGATGTCACAATAAACAACGCCACAGTGGACAACAGCCTTTATGGATATTATTTTGAGGTCCTGGCATACCCTTGGGACCATGTTATATATGGTGGAAGGGTTACTTACATTCTATGAGCTCTTTCCCTGACCCTTCTCCTGATTTCAAGCTGGGCCTTCCTTCTGCCGGGGGCAACGTAGTTTTTTCTCATCATCTCAGCAACCCTGGGTTTTTTAGAAAATGCGAGCCACAGGCTGGGACCATGCCTCAAACAAAGCAGCTTACCCTTTTGTTGGTCCGTCAGCTGATAGGGTCTGAAATGGACCAGGTGATGACAGTGATGGCAGAGGTAGATGGTGCGCTCAGGCTTGTAACTCTCATGGTGTTTCTCCAGGACCTTGCAGAAACCCTGGCAGCCGGTTGCCTTCAGCCGGCAAAAGCCGGACTTCATGTGCTCTGTTCTCATAGCCTCTATGTGCTTACCGCCGTCTGTTGCACCTTGCATGTGTGTGTGTGTATGTTTATGGTCCATATAATATAATATAGATCTAAACATATATATATATATACATTCAATATAAGTATATAGTATGTCAAGGATCGCGAGATGTGTCACAATAGACCAGGATGTTTATAAGAAGGCCCAGGCCAGGAACATCAACATCTCTGATGCTGCCGAGCAGGGCATAAGGAGCAGGTTGAACATGGAGCAGGTAAAGGAAGAAGTGAAGAAGGAAACCAAGAGATACAGTCGGCAGATAAAGGACCTCCTGGAAATTATTTCTGATGAGGACCTTGCCAAAATCAGGGAAGCAATAACCAGGAACGTTGAGTTCTCGAAGGGATGGCAGAGGATACTCAAGGACAAGTATGGTGTCACAGTTTCAAGGACAGAAATAATCAAGGTCTTCGGACCAAAGAAGTGAGCCCATGACGTTCCAAATCTGTTACAGGAAGATAAGGGTCCAGGTTGAGGGAACCAGGCCAACCAGGTGTGCGGCCTGTGCTGCCCAGGGCAGGATTGAAATGCACCACTGGAAATATGCGTACACAACAGAGCAGGTCAGGAAGAACCCACAGCTCGCCCTGGAAAACACAATCCCGTTCTGTTATCAGTGTCACAAGCTGGCTGATGCAATACGGAACCTGATGAGGGACAGGTTCAGGTTCAACCAGGTCATGGTTGCCCTGTCTTATGCTGCAATTCAAAAGAGGAAGGGGGAGCTGAATGTCTAAGGAAGCATACACCACAAGCAAGGAGATAACAAACTGCGAGCAGAGAGACGCAGACTGCCCCCAGGACAGGATGGGGCCAAAGTGTTTAGTGTGCCCCAAGGCGAAAAGGGGAAGCACATGCTTTCAAGAAAAGGGCCCATGGACCTGCTCAAGACCGAGAGGGCATCCCGGGCTACATCATGCCCACGGATGCGATAAAGGACATTGTTATTATAGATGGAGGTAAATCATGTCACCACAAAATCTTGAGGACATTGAGGAGTACATGTTGATGCGGGCGAGCCATATAACACCACTGCACAACGTTGGGTTTTTACAGAGATGGATACGCGACTGCTTCGCAGAGCTCCGCGCCAGGGAGGCCTCAATAGTCCAGAACCCTGTGGAGAGGTAGCGCCCTGCAAATGCCTCGGGTTGCCGCACGGGTCGCACCGGCTCGTTAGAAATCATGCCCGTCCGGGTAGTTGCGGCTTAATCCTGGGTCAGGCAGAAAGGCGATTTATAAGTGAGCGGATATAACAGTGTTATATGGAGGACAAGACCATCATAATTATTGTTGCCATGGTACTGCTCGCGACCCTGATGGCGCATGCACTGAACCTGGGAATGGACGGCACCCTGCTTGCAGGTGTCATAGGCATCCTGGGCATTGTTGTGGGTGTGCCGGCAGGCTTCAAGTACCAGGAGCGCAAGGCTTAACATACTTCTTGCACGTTTTGGGCCTGGGGTCCTGCGTCATTTTCCCCGGGCCCCCTCCTATGATATTTATGAGAAGCGCAGCCCTGAGAAAAGAGAAGTACAGCAAAAAACTCAGGGCACTTGTTCTGCCAGGTCAGACAGCAAACTACGCGCCAACAGCAGCAGAGAGGATCCACCTGGAATACTGCGTAAAGAAGGAAGCAATAACCCCGATGCTCCAGTTCTCATACGTTGCCTTCTGCGAGGAATTATTAAAACATGAGGCAGCCAAGCGCCCGGAAGAAGCCCAGGGCATATACAACAAATGGGCCAACAGGGGCTTGGATGAAACAATCATGACATCAGTAGCTGCCTGCATAGGCGTAACAATCGCGCCAGTGCCGTGCGCCTGGAACTACAAGATGAAGCTCACCTTTACAGGAAACATCTCAGCAACAGACCTGGACGACTTCCCGGTATTAGTGCACCTGGACAACTCAAACTTTGATTTCTCGCATGCAAAAACCAACGGGGAGGACATCAGGTTCATGGACTCGGATCTCTGCCCATCAGACGGCACACCTTTGAAGCATGAGATAGAGGACTGGGACCAGGCAGGAGAGGAAGCCTGGATATGGGTGAAGGTCCCCAGGATAGACGGGGGCTCAGCAACAGACTTCATCTACATGTTCTTTGACAATGCCGCGGCAGCAGACGGACAGGACGCCCCAAACGTCTGGGACGCAGACACCATCATGGTCCAGCACATGTATGACAACCCGGACAACACAAGGGTCCTGGGCAGCACCTCAGCCGCGCGCGTGGGGACCAAGACAGCAGCAAACGCACCGGCAGAAGTAGCCACAGATTTATATCGGGGGCAGGCCTTTGACGGCCTTGACGATTACATCTGGGTACCGGACACCCCTTCCTTGTCGGCATTAACAAAGCTGACAGTAGAGATATGGATAAAGAGCACAGACGCGATCGGCACCGGGGGCACTGTCTCCAAATACGCATCAGGAAACAGGGAGTGGTCTCTCGGATGCCATCCAGGCACTGACAGGGTTGAGATTTACATATATGACGAGGGCGCTGGCGCATACATAGGAAGGAGGAAGCTTGCAGCATCGGGCATGTTTGACGGCCAATGGCATCACCTGGTTGCAGTGTGGGACGGGGGCACAACAGTCGCATCCCTGAAGGTATATAGGGACGGGGTAAGGATTGACAATGTAAGTGACAGCCTAGGAACATTCGCAAACGTAGATGATGGAACAGCCAATGTGGACATCGGGAGGTTGAGCGCGGCTCTTGGCTGGTATTTTGATTTTGATGGAGACGAGGTAAGGATACACAAAACAGACAGGCCAGTTGACTGGATAATGGCAACGTACAGGTCAGGAAAAGACCTCCTGATAACTTACGGAGCAGAAGAAGGGAGTTGATGTTATGAAATACGCAATAGCCTGCATGGTGAGGCTGGAGACGAAGGCAGAACGGGACGCGCTGTACAATGCAATCAAGAGCGCTGCCGGCGTTGAGGTAAAGAAGTTTGAGCATGATGACAGCTTCCTGGAGAAACACAAGTGCTATCATGACGAGGACCCCGCCAAGCCGTGCGAGCTCGAGGAGAAACTGGAAGCCAAATCCTGACAACCCATAGACAGAAAGCAGTCGAGGGTGCAGAGGAGCGCGCAGGGTAGAGGGCAGCGCAACGATTTCTTTTACAAATAATTTTATAAAAAGCGTCGGTTGCAGCCAGAAGGTCAAGCTGGGGCAGAGCGCTAACACCAAACGCGCGCGCAAACCAAGGCGCGAGCACGTCTGCCAGCGCGTGTGCAAATGCGCGTGCGCTACCCTCTGCGCGACCTCAGCGCGCAGCGCACAGTATAGTTGGTTCATGGGCGCGAGCCAGTCATCAAGTCCCTGCCTTCTCCTGAGCGCTACCCTGGCGCTGTGGTGGTATTGTACCATAACATGTAGGGGTAACAGCATACTGGCGCTGCAATGACATGTTAACCAGTGCCCCAGCGCGAACAGGCCCCTATGCCCCAGGGTATGGGGTATCCTGGCGCTGAGAAGGGTGCGCAACAGCCAAGGAAGGTTATGATGTGCGCGCCGACGAACCCTCACAGTTAATTGGTCCAGCAGGTAATTGGCGAAGCGGTTACTTAACCGACACAAACCGGAAGTTTTTCTTATCAAAAAACAACTCGGAGCAGGCACAAGGCCATGCTCCTCAAACAACGCGCAAGTGGGGCAAAAACTATACGCTCGCTCCAGCTCGCATATATGTTTTTGCGGGCTTCGCCCGTACCCCTACTTGCGCTACGGCCCCAGGCCCTGTGCATTGGCACCGGGGACAGTGAAGATTTGACAGGCCCGGGGATAAAGATATCGCATTAAGATACAGGCGGCGGCGGTAGGTCGCACGCCAAAGGAGGCGAATGGTATGGACGTAAGAAAAATGATACAGGACCTGGAAGGCCTTAGTTACCAGCAACTGCGCGAGCTCCGAAACGCAGTTGATGATGCAATCAGGGACATGGAAGAAAATTTTGCAGGGGATAGGGAGGTGGACTGAATGGAAGAAAAAAAGGAAGCCAAGCAGGTAAAGCTTGCTGACGAAATCAGCGAGCTCACAGGCCTGGGCATAGAAGTGCAGGTCAGTGTGACAAAAGACAAGGACTGCATAGTCCTTGGCGTGCCGAGCACTGGGCAGATAAAGGTGCACGGCGACAGCGCAAGACCTCAAACTTGGGCGCACAAGATTGAGGTAACGCAACGACTGCTGGCCGAAGCGCGCGCGCGCGAGGATGCTGCAAAGAAAGGCGCAACAGACGGCGGGAAATAACCCGCCGTTTTTTCTTTTACGAACGGGAGGGGAGGGGTACGGTGCCCTCAGGGGAGGGGAGGGGAAAGTGAGGATAAGCCCCTTTGTGCTGTTTTGGGCGTGAGGATAAGACTACTTCTTTGCCATGGCCTGAGCACGGGCAAGCTGCTCCTCGGCACTTTTTATTGCAGCAGGGTTCTTCTCTGCTTTTGCCCTGGCGAGTTCCTGCTCCATGACCTTTATTGCGCGGCCAGCTCCCCCTTTCAACATCTTGGCAATCTCTTTTTGTTTTCGTTCCGCCTTGCCTGGGGGGGATGGATGACCCGGGGAACCTGGCTCTTTGGTTGAAACAGGGGCAGTGCGAACGCCAAAAGTCTCGCGCGCATAATTGGCAACCTGGTCAAGTTTAGAAACAACATTGTCCATGGGCTGGTCAAACTCCTGGCATTCAAGGGGAACCATCTCAATAATTAGGATTATCCTTTCAGGGGAAAATTCTGTTTTGAGGTAGCCGAGCTTGCAATCAACCATAACTATATTTATACCCGGGGGTTTAAATTAACGCTTGGGGATTTGACCCGGGTGTTAACCCCGGGACGGCTGAGGGGCTGTGGGGGGAGCCCTTTTTTATGGGAGAGCAGCCAAGTAATTATCATGGTTACCCAGGATGACCTGCAAGACCTGATGGCAACAGGATTAAAGACTTATTTTCATGACAATTTCTTGAGCACTGAGCAGATCACCCAGGCAGTCACACAGACAGGGGTCATAACAACTGGACTGGCGCAGCTGCTTCTGAACACTGGTGTGCAGCAGGCATCAGAGGTAAGGGCGAATTACGCCAGGGAGTGGTTGAATCCCCTATACTCTAAACTATATATCAAGCTGCGCCTGAATGAAATGGACGGCGTGACAATGTTTTTTGGTTTCAAGTCAACGTTAGCAGCTCCAACGTGGGGGATGACTGAGACGTGCGCAGGATTGTATATTGATTACGTGAATGACGCAGGGACGCCGTACTTCTACACAGGCAACGGGGACCCTGACCACCCGGACTATCAGTACACACCAATCAAGGACATGGACATGACAAGGTGGCTGCTCTACAAGATTGAGGGATACAAGTTTTCCTGGTACTCACTGCCTTACACGGTTCCCTATTTTGACAAGAACGTCCTGCCAAGTCTCAAGCAGGGCATGCTAAGGAAGTGGTCCAATGTTTATACAAACGGCTCAACAATACCTGATGACACGCTGCATTACCTGGTGTTCTATATCAATAACGGGGTCGGCGCGACCCGGACCCTTGAGGTGCAGAAAATAAACTATGCTGAGGTGTACCCTGATTAGGCAGCGCCAGGGAATGGTTGAGGGTATGAAATCAAGTCAGAAGCGTGCACGGAAATACAAGGCAAAAATCAAGGGTCAGGTCCTGCCGGGTCAGAAGCCAGGCTTCGCCCGGGCAGTGCAGGGTCAGGTCCAGACAGAGATAAACATCAAGAACATACTCACACAGCATGGTGTGATGGTGGGCCTGATACATTTTTACATGGACTTCGGGAAGAAGGTCATGCAGCTCAAACAAAAGTTTTCAGGGCAGACAATGAAGGACGAGGTTGAGGCCTTGCAGCGCCACTGGACCCTTAGGGGCCTTGACGTGGCAGTACTGGACGCAATCAAGGGATGGGCGTCAGTGACGGGCCTGCCATTCAGGCTGGACCACTCACTGCTGGACGGGCCGGACGTATTGAGTTAACGGAGATGTTGAATTATGGGAATAAAGCATGCAGTGACGAAGGCGCCGGGGCAGCAGGTCTTTGCAGTTGCAGACTGGAATGCAAACCACATCGTGGATTCAGATGTTAATATAGGGCCTTTTAATTTCACAACAACAAGAGATTTATTTGCCAGGAACCTGACTTGCACAGGAATCATAACAGTTGCGGGAACCGTTGATGGTGTTGACATAAGCACGGAGCTTGTTCCCTATGTTGGAGCAATACAGACATTGATAATGGGTTCTGAGAATATTGAGACAGATGCAAATATTGGTTCTTCAGATTGGACTTATGGATTAGATTTCAGTGTTGATGGGGGGATACAATTTTATGCACCTGCAGGAGATTCCTTTTACCCATCTGTTGGCGGTGTTTTGGGCTTGGGCACAGCTGCGAGATATTGGGGTGCTGGTTTTATTGATGTCCTTTATTTGAATGCAACGGCTTATTTCACGGGTACTGTTGCAGGAAGTGCTACACTCATTGGTACGCTGGCATTTACTGATGTTGCTAAGATAGAAACAGTTGCTGATGACCTGATAATAGAGAACCTGAAAACAGACAAGGACATCCTCTGCTACATAGACAACACCGCAACCGGCAGAAGCAGAATCCTGTCGCTTTTCGGCAGCAGCAGAAGCGTTGCCATCGGTGCATCAACGGCAACAGGAACAGCTTCTCTTGCAGCAGGGGCAGGAAACCAGGCAAACGGAAACTATTCGGTGGCGATTGGAAACCTGATGATATGTAACGGCCTGTTCTCAGTTGGAATTGGTTTGGGTGTAGTTACCCCTACAAACGAAGGCGACTACGCAATCGCAATGGGCTGGCATCCAAGAATCACTGCTGCGGGAGACTACGGTGTTGCTTTAGGAAAGCTTGCAACAGTACAGGCTGCCAGCGGAGTTGCAATCGGTGATAATTCTCTTGCTTCCGGGCAATACGGCATTTCATTGGGATGGTCAACCGCAAGCGGCTACGCCTCTGTCGCAATCGGGGGCAAGACAGGAAAGGTTATCGCAAGCGCCTCAGGCAGCGTGGCAATGGGAAATGCTTTCACAAACAACGTGGCAGACACTTTCATGGTGGGCTTCACGCAGGAGGATTTCAGGGTGTCAGCCAACAGGGTTGGCATCCCAAACACATCAGCGTTCATACTGCCAATCAAGGCAACAACAGGCGACCCAGCAGCAGAAGAGGGAAGGATATACTGCAACACCTTTGATAATGCTGTGAGAATATACATTGACGGCGCATGGAGAGATATAATCACATGGTAAGGAGGATTAGTTTTTATGGACATAGAGAAGAAGGTCCTGGAGAAAAGAAGGCTCGAGCTGACCAGGAAGGCAGAGGAATTGCAGATGCAGCTGGGACAGGCTCAGCAGCTGATGCAGACCCTCCCAGTACAGATGACAGCCATCAGGGGACAGATTGCGGGAATTGAATGGGTGCTGGCACAGAAGGAACCAAAAAAAAGGAAGCGTTAATACGTATGCTTTATAAGGCGCCAGGGAGCAGCCTAAAGCATGGTACGTTCAAGCGCACATAGAATAGCGAAGTACGACGGGAAGATGGTTGGGGACGTTGTAAAAAACCGTTTTGATGCACTGAGGGATTCAATGGTTGCACAAGAGACGACCCAGTTCGGAAATCTCGTTACAATGGAAGAAAGCGTCAAGACCCTCCTGGAGGGGTGGGGCATCAGCGTTACGCTGATACCTTCATACCTTGCGTTCGCACGTCAGTGCTACCGCATTAACCGAACCCATGCCGGAGCGATTGGCGTCAACGAGATGTGTTACGCAGCTGAGCACTGGGAGTTGAGGGGACTGCTTCTCTACTACCTGCAACAGGTTGCATTCACAGCCGTAGGCGTTGACATCAGCAGCTGTACGTGAGTACAAGGTGTTTGGTTTCAATTCTCAGCTTCTGCACTTTTTTCAGGTGACAGATTATTCTATATTAGAGCTCCTGGCCGGATTTTGGAAACCGCACACATGCAAGTAACCCATAGGTTCCTCGAACCCTGGACTCCGGAGGATTCTGCAGATCTACCAAAAAATGCAATCAGCACCATGCGACTATCACGGGTCAAAAGTGTACGTGATCTTGGTTTATTTTCGCTGTCTTTGTATCCTTCTCAGAATTGCCCTGCTTGCAGGTGTAGTCAACATAACTCCCTGGGCATACGTTTCCCATTCAGGAAGCCACAGGTCCAACATGGGCTTGACCTGTTTTTTCCCCCAAAACAGTATCTCATTGGGGGTGTGATTCATGTGCGCGCACCACAGTGAGAAGTCTGCAATGATGTCCCAGCCATTCCTGACAATGTTATTGGTGTGAGCAACGTCCATAGCAAACCTGGGCACATCAGCAATCCATTCATCCATCCCTTCAAACGCTTGCTTCCAGGGCTCCTTATATGCAGCGCAGCAATACCACCCGCAGGCATCAACCTTATGCGGTCCCCTGAGATGGGCGCTCGGGCTCAGCCTCCATATAATCTTGTTGCCCTCACGTTTCAGGTAGTGGACCCCCAGCCTGGTCCAGGCATAAGCAACTGATGACCTGCCTGTTTCTATTGCGGTATAGACCGCGCAGTTCTTTGTCTCAGCCAATCGTCTCAGCATGTACATCACAACATCAGGCCTGGTCTTGTAAGGTGGCAGGGTGTCATCCTCCAGGAGCACAAATGTTTCAGTGGTGCAGAGCCTCAGAAAATCCTTGTGCATCTCATAGATGTATGGGAGCTTTCCAACATTCCACTCAGCATTTACCATGGTCACGAGCTCACGGCCGCCCATCCGCCAGGTCTTGTATAGCCTGCATGTGTAGAAGGCGTCCTTTATTGACGGCTTGCCGTCAGTCAGTTTTTCCAGCAGCGCCCTCATGACAACCACGTTGTCGGAATTGTCAATAACCAGGAGATGGCAATTCTTCACGTCAATTTTCAGGTTGTAGAAAGCTGCAAAGAAATTCTTGACGCACCAGGCCCTGGAGAAACAGACTATCAGGGTGAAGCCCCTGGACATGTCCTTGCCCCTGGTTGTGTCAATGACAAACTCTGCCTTCTTTCCCTTCTGCCTGGGGGCAGTCTTTTCAGGGTCGTACTTAGTCATGCCAGGCCCCCTCAGGACAATTCCTTGTTCCAAATGACTGCAACAGCATCGGGTCCGAGCCAGTGAAAACCCAGCCGGGCCTTCTGTACACCATTTCGTACACCTCATCATGCACAGGAATTGTCTCAACGGCAAATCTCTCGTGAGGCGGGCAAACAATGTGCCTGTGGTCATCCTTCTTCCAGTTCCCGTAAGTAGATGTCAAATATTCCTCCTTGAACGCCGGAGCAGGAAACTCTATGCCGTCAAGTGTCACAGTGTCCAGCTTCTCAAAGAAACGCTTGGGCATCAGGACCTTGTGGAACACTGTATAGAAAATCCAGCCGGCCTTAACCTTGGTACCAAGCACGACATCAACATAAGCATCATGTCTTGTGGCAACTGCGAGAGGACGGATGGGCGCACAATGTATATTTATTTCAAAACCAATCTTCTCCAGGGCGCGATAAACCTTTTTGTGATTTCCCAGGGCCCCTATGTTAAGGCACGCCCTCCAGGGAATCAGGGTGCCTGACCTGACAGCCCCCAGTAATGTGCCCCCCTCCAGGTACCACCTGCAATTCTTCAATGCATTCTTAATCTCAACAAGGACCTCTACACTTCCGGGCTTCCAGTCCTCAAACATGTGTTACTTGACACCCCCTTTGTCAGGGCAGAACGGGCAGAAGGACAGATATGCAACGTGCCTCTTGACCATGAAGTGCCAAATCTCCCGGGTGTACACCTTGACCTGGTATCTGGAACAGGACATTTGTTTAAACTTGTCAATCCAGGCAATAATCTGCTCAGGAGTGAAGAACCATTTATGGTCAGGTTCAGGGACGGGCTTGCATGGTGTGGTGACAAACCAGTTCTTGCATACCCGGTTTATCTCCAACAGGGTAGCCTCAACATCACCCATGGATGGTAAATGTTCAATGACCTCGCTGCAAACACCAACCTCAAACTCGTGGTCCCTGAACGGCAGCCTTGCGCAGGTCCCGACATAATATTTTCCCTTCCAGCCGCCGTGTTCCAGGTACTCACCTGCAAGTGGTGACACGTCAAGGGCATGGGTTGCATTGATGAGGATGGGCTCGTACCCGGCAGAGCCTATGGAAAGAATTTTCTTAAAGGGTTTGCAGAACTCCTGCATTGCGTTGTACCGGTACTTGTCGGCACCGCATTTGATATATATTGTTGCCCTCGCAATCAATTCGTCAGCAGCAGGATTGGGCGCCATGCTTTTATATAGTGTGCGCCAATTATAAATATGGTAGTGCAGCCTGTGTATGAGGTTATCAAGAAAGAGGACCTGACTGCTGCCTTTGCTGATGCCTTGGCAATCTGGGGAGCAGAGCTCCTGGCAAGGATAGACAACCTCATAGACTTGTATGCTGCAACAGCCCCATCTTCTCTCTGGACCTGGGACCACACGAGCAGATGGGATTATGACATGTGGTGGTGAGATGGCTTTTACTGAGGTCCTGTCAGGAACGGCAAGCGAAGCTAAGCCGGGCATGATAACAGTCAACACGGGAAAGTACTCACCAAAGCCTGACCAGGTTGAGGTCATACATCCGGACGGGACCAAGAGGTACTATCCCTGGGTCAAGCTGGCCGGGGTCAGGATTAAGCGCATTTTCTATGGCAGCAAGAAATCAAAAATCATCTATGACAATACCCACATAGGGCAGAGCTCAACAGGAAGGTGGAGCATAGAGGTTGAGCTGCCGGTAGCCCCACCTGTGCCGCCTGTTCCACCATTACCCCCACCAGTGCCGCCACCGCCTCCTGAGGTGCCAATTCCTGAAAGAACAATAGAGTTTTGGTTGGATAAGGGATACACACGCGAGCAGGCAGCCCATATAACAGTGTGGGTCAAGAAACATGAGATGACACCAACGCCCGGAACAATAGACGCACTGCTGGCAGAGCTCGAGGAGAAGCCGGAGACAGAGCTGCACAAGGCATGGGATGAGTTTGTTGAAAACCCAACAGTTGTGGGGGCAATAGGGGCAATGACATTATCAACCATTGAGAGCTTTTCCAGGGTGTTCACAGGATACAGTTTTATTGATGACAAGCCGGCTGAGCCGAGGACAGGGGACGCTGTTGCAGTCGGCTTAATAATAGCGGGGCTGACACTGGCAGCAGTGGGAACAATAGGTGCGTTAATGCCAACAGCCGCGGCAGGGAGCGCGGCCACAGCATCAACATTCCCATCAGGACAGGCAATAACAAACATTATGACAAACTTCGGAAAGGGGCTGGCAGCTGCGCCAACAAAGGCCGTGGCCCTCAAATACATCGCAACCAGTGAGGGTATAATTTCAACAGCCATACAGGGCGCGCCAGGCACGGCAGTCTTAATCGCAAAACAAATAATGGCCATGCCCATGAAATTCAAAGTCCTTGCAGCTCTCTCAGGCGTATTCCTTCTGACACAGCTGGATGCAACAGGATGGTTCTTTGGGCTGTCTCCCGAAGCAGGGCACAACAAAGCTGCGAAACTGCTCGGCTCAATCAGGTCAGACCTCATAAGGCTGGACGACCTCGTTGACGACAAACAGTGGGAGGAAGCTGGAAAGCTGGCAAAGACAATCGGGCCGCAGATTGAGGACGTAAAGCGCATCATGGATGCATGGCCTGTAAAGTTTTGGGAAACCTTTGGCTTCACAATGAAGGACAAAGAGGCCATGCTTGCCGGGCTGACTGCAAACTACAACACTTACCTGAACCAATATCCGCAACTGGTCATGGTGCCCACAACCTTCCCCAAGGAGTTCCTGCTTGATGATGTGATTGTAGAGGATGGCGACACCCTGATGTGGCCAGGGCACCCGGAGGCAGCTAACAGAATAAGGATTATTGGGATTGACGCACATGAAGCTGAAACAGCAGCAGGAATAGAGGAGACCGCATATTTGAAATCACTGATTGAACACAAGCAGGTCACAATAAAAACCCATGAGTACCACGACCCTGAGAAAACGATTGATATTTACGGCAGGCTGCTGGGAGGGCTTTTCCTGGGGGACCAGGATATAGCACTGGCCATGCTGGAACACTTTGGCAAAGCAATCCTGACACCAACAAGATACCAGGACAAATACAGATGGATTGACTGGGACCTGTACAAAAGAACCGCAGAGGCAGCTGTGGGGCCGGCAGTCAAGGAGTTCAAAATCAATATTGACAGCGTGCCTTCTAACGCAAAACTGTACATAGATGGCACCTATACGGGGCACTGGACCCCCGCAAACCAGAAGGAGCTCAAAGACGTGATTTACCTGTTAGACCCGGGCGAGCACGTCTTTAAGGCCACAAAGGGAGGCAAGGAGGCCTCAGTTAAGGCAACAATTACAGAGGGGGTCAATCCTGACATAATCCTCAAATTAGGGGTCGCGGGACTGGAGGTTGTGGAACCTGTTGAGGTTCCCGCCCCCCCTGAGGAAGCCGAAATCCCGCCAGTGGTGGAGTTCAAGATTAACGTCCTGTCAAGCCCGTCCAGGGCGAAGGTGCACATAGATGATATTTACCTGCACCACCTGACACCCATGAATGAGATAGAGCTGCAACGGGGGCCCTATTACGGAATTGACTACTTCACCCCGGGGGATCATGTGATCCGGGTAACAAAGGGAGGCAAGGCAGCGGAGAAGAAGGTCACACTTACAGCCGGGGACAACGGCGAGATATTTTTATCTTTACAGGTGGTTGGATTGCCCAGGGCAACTGAGGAAATTGAAAAAGAGATTAAGGCGGCAGAGGTGCTGCTGGAAAAACTGAAGGCAGAGCTCGCAGCTCTGTGAGGTCATGCTATGGTTGAGAAGAAGAAGACCCCGGAAGAGACTGAGGACAAGCCCGAGGAAAAAAAGAAGGTCAAGGCCAAGGAAACCAAGGAAGAAAAACCCTGCCCCAAGCCTGGTCCTGGACCAGGTCCTCCAGGTTCAAGTCACGGATAAGGAAGCGTAGCTTATGGCAACAAGGCACAAGGCAGTAAAGGCAACTTTAGAGACAGGTTTTGCTACTGAATGGAATGACGACCACGAGATTAACTTTGCAGCAGAAATCCACCACAAAGATGTATTTATGGACTTCAATGCTGTCAATGAGTGGAACCTGGGCCAGGAAACAAGTACAACGGCAACCACAATAACCCTGGTCGGTGGCTTTGTTGCTGCAAGGCTGCATGCAGCAGGAGGAGCCGGTAACTTCTCATCAATCAGGCACATGCTCATTGGTGCACCCGCAGACATAACAAACCACACCGCCCTACCAGAAATGACAATGGCAATAGATGTGCAGACCCCAACAGCAGACAATGCAACCCACGAGTTTGGGTTGTTCTCAAGTGCAAATGCATTGTTTGCAGCAAACCAGAACGGGTGCTTTTTCAGGATTGACAATAACGTACTCTTTGCAGTGAGCTCTGACGGGGCAGCAGAAACAGCAACCAACCTGGGGGCCCCAAGCCAGTTCGCAGTGTACAGAGTGGTACATGGAGCAGCAACCGATTATTTTTATGTTGATGACATGGTGACAGCGGCAGCAACGCACACCACAGATATCAGTGGTGCAAACCTTACCATGAAACTGACATGCGCTGACCGGGCAGGTGGTGACAATTACCTGAATTGTCAGGCAGTTTGTCTGTGCACATTGAGGCAGACATCATAATTATGGCATTCGAAGTAATAGCTCACGGGGCAGCCTCATTGCAGGTGCCGGAATACATCACTGTCAACACGGGCAAG
>JAUWZW010000073.1 GCA_030615165.1 Candidatus Aenigmatarchaeota archaeon
TTCTTATTGCCTCATCAATCTCTTCCTTCTTTATGTTCAGAGGGGGCCTGAACCTTACAGACTTGGGCCAGGAAGGAAGCACAGCCAGCTGGTTCCTCCAGCAGTCTGTTATGAACGAGTCCCTTTCTTTGGGGCTCGGCATGTCAAATGCCAGGAAGCAACCCCTGCCCCTCGCGTTGGATATCTGGTTCGGGTGGTATTCCTGGAGCTCCTCCAGCCTCTTCAAAAAGTACCTGCCCATCCTTTCTGCATTCTGGAGCAGCTTTTCCTGTTTTATTATCTCCAGATACCTCCTGCACCTGACCATGTCCGCAAGGCTTCCTCCCCATGTGGAGTTTATCCTGCTGGAAACCTCAAAAACATTGTCCTTAACCTTGTCCACTTTATTGGAGCACATTATGCCGCATATCTGGGACTTCTTGCCGAATGCTATTATGTCAGGCTTTATGCCGAAATGCTCGAATGCCCACATCCTGCCTGTTGCGCCGAAGCCTGTCTGAATCTCGTCCAGTATGAACATTATATCATTATTGCTGCATATCCTCTGGAGGTCCCGGAGGAACTCCTTCCTGAAGTGGTTGTCCCCTCCCTCCCCTTGTATGGGCTCTATTATAAGGCAGGCGATATCCTTCCCCTTTTTCCTTATGGCTTCCTTTATCTGCCCTATGGACCTCTTCTCCTCCTTCTCAACCCTTCTGATTACCTTATCCGTTACAGGGAAGCTGAGCCTGGGTGTGTCTATCCTGGGCCACCTGAATTTCGGGAAGTATTTGGTCTTCACATCGTTTGTATTTGTCAGGGATAATGTGTAGCCGCTCCTGCCATGGAAGGCATTCCTGAAGTGTATCACCTGCCTTCCCAGCTCCTTCCTAGCGCCTGCTACAAGATTCTTCCTGACCTTCCAGTCAAAGGCGGTCTTCAGGGCGTTCTCAACAGCCAGGGCCCCTCCTGATATAAAGAAAAGATGCTTCATGTACCTGGGCCTTGCAAGTCCGGAAAATATCTTGACAAATTCCGCGTACTGCTCTGTGTAGACATCCGAGTTTGCGGGATTTTCAAGCGCTGCCTCCCTGAGCTCTGCAAGGAATTCCCTGTCCCTCATTTTCGGGTGGTTGTGGCCTATGGGAAGGGTTGAGAAATAGCTGTACATGTCAAGGTATTTCTTGCCTGACCTCGCGCTGACCATGTAGGAGCCCCTGCTCCGCCTGAGATCAACAACAAGGTGGAAGCCGTCCACCAGTATGTACCTTGAGAGTGTCTTTATGACCCTTGAGGGCCGGACATCAAAATCATTCTCCATATCCAATCACTTAATCTTTTTGTCAATCTGTGCTTTCTGCAGCCTGCCTGAGTAATCTATATAAACAGTCTTCATCTCTGAGAATTCGTCTATACCCACAATTCCACCCTCCCTTGCACTGCCTGTATCCTTCACACCTCCAAAGGGCAGATGGACCTCTGAGCCGATTGTGCTTGAATTGATATATGTGAGGCCTGCCTCTATTCTCTCTATTGCCCTGAACGCATTGTCCACATCATTTGTGTAGATTGCAGAGCTTAAGCCGTACCTAACAGAATTCATTACCTCAATCGCCTCATCAAGTGAGCTCACATAGATTATTGCAACAGAAGGACCGAATATCTCTTCCTGGGCAATCCTCATCTTTATGTTAACATCCGTGAAAAGGGTGGGCTCATAAAAGAACCCCTTCATCTTGGGAATTTTGCCTCCGCAGAGGAGCTTTGCCCCCTCCTTCAATCCAATCCTCGTGTACATGTGTGTTTTCTCAACAGCCTTCCTGTTTATCAGAGGACCAACATCTGTTGTCTTATTCAAACCATTACCGAGCCTCAGGGCCTTCACTGCCTTCACCAGCATGGGCTCGAATTTTTCCCTGATTTTTTCATGTACAATAATCCTGGAGGCAGCAGTGCATCTTTGCCCTGTTGTCCCATAAGCTCCCCAGACAACCCCTTCCAGTGCAAGCTTCAAATCAGCATCATCCATAACTATAATCCCGTTCTTCCCTCCAAGCTCCAGTCCGACCTTCTTCAGTCCTGCGTTCTTCATTACGAATTCCCCCACATCCCTGGAGCCTGTGAATGAAATACCGCCAATCCTCTTGTTCTTCACAATCTCTGCCCCTGCAACACCTCCCTCGCCTGTGACAAGGTTTACAACACCCTTTGGCAGACCCGCCTTCTCCAGGATGCCTACCAGTTCATATGCACACAAAGGCGTGTCAGAAGCAGGCTTGAAGACAACAGTGTTCCCGCAGACCAGGGCAGGTGCAAGCTTCCAGGCAGGGATAGCCATAGGGAAATTCCATGGGGTTATCAGTCCGAAAACACCAACAGGCATCCTTACACACATTGCGAACTTTTCCTTCAGCTCAGAGGTTGTTGTATAACCGAAAAGCCTCCTTCCCTCGCCTGCCATGTATTCAAGCATGTCAATTGCTTCCTGCACATCACCCCTTGCCTCAGGCAGGACCTTTCCCATCTCCATTGTCATAAGCCTTGATAATCTTTCCTTCTCCCTTCTCATTATCTGCGCTGCCCTGAGCAGAATCAGGCCCCTCTTTGGCGCAGGCGTCCCACTCCATCTATCAAATGCGCTCTCTGCAGCATATATGGCCTTCCTCACATCCTCCTTTGAGGCCTTCTGGAATCTGCCCAGCTGCTGCCCGGGATTCGCAGGATTCACACTCACAAAACTATTGCCAGAAGAAGCATCAACCCATTCCCCTCCTATCCTGAGCTTATAGGTTTTTGGTTTCATCAATTAATAATTGTTTCAGGGGCTAATAAATAATTTTAAGGAAGCGGGGAGGAATTCTTGTTTTCTGATTTCCTTCCATATTGATAACTTGGATATTTATTTATTTAAATCTAACTCACTTGGAATATACAGGCAGGTTGGCTCAGTCGAAGACTGAG
>JAUWZW010000034.1 GCA_030615165.1 Candidatus Aenigmatarchaeota archaeon
ATCTGCATCTTGCCGTTCCATTCCTTTACCCAACCGTCTGTTATCTTCAGCTTCTCCCCTGCTTCTACGGTTTCTATCTCATCGTTCCAGAGCGTGAGCTCCATCTCACCCGAGTCGTCCTTTATGACGCAGTTGCAGACCTTGCTGGGCTTGTCAAATTTCACGAATTCCCTGACTTCGTCCTTGCTGACAACTTCAACCTCTTCAAGAGTTGCATTGCTGTTGGGCTTTACTTCATTTATTTTCATAAGAAAAATTAGGGCTGAATGTTTATAAGTGTGCGCTTTTGCAAACACCTGCGGCAGTCCAGGAAGAGGCCAAGGCTTGAAGGGGGGAGGGTTATGGGTTTTTCGGGATTCATGGTAAGAAATTGGACAGGGTATATAAAAAGGCAAGACAAGAACGGCACAAGTAAATGAACTACTGGCAAAGGTGCTGTGCCATAATATCTGCGTAGTGATACAAGAATTGCATGAGTTGGGCCTTGTGTCCAACTCGTAATCCACACTATCTTTTCAACCAGTAAACATCTGCTCCATGATGGTTTGGTGTATTATCGAAAACTGGAACATTATCGATGTCTGACCTATTCATTTTTAAGGACTTTAGTTAAAATAAAAATGTGATCGAATGACTGATGGTGTTCTGTTGTATCCGAATATAAACTTAACTAAACCCGAACTAGTCAAAGAAGCTTTGTTGTTCTATGGTAAATTATATCGCATAGTTCCTAAAGGCATCATTCCTAATGATTGTGAAGAAATAAATGTTTTCAATAGTGAGTATGGTCTGATAAAGAATATCACTCCAGATCAATATGCAAAGCAAGCTTCAGAAGAATTCCAGAAAAAAATTAAACCATGGTCCCAGTCAGCTGCCGGTTTTAATGTAGATTTAGAAAATCGTGCCCACTCAAGACTTCATGAAAACAAAGTCTATGCGAGGTTGAGAGATCTTATGGTAGAGAATGGACTTCTAATTCAAAAAGGAAAATGGCTTCATGGCAACGATTCATTGATATATAACTATATGTTATATCTTTCAATTGAGATATCGAAAAGAAACCAACTTTCCTTGATGACAGATAACCAACCAGCTTGGATATCTAACGAATTCATGAACTATGACGGAAATTTTATTGAGTATTTGGGTGACAAAACCCACATCCAGATATCCATATACTTGAAAGATTATGTACCGTCAAATCTAGCATCTGTTAGCTTTGATAGCATAATCAAATTTCGTGAAAAGCATGAACAAGAACGTCGGAATTTTTTGAACGATTATAACAGATTTCAGCAGAAAATTTCTTTATTGACGTCGAAGGATGTCATAAATGATGTAATACAAGACTATAAAAAAAGTTTGGTTGGTTCTATCGAGGATTATAAAAAAGTATGCGCCTTTTTCACGGTTAGGACATTTAAGGGATTTAAGGTAGTCACGGTTCCAGTTTTGTCGGAAGTCGTGGATGGTCTAATAAATCTGGACCCTAGTGTAGGAATTGCTCTAAAGGCTTCTGGATTAATTTTTGGGACATTGTGGGGTCTTATGTCTTGGAGACGCAATACAAAAGAGATTAGAAAGAGCAATCCATATTCGTATCTCGTGTGTTTAGAAAAACATAAATTCGACGATATGAAAGCCCAGAATTCCGGTCTATTTGAAGATATGAAGGAGTATGTGGAGGATTAGTCGTTCCATAATCTTACATTCCCGTATAAGACTATTTTTTGTGCAGAAGTTGTTCTTGCACAAAAAGTCAGCCATTTTCACGACTATTTGGGCAAAGCCCCTCCGATCGACTTTATGTAAGAAGTAGCGTTTGTGTAGAAAGTGGTGATAATGTTTCTATATATGATTATGAAAAGCTAATAAAACATAAAACCAATTCAAATTATGTATATTCCAAATGTTACAATTAAAGACTATTCAAATGATTATGAAAGCGAAGTAAAAGATATTTTAATGAGTTTAAAAAAATATTATCCAGACATAGAAAAATGGTGGGATAAAAAAGAGTCCAAAAAAATAAATGAAGGGAGAGATAAGTGTCTAATAGTTCTCGATAAAGAAAACAATGTTGTTGGTATTGCCATATCTGGTTTTGAACGAGAAGGGATAGCAAAATTAAAAACATTCAAACTAACCGAGGGTTTTGGTGGTTATTCTCTTGGTGTAGTTCTTCTTAAAAAGGTATTAAATTACTGGATGAAAAAACGTGTAAGAAGAATTTTTGTTACATTCGCTGAAGAAGAATTGGAAGAGTTGAGAGGTTTTTTTGATAAATTTGGATTTTTACTGGATGGTATAGAACCTCATTTTTATCGCCCTGGAAAAACTGAATATCACATGAGTAAAACCTTTTTCTATGATACAATAGACAAATCAGATTTTGTAGAATTCATAAAGAACAATCTATTGCGTGTCAGAGGTATAATAACTGAATCGGAAAATGATGAATCTGTTGCTTATCAAGATACAGGATTTTCGTATTTTCCACGAAGTGTCTATGTGAAAATAATAACCAAAAAGAATATCGATGAGAATGAATTGTATAAGCAAGTTGAAAACGAGATGAATAAAAACAAATGTGTTTATTCAATAATTGTATCGTATTATTCTCTTGATAATATGCCTGATGAACCTAGAATAAGAGTAATAGACGGTTTTCAAATTGAAAAGGTATTTTATCCTTTCCAACTTAAACGTGGTGGAAGTGCCGGAATAATGTTACCAATCAAAGAAGAATACGCCAGAGAGTTATTGGATATAGATGAACCGCAACAGAGTATTATGAAAAAACGATTGCTGATAACTCATGACAAACATTACTTTTCTGGACACATCGAAAAATTAGTGGATATTAAACGTGGTTGTACCTTCATTTTTTACCAAATGAAAGGAGAAAACCCTGGAGGTATTATTGGTGAAGCAAAGATAAAGCGATTATCAATAGAAGATGTGAAAGGGGTCTTTAAAAAACATGGGCTAGAAAAAAGCGCTTTTACAACAGAAGACGAATTAATGAAGCATTCTAATAAAGGGAAAATCGCTCTCTTTTTACTAACTTGTGTGAAAAGATACCCGAGAAAAATCCCGACAAATGAAATATACCAGATTTTTGATCCAGATAGTGTTGATTTCCAGGCACAATCCCTTAATGATAATCAGATAGGGAGAATCCGAGAATCAGGAGAAAATATATTAGAATTCTATTAAATCACTTATTCTTTTATTCTCTACATACATGAAATCTTGGGGAGCTCTTTCGACACCAAGTTCGGATAAAGCTATTGGTTTGTCGAACGATTTACTATTTCTGATTTCAAAAGCCACACCATTATTTTTATTTTTATAATATTGTTCAAAGAAATCTTTAGTGACGTATGATTTGTCTTTGGTAATATTCCATATCTTTTCAACATCCTTTATCAATATCCTGTTAATTTCAAAATAACCGATAATCGCCTTAGTCGGATAAGTTTCATATATCAAAACATATTTACAATCGAGACGTGGTGGTCTCTTCCTTAATTCATATTTCTTCTTGCCAGCAATAATCAACCTGGAATACGGTCTTCGTATTGACAAAAGCAGTAAATTATTTCCCCCCATTTTTTGCAACCCCCCTGATTTTTGGCATCTCTTCGATATAAAGTACTTCTTTTCCTGGATCTTTTGTTATATAGATTTCGGTTCCTTTCTCCCAACCCATTCTTTTGATGTGTTCAGGACCTATTGTTATAGTATATTGTCTTTTGTTGTATTGTATTTTAGTCATATTAATATAATATTACTTTAATATTAATAAAGCTTTTGGTCGTTTTCGAATATGTAACGTTTAAATATCTATTCCATGAATATTATCTTGTGGTTATTTTGCCACCAAATATATAAGGAGGTTATTATGCCTGAAGAGATACCTCATGGCGATAAGATGATTGCCTTTAAAGTAAGGTTTTGGACAACAAACCTTACTAATAAAAAAATGGCATGGAATAAAGGTGCGATAACAGTTGTCACAAACAGGTCAAGAGGATTAAGAAACACCCCAGAGAACCATGTCTTTTTCCGTAGCATAGAAGAATTGCCTGGAGCCATTAGAGAAATATTGAAAAAGAACGACATAGCATTAGTCAGTGAAGAAAAAGGAAGTAAGAAAAAATATTTGATCGATCTTTAAGATTATTCTTTAATCTTATTAGGCCGGTCCCAGCGGCAGGAACCCCTGCTTTGGGCTATTAATAGCATCAGTTATTAATATTTGCTCCAGCTTAACATCTACCAGTTAATCCATCTGATGAATATATGGGTGGGATGAACTGGTGAAAGGAATGAGATTCGAAGAACTTAAGGTGAACCCGGCCATACTCAGCAACGTGAAAGGCATGGGTTTCGAGGAGCTGACAGATATCCAGGTGAAGACAATCAACAGGATCCTGGGCGGAAGGGACATCGTAGGCCAGGCAGAGACAGGTTCCGGGAAGACCATAGCCTTCAGCCTTCCTGTCCTTGACAAAATCGAGCCAGGCAGGGGCATCCAGACCCTGGTGCTGACGCCGACAAGGGAGCTATGCATCCAGGTTTCTGATGTTTTCAGGGACCTCGGGAAGGGCCTTGGGGTAGTTGTTGCGAGCGTCTATGGCGGGGTAAGCATTGATGCCCAGATAAGGAAACTGCGCTCAACAGACATCGTGGTCGGGACGCCCGGGAGAATCCTGGACCATATCAGCAGGAGAACGATTGACTTGAGCAGGGTAAGGTTCCTTATACTTGATGAAACAGACAGGATGTTCGACATGGGCTTTATCGACGATGTCGAGGATATAATCCGGCATGTGCCCGGGAAAAGGCAGACCCTGATATTCGGCGCCACCATTTACGGCATCATGGACCATATCATTGAGAAGCATCTTGATAACCCCGTATTTGTAAGCACCAAGACGCATGTTGACACGGCCAAGCTAAAGCAGGTTTATTATAATATCATGCACAGGAACCATAAGTTCTCGCTGCTTGTTCATCTCCTTAAGAACAGCACGCCGGGGCTTGCCCTGGTATTTTGCGCGACCAGGAGGGAATCGGACATAGTTGCAAAGAACCTGGTAAGGCAGGGTGTGAACGCCTCGCCAATCCACGGCGGCATGAGCCAGCATGCAAGGGAGAAGTCACTGGAGTCAATAAGAAACAAAAAGATAGACGTCCTGGTTGCCACTGATGTTGCAGCAAGGGGGCTTGACATAAAGAACGTCACCCACATATACAATTATGACGTCCCGAACAGCTCCAAAGAATACATACACCGCATCGGAAGAACGGCCAGGGCCGGCAAGATGGGGGAAGCTGTCACCCTGCTGACTGAACGCGACCACGATGCGTTCAGGGTTATCCTTGCGGACGAGGGCCAGCACATCAGGCGCAATGCAATGCCGGGCTTCAGGAAACTCAAGTTTGACCGGTTCCTCGGAGACAGCCAAAGGCGCCCGCGAAGGAATCTTCGCGGTTCGCACAGGGAATATGTCAGGCAGCACAGATGGAGATGACCGGCGCATGCTCTTCTCAGCAATGACGGCTAGGCGCTCTCCTCTTTGGGCTTGCAGTGGGTTTCCCAGAAGTCGCACTTTGCGCATTTGTTCGGGTTTTCGCACCTTGGAGGCATTTGCCTGCTTTGGAGCATGCGCTTTATTTCGTCCCTTGTGCTGAGGATTTGCCTCCGCAGCTCGTCTGTCAGGTGTATTTCCTTCTCTTCCCAGTTGGAGTGCGATATAATCTTGATCTTGTTCACGCCGACGTTTTTGTGCTTTTCAAAAAGCAGGGCCCCTGCGCCTATCTGCATCCTGGTGCCAAGGAAATCAGAGGTGCTGGTTTTAAGGTCCCCTACAACCCACTCGCCTGAATCGTCAAATATTGCGTCCACCTTGGCCTTCATCCCTAGGTCCTCGGATTCCAGCCATTCCTCGCAGAATTCCGGGATAGTGAACTCATCACTGGTAATCATGTCCCTGAGTATGCCGAAAGACCATTCCGTGTCTTTCCTGAACTCATCCATGTCTGTCCCGAAGGCCTCAAAGTCTTTAATATACCTTGAAAACACCTTTTCTATGGTATTTTTGACATCAATCCTTCCTGTCCTCTTGTACCTGCTGATGAGGGTCTCAAAGATTTTGTGTTTTACCGTGCCCTTCACCATCACTTCCTTTTTCTCCGGCTTTATTTCGAGAACACGCCGGAAATAAACCTGCCTGGGGCAGAAGCTCCATGCGGCGAGGTCAGAAGCAGATATCATGTTAAGAATTGGATATGGGAAATAAAAAGGAACTAAAAAATCCTCCTGTGCAGCTCAATCTCCCCTCTGATGGAGGCGCTCAGGAAATCATTCAGCGATATCACTCCAAAAGGAAATCCCCTTCCCTGTAGGCTGGTGAGGATACGCACAGGATGCTCAGCACCTCGGATTTGCTTTTGTTCTCCAGGGCATGGACGGTGTTTGTGGGGATGCGGATAACCGAGCCCCTTTTGATGTCATAATTCATGTCCCCGAGCCTGACCCTTCCGGCACCCGAAACAACATAGTAAATTTCTTCACTGATTCCGTGATAATGGGGTATTGCCTCTCTTTCCTCAGGCAGAAAGCCGAATGCCAGGGCGACATCCAGTTCCTTCCGTTCATCACCGGACATCAGTTCATAAATTGTTGCCCCGTCCGGTGCGGCTATCGGTGATTTTTCATATTCAAATATCCGGGGTTCCGGCTCTGTTTCATGGGAATCGTCCAGGAGCTCGACATCATGCGGGTTAAAGGGAGGGATTGCAAGGACAAGGTGTTCCAGGTCAGAGTCTCCTGTATTCCTTAATTTATGCGGGGTTTTTGGCGGCAGCAGAAGATATGCCCCTATCTTTGCTTCAAGCGCCTGGTCATTATAATACAGGATTCCAATCCCGTCCAGTATAAAGTAAACCTCGTTCATTGCTGAATGCTGGTGTAAAAGGGACTCGTCTCCAGGCTTCACGATAACATGGGCCATGCTGACCTTGGGCAGTGATATTACCTCTCTTAAAGTCTGGTTGCATATGTTATCAACCGTGGGTAATTCGTAAACATCAATTAAACCTGGCTTTGGCATGATTAGAATATAAAAGTAACATATAAAAACTTGTTCTGGTGGTTGGGATATAACAGTGTTATATAGACATGCTGAGGGCCACTATAGAAGCCTGCGGGGATTGAGGGATTTAAATATTTTTTTGTTAATAGGAGAATAGGCGGTTAAATGAGAATCGAAGTTGAGAAGATGAAGGCGAAAGACTTTATAGAATTGAATAGGTATATTGATGGAAATGATAATAGATATGAAACAGGAACAGGATCATGGCCTCCCATGGGGCTTAAAGTAAAAATAGATGAAATCAGAGCTGTAAGTGTGGATGATTGGCCAAGGCAGGTATATCATGGCGTTGTCATTGATATTGATGACGAAAGACTTTCTAAAGAAGAAACAGAAGAAGTCAGGGCAATTGCCTACGGTTTGCCAAAAGGATTCCTTGATATGGACCTGTTTGATGCACAATTAAATCTTGATCCTTGGTTTCCTGTTAGGTCTACTAATGTTTTCGAAAGGAAAGGGATAACAACTTTAAGGCAGCTCATTAGTTATTCCGAAGAAGATTTGCTGAAATTTAAGAATTTGGGGAAAACTACTGTTCGATATATTGAACTTGTTTTGCAGAAGAATGCAGGGTTAAGTCTAAAGAAGTCTGATGAATAACATTATAACATCAGAAATAACACTGTTATACCCGTGTGCTGCGGGCATATGGTGGTTAACCCCTTTTGTCATACGTCGTGTGTCAGTTTGTAAAGATTAACAGGGGATGTTTTCCACAGTTTTATATGTCCGGGCAGTTCTCCTTTAGGGTCGTAGTGTTGCTTAAGGGCGGACTCCCCGGCATATGTTAAGTCAGGTGCTGATATCCATCCTCCAATAAATCTGTCATATGCATATGCACCCCAGGAAGTGTCTTCCCATTTTATCATGCCCACATCCCATGAATTCGCTCCGTGCAAAAAAAGAATCATGTCCTTTTTTACTTTAATGAAGGTTTCCAGCATGGGCGCAACATCCTCTTTGACATACATCTCAAGCATTCCAATAATTGAACCTGTACTGAACATTGAAACAGGCGGGGATATGGGTATTCCGAAGTCTGCCTTTCCGTACAGCCTTGCGTCAAGGATTATATCCATATTATTGGGATAATCTCCCCTGTCCTTTGTGACATCCAGGGTGTAGTCCACATGCATGCCGTCATTGCCATCAAATCTGGCCATGCGGGTGGGCCATTCTGTCATTGTTTCATTGTCATCTATTTCAAAACCTTTTGCTGTGAGCATGCCATCCATGGACTCGGCTATCTCCAGCAGCCTTTTCTCATCCATGCTGTTAAATTGGAGGTAAGTTTTTTAAATAATAGTTTGGAGTGGTTGGAAAAATATAACACTGTTATATCCGCATGCTGCGGGCTGTCCCACAAATCCTGCAGGGTTGCCCTGCGGGGGTTGATTCTCAAGCTTCAGTCAATTTTTATTATCGGTAAAGTAGCTTCAAAATATTTTGAAAAAACATATTCAATCCGATCTGGGTCACATCTATATTCAATTAAACCGCCATCATTACTGTTTGTACAAGCCCCAGAAATCCAAAGACCTCCAGGCATATCTTCCCATTCTTCCCCTGGGATTTTTCTTTGACAGATACAATATACTGTTTTTGTTTGGCGTAAAATTCCAGTTACCATATAGGTTTTATTTGTTTCATAAACTCTTCCAGTTTCGGGCATTGGAATGACTGACATCCAATATCCTTGTTCATCGATTAAAAATATTCCATTCACTGGGTAAACTTCTAATGATTTACCTCCCGCTGGCAAATCGGGTTGTTTATCAATCTTTTTCCCAGTGATAGTCAAAACCCTTCCCCAGGGCTGCCAAGAATGGAGATATGATATGTTGTACAAATCACAATCCTCACTGCATTCCTGATAATTTTCACCAAAAGATTCATTACAAATTCCATCCCCACAGCACGGTGTCACATCATCATGCTTGCATTGGAAATTTGTTTCATTCGAACAATAATCATTTGTACAAGGATTTCCATCATCACATGTTTCAGGGCATGTTGGTCTAATTAATGTACATCCAGAAACAAGTATAATAGCTAAAATGCTTAGGATAATAGATATACTCAATTTCATAACAGAATATTGTTTTCCAGCTTATAAAAATACTCCCTCAGGACTTCAGGATGGGTTGCCCTGCGGGGGTTGAGGGTGAAAGGGTTCTTTTTGCTGTCTTAAGGGGAGAAAGCTTTATATAGCACTAATACTATAATGTTATAGTATATTAACCATATATATGATAAGCTGTGATTAGGTTGTGATGACATGAACCAGACCACGTTCAGGATATTGGATGCGTTGTCAGGGGATTTGGGCAGCCCTGTCTCTATCAATGGATTGACAGGGAAAATCAGGGAGCTGCATAAGACCGCCCACTATAAGAACATATATGATAAAATCCAGGGGATGGAGAAGCAGGGTATTGTAAAACTGGAAAGGATAGGGAAGAGCTCCATAATAAGGCTTAATTTCAATGACTACCGCACGACAGGAAAGCTGGCTGAGATGGAGCTGGAGAAAGAGAGGCGCTTCTTGGAGGGCAGGCCAGGGATGCAGGCACTCCTGATGATGATGAAAACATGCTTCCATGGATTTTGCATAAATTCGATATCCATCATCAGGCCTGAAAAAAACACCCTTCTTAACAGGGCAGAGTTCCTGTTTATCCTGTATGAACCCCCAAAGAAAATGGAGGAAGTTCATGAAACAGAACATGGCAGGGAAACAGAGCAGGATAGGGAAAAATCCATGCAAAACGAAATTCTCAACATACAGTTAGTGATGCAGAGCTTGGAGAAGGCCCATAACATGAAGCTGGACTGCCTGGTATTGAGAGGTAAGGATTTCCTCAGCCTTCTGAAGGAAACCCAGAGCAACCCCCTGAAGGCCATGCTTCCGGGCCAGATTGCATTTTTCCATCCCCGTGACTATTGGACAGAGATAAAGGTGGCGGGCAGCATTATGGAGGCAGAGGAAACAATCCCTGCAAAAATCCCAGAGAAGGATATGGCCTACAACCTCAGCAGGTTCGGCTACAAGGAAATCGGCCCCAAAATAAAGCATGGAAGGGATATCTGCCTTGAGTACATTATAACTTCCATACTTATAGGCAGGGATGCGAGGAGAACAGAAGCCATACCAGTACTGCTGGCAAAGAACAAACCAAAGTATAATCTCTTGATATTTCTCTGCAAGAAATATGGGAAATTAGGGAGATTGCTTGGGCTCCTGAAGGCAATGAACAAGGTTATGAAAAGCAAGGAAATAGAGAATGCAATAAATATGCTGGAAAGGATGAAAATAAAGGAAGAAAAGACAGATGAAAATGCCATAAGGCAGAAAATGAGGTTGTACCATGCGGTTTGAGAAAGGCAGGCTTATAGGATTTCTGGAACAGGTTGATAAAGAGTTGGGAAGGAGGATAAAAATAATAGCTGTTGGAGGGACAGCAATGACCTTGCTGGATTTGAAGCCATCAACCATTGATATTGATTTTGACCTGAGCAGTGAAGATGCTGGGGAACTGGAAAGGGCATTAAAAGCGATTCCACACGGGTTCAGGGTAGACATATTCAGGGATGGTCTGATATTTTCACAGCAGCTGCCGGAAGACCATTTTAAGAAGAGTCTACCTGTAAAAACAGGTCTCAAGAATATCAGGCTTTATGCCCTGCACCCTCTGGATATTGTGGTCACAAAGATTGGCAGGCTGAATGAAAGGGATTTGCAGGATATTGAGGCATGCGTTGAGAGATTCGGGCTTACAAAGGAGCAGATAGAGGAGAGGGCAAATCTCGTGGAATATGTTGGTAGGGAAGAAAATTATAAAACAAACCTGCAGCATGTTCTGGAGAGGTTTTTCAGTTGAATGACCGCCTCAACCTCCCCCCAGCCGGATTGCCCGCAAGGATTAAAGGATAAAAAATAAAGAAGCCCCCGTGGATGATATTTAAAAAACTTAAAACCAAATCAGCAGCATGAAGGTAGACATTCAGGGCACACCTGTTGAATATGAAGTATGGGGAATAGAGGAGGCTTTCCAGGAAGTTCTGGCAAAAGCTGGTTATCATCTGGGAGAGCCTAAATTCTGTGATACTGAATCATCCAATAGTTTCTGTCTCGTGTCACGTGACACAGGATTTTCAACAGTATCCGGGGATAGGGTAGTAAAATCATCTTATGGCAGATGTCTGGAAGATGATATGATTCCATCTGGTGCGGAATCTGAAAAGGATAAATTAGGAATAAAGCTTTCAGCTATTTTTGAGGAAGGTGTTCTAAATTGTCCAGAAAAAACAAAAGAGGCTATATCTGTAGCATATTTAGATGAACATGAGGAGTACACGCCTTTTTTGTTTTTGTTTAGAGGTAACCCCAGAAAACTTTACAAGTTCATAGTCAAAGAAAAGGAATCTAAATT
>JAUWZW010000063.1 GCA_030615165.1 Candidatus Aenigmatarchaeota archaeon
CAGACGCTGTCACATGTCACAGAAAGGCTAAGGCTCATCCAAAGAATATGCTTTAATAATAGAAATTAATTTAAATACCTGATGTTATTAATTTACTTGAGAGTGATTAAGGAAATGGACACAGAGAATCCTGAACCCCCAGACAGAGAGCAGAGGTGTGGGTATGGTAGTGAAAAGAATAATGAGAAAGAGAAAGGGTATAATTTCCTTAGTCAGAAGAAGCAGCAAGCTTGAAAGGTTCGGGTTTGATGATTTGGCGCAACAGGTTGTTGGCGCTTTTCTTTTTTCTGCTCCGTTTTCAGTCACAGAGGAGGTATGGAGGCTTGCAAACAATCTGACACCCTTCAGGGTTGCTCTCATTATATTCTTCACGGTTTTTGTTTCCACATTAATCATTTACTATACAAAATTCCAGAGGGTTGCAAAGGAGGACATAGGCAAACCATACATCCATATACCAAAAAGGCTGGTTTCCCTGTTCATAGTTTCATATTCCTGCGCATTTTTCGTCTTATGGCTGTTCGGTGTCATAGGTTACATAACAGACCCGTACTGGATTTTCAAACTGGTTGTATTTGTATCGTTCTTTTCATCCCTGGGCGCAGCCACGGCTGATATCTTGAAGTAGAATTTGCTGTAATCTTTAAATTTCTCCCTTCCAATTCCTTTCTATGGCAGGGAATCAGTGGCCGGGTGTTGAAGGCAGGTACAGGACAGGTAATCCTGGTTCTCCTGTTGCTGTTTGTACAATGGCTTCCATGGATTTGATAGAAAGCATACCTTCTGATAAGGTTGCAATAGTGGGGAAGGCTGTCACAGAGAACCTGGGTGTAGAAAAAATCGTGCGCAACATTGTGGCCAATCCGAAGATAAGGTTCCTCATCCTGTGCGGTCAGGTTTCCAAGGGGCATTTTGTAGGGCAAGCGATAAAATCCCTTATAGAGAACGGTGTGGACGGGGACGGGAGGATAATAGGTGCAAAGGGCGCAATGCCTGTTCTCAAGAATGTCAGTAGGGATGAGATTGAGCTGTTCAGGAAACAGGTAGAGCCTGTTGACTTGATAGGGGAGGTGTCCGTGGAAAGGATTATGGAAAAGATTGAGGAATGCGTTAAAAACAATCCTGGTCCGTTTGATGGTGGAACAAAGGTCAAGGCTGATGCAGAGAAACCGGATGGTAAAGAGAAAGTGGAAGGTGCAGAAAGAATTATCGCAGAGCACTCAGAAGAATGGGAACAGGACCCAAAGGGTTTTTTCATGATTACTGTCAATCATGAAAAGGGGGAAATCGCAGTCGAACAGAATGATAATGACAGGAAACTGCTCAGAATAATTGTTGGAAAATCAGCAAAGGCTTTGTACAAGAAAATTTTTAAGCTTGGATTGGTTTCGCTTTACCCTCATGCTGCTTATTTGGGTGAGGAACTGGCAAAGGCTGAGTTTGCATTGAAAAACAATCTTGATTATGAACAGGGTAAGGGGCTGGCTATTAGATAGTGTGTTTGCCTGATAAAATAACAAGGGTCTGCGTGTTGCTTATTCCTTCCATATTTCTCAGGTTGTTCAGGATGAATTCATTGAGCTTGTCTGTATCCTCGACCCCTACCTTGAGTATCATATCCGTACTTCCGGTAACAGCAAAGACCTCTTCAACCTCTTTGAGCTTATTGATATCTTCAAGCAGAGCAGAAGATCTCTCCCCTGCCTTGTGTTCTGCCTTTATGTTTGCAAGTATGAATGCAGACACGGTCTTGCCCAATTTCTTGTGATCAAGAATAGCAGTATAGCCCTTTATTATTCCCATGGCTTCCATCTTCTTTATTCTGTTGTGCACTGTTGTAACCGGTATCAGGGTCTTTTTGGAAATCTGCTGTGTTGTCCATTTTGCATTGCTCTTCAGGGCTTCCAGAACTTCAAGGTCTTTTTTATCCAAAGCATTGCTCATAGTGAAATGTTATTCCACTTATTTATAAAATTAACGGTTTTTTGGAAAAAATCTCATATTTTTTTAATTTTTTGAAATATTTTTCGGAATAAAATTCCAATTTGCTGGGGTTGGACCAGAATTTTTAGAAAAAAAATCTGTTTTTCTGTGGATGTCTTTATATAACATTGAATTTTACAGTTAAACAAGTAAAGTGGGATAGTTCCCACTTATGTGGGCTTGATAGCGGTTTAGAGGGGTCCTGCCCACACGGCGAGATATTGGGGGTTGATATGGAAGAGAAAAAGAAAAAAGAGGTTGAATGGTTTGTTGACTGGGACAAGGAGTATGATTACTTTTAAGACATGCTCTTTGCCTGGGGAGGAATATGAACGGAGAGATTCCTGTCTGTATGGTATGCCTTGAACCCATGTCGAATTTCATCTGTCCTGACTGTTTATACAATGCGGTCCAGCAGTGGTTTTGGAAGTTCAGACCAGAATTGGTTGAGAGGTTTAGGGACTTCCATCGCTCCTTTGTAAAGACCGTTGTTTCCCATAAAACAGCCATTTGCATTGTGTGCAAAAAGGAATATTACCATATGTTATGTCCCTATGATTACATAAGGGAGGTTTATTCCTGGCTGTACGAGTTTTTGCCAAAGGAAAGATTAAGGGAATTCCTGAATATATTCGGTTTTGGTCTCAGGAAGATTGATGAGAACATAAGGCACTGGAGGTTTTACAAGAATGGAACAAAGATAAGCATAGGTAAACTTATATCGGACATGGGGATATGCGAGAACTGCGAAAATTTTTCCGAGCATCTGAAATCAGACATCTCAAACCGCATGGTATGTGAAAATTGCAGGTGATATAATGGAAGCCGTGGCTTCTGAAAAAACAATTTCAATAGGTCCTTTAGCAGACAATGAGAATTACACACTTGGTCTGGATAGTGGTGGATGGTTTGATGATGAAGGGAGGGAGGTAGATTCACTACCATACAAATGGACGTCAAAAGACGGGAGGGTGAGAAACGTCTATTTCGATACCCAAGCGCATAAATGGTTTAGCGAGGATAATTTCACACTGACGCCTGATGAAAATGTTGACATACATAAGGATTTCAAGAAGGAGTACGGGCTCGGTGAGGAATTCGAGCTTCTTATTTGACAAAGAGCCTAAAAGAATAAATATATCAGAACCCATATTACTTCATGGAAAAGGACAAGGATTCTGAGACTTCTGAAAGGGCAATTCCGCCGGAGCCTACCGGCTATTCCGGTGTGTATGCGCCGCTTGTTGTAGAAGCCAACAACCTGGGTGAGGCATGGGAATTTGCTGTCAGGGCAATGATGAAAAGGGGGTTCAACAGGTTTGTAAAGGCCCCGGAGTATCAGACCTGGACAAAGGATTCCCCAATGTTCATAATGGTCAAAAACCCATTAGGTATGCCTATGCTTTCTCCAAAGGCGCCCATGACAAAGGAGATGGCAGAGGAATATGCAAATAATCTTATAAACGGTATGCCTGAGGAAAAGGAAAACTCGTTTGACTACACATATTATTCAAGGCTGAGGTGCTATCCTGACTGTATAATAAGGGCAAGCATCCCGAGTGTTGGCGGCAAAGAGGATGATGAGAAGCATGTTCAGAAAGTTTCGCAAGGGAAATGTGTTGTTGAAAGGATTGACCAGGTTGAGAAGGCAATTGAAATCTTCAAAAAGGACCCCACAAGGAGGTCTGTTGTATTACACACATGGGTCCCTAAAAGGGATCTGGAAAAATTCTCCCTGGAAAGAAAAGACACATCATCACCATGCGTTGTTTTAATGCATCCCCAGCTTGTGGAGGGGAAGCTTCACCTGAATGTTGTGATGAAGACCAATGACCTCTTCAATGCATGGCCGGGTAATGCATATGCATTTGTCCAGCTCCAGAAGATGATGGCTGAAAGGCTTGGTGTTGGGGTGGGTCATTACACGCATTTCTCTGTTGCCATGCAGATTTACCAGGATATGTATAAGACTGCTAAAGGTGTCTGAATGATTTTACCGGACCATGAGATAAAGAAGCTTCTGAAGGAAGGTAAACTGGTTATAGAGCCGTTGGAGGAGCCGGATTTACAGATACAGCCTGCTGGGGTTGATTTAAGGCTCGGGAATGAATTCAGAATTTTCAAGACTATATCCACTTCATGTATTGATACGAGGAAGGAGAACAAAGATTACACAGAAAGGATTGTTTTGGATGACAATAAACCGTTTGTTATTCATTCAGGCGAGTTTGTATTAGCTTCAGTTAAGGAGTATATAAAAATGCCGCCTGACCTTATGGGTTCTGTTGATGGGAAATCAAGCCTTGGCAGACTGGGCATTTCTATCCATGCAACTTCGGCTTCTATAAATCCGGGATGGGAGGGGAGGTTTGTTCTGGAGATAACAAACATGGGAAGGGTATCGGTTGCCTTGTATCC
>JAUWZW010000031.1 GCA_030615165.1 Candidatus Aenigmatarchaeota archaeon
ACACTGTTCTCAAATTCCTTCCTCTTTGCAGGGTCTCCAAGGATTATCGGCTTAACCTTCTCCCATACCTCCCGGCTGTCAGCGCGCTCCATGCCCAGTACCTCTCGCACTGCCCTGTCAAGAAACCGCCTGTTCTCTGGACTGGGTTCTGCGCCCGCCTTCTTGAAGATTTCACCAAGGTGGCGTGTATAGCCATTCATGTTATTTTTTTGGATTACCCCCTTTTAAAAGGGCGCTGAAGTGGCTGAAGCAGCGCATGCGAATGGAGTAAGCTCAATGGCCTAAAAGGCTGCTTCTCCATGCTGCGCTTTTGCCGCCACTATATTTCTGGAATTGGGGGTAAGTTTTTTAAACCTTTCGTGCTGTTAAAGGAAAACGATTTTTATACCTGCACTGCTAATTAATAAATATGGGAGCAGGATTTTACCTCAGGGCGGGGTGGCTCTATATAGTGGGTATAATTGTCATCATCATAGGACTTTACATATTCTTTACAATGGGCTTCCTCGATACCAAGATGATGCCGAATGCCTTCTATGTGATGTTCTTTGGTTTTTCGCTCTCAGTAGTTGGCGGAGTCCATGGCAGGCGTATGATTAAGAGCCATCAATTCAGGAACAATCTTCAGGCTAAGAAAGAGGGGAAAGAGGAGGAGTTAGAGGAGCTTGAGGAGAGTATAATGGAGAAAAAACCGAAAAAGAAAGAGACAGTGGAGGAGGAGTTGGAGGAAGGTATATCGAAGAAAAAGCCGAAGATGAAAATCCGTCCGAAGGCCTCAAAGGCCCCTACCAAACCCCTCCCAAGAATAATGCCCGGGCCTTCTGCCCCGAAAATCGAACCTGAGAAGGTTATTAAGATAATAGTATGTCCGCAGTGTGGGGAAGAGAGCAAGTATTCCGCGGTTTTTTGCGATAAGTGCGGAAACAGGCTGAGACCGAAAAAGAAGTGAAGCTAAACATATTCCTTTAGTTTGCTTTTCAGAATCTCCACAAGCACAGGGTCATCCCTGAAATATACATCCTCTATGTCCAGAACCTTTATCTTGTCCGCGGGCTGGCCAAACATTCTTCTCAGGATTATCTTGTGCTCTTCCTCCATAACATAGATTTCTGTTGCCCAGTCCGCGACTTCCCTGGTTAGCAGAACATCAGCCAGCGAGTCCACACCGGCATACCTGATTTCAAAACCCCTGGCCTGACCTGCAGATTCCAGCATCTGTGCAAAAACCCGGGCTGCTGTAGGGCTGCGATTGCGCCCGGCAGTGCAGATAAAGAGGATTTTCCTCATGCCTCTCCTCATGTGTAATTTTTGAATCCAAAGCTTTTATTTCTGCATTCCAACAACCATTTGGTGATACCTATCATAGACTTCGACAGGCTGATTGAGCAGCACCTTCGCAGGGAGTCATGGCCCAAGACCCCGGGCAGGTACTATCCATCAGAGATAGGAGGGTGCATGAGGAAGATATGGTACTCGTACAAATATCCCGTGGAGATTGATAGTGACAGGATAAAGATTTTTCATCTGGGAAATATGCTGCATGACTTCATTGTGGACGTGCTGAAAAGCGAGAAGACGCCTGAAGTGGAATTGCTGAATTCAGAGGTTCCGTTCAAGATACAGATAGGAGAGATTACGGTATCCGGCAGGGTTGATGACCTTCTTCTGGTAAAAGCAGAGAGAAAGGAATATCTTGTTGAGGTGAAGAGCACAAAGTGGCTTGAAGGGGCAAAGGAGCCCAACACTGTCCATGAGATGCAGCTGCAGATGTATATGCATGGTCTTGGCGTCTACAATGGCCTGCTTCTTTATCTGGAGAAGAACACGCTAAAGAGCAATGTTTTCGAAATACCCTACAAGCCTGCCCTTGCACAGGAGGCTCTCAAGCGCTTCAGGGCGCTCCATGAGCATGTCACACAGGACAAGCTTCCCCTTCCGAAAGCCAGGCTGCAGGATGCACTAAGATGGCAGTGCTCATACTGTGATTACAGGGAAAAATGCGAGCAGGAGGGTCAACGCAAAAACATCTAATCTTTAACTGACATGGCTTCATCCACCCTTCTATTGAATCCGGGGCTTGACAATCTTTTTCGTGCCTCAGTGACTATGCTTTCATAATCAGTACAGGTTCTGCAAACAGCTTTCATCTCATCCATTATATACTTAAATGTCGCTTCTCCACTAAGGCTTAATGAGCATCTTGCATTTGAAGTATATTTGGGGTATGAGTCAAAGAGGGCTTTTGTTTTTTCTGCTATCTCAATAACCTCTGGTGGGAATCCCTGAACAGGAATTAATCCGGCACTTATGGCATCTGGCTGCATTTCAAATAATCCGTCCAAACCCTCTTCTCCCAGGGCAAGATTCACAACATAATTTTGAGTTAAGGTTTGGCGGACTCCAAATACAGGAATACCCGCTCCCTTTGCCATTTTAATATATGGGGGCAGGTCGGTGTGGATTCTACCAGAATCATAGGTTCCCAGTACTATCGCATCAGGATGGGTATTTACAGCTTTTCCTAAAGTTGATGACATCAATCCACACGGTATCACAGACAAATACACCACATTTGGTTCTTTCATGTGGTAAAGATGATAATTAAAAATAAAAAGGTTTTAAGCAGGCAGACTAATTTTATTACATGGCAATCCCTGCTTTCCTTGTACCCTACATGGAATACATTATTGCACTTGTCGTTCTAATAGCAACACTCATACTTGCAAAGGGTATTACTGCCCTGCTCACCAGGTATGTGAGCAGAATAGTGAAGATAACGAAGAGCGAACTGGACGACATGCTTCTGGCTGCTGTTAAAAGGCCCCTGTTCTGGGGAATTGTGCTGGGCGGGGTTTACCTTGCCATCAAGGGGTTGAGCGCGCTTTCAGCATACGCAACAGAGCTCGGTATGCTATTCAGTGTTATATTCATATTCTACGGGGCATATGTTTTGAGCAGGGCTGTCAATGTGATTATTGACTGGTATGCCAAGGAGATAGCAGTTCGGACAAAGACAAAGCTTGATCAGCAGTTCCTTCCCATATTCAGGAAGCTGGGTTACGCTATTATTTATGGTCTGGCCATTCTCTGGATTCTTGGCCAGCTCGGCATAGAGATAACAACCCTTATTGCTGCAATGGGTATAGGGGGCATTGCGATTGCCCTGGCCCTGCAGCCCACGCTTTCCAATTTCTTCTCTGGTGCACAAATGGTGCTGGACAGGCCCCTGAAGATTGGGGATTACATAGAGCTTGACTCAGGGGACAAGGGCAGGGTTGTTGATATTGGCTGGAGGTCTACCAGGATAAGGACATACGGGAACAACCTGCTCATAATTCCGAACTCAAAGATTGCAGACAGCAAGATAATAAACTATAACATACCGAACAAGGAAGCAGGCTTCATAATTGAATGCGGGGTTGCTTATGATTCTGATTTGGACAAGGTGGAAAAGGTTACAATAAAGGTTGCAAAGGATGTCCTGAAAAAGCACGGGGGTGTGGAGGGGTTTGAGCCGAAGCTCCGCTACAGGGAGTTCGGGGACTCCAGTATAAACTTCTGCATAATTATGAGGACACAGACCTATAGTAAAAAATTCCGGGCAAGGCATGAATTCATAAAGAGACTGAAGAAGAGGTTTGATAAAGAAAAGATAGAGATAGCCTTCCCTCAGCTGGATGTGCACATGAAGAAGTAGCTAAAACAACCCCTTCATTATGGTGTGTCCTGTCGGGTTGAAGAGGGAGGAGAACCATTCTGCGATTCCCTGGAAAAACCCTGCAATTGCATCAATAATGGATTCCAAAATCCCCTTCTGGGGGCCCAGGGTTCCCTGCAGTGTATACACATCTATTGTTGAGGAATAGCTTGTTATGGTGTCGGCAAGCAGAGAAACAATTATCCTCCTTGTCCCTGAGTTCTGGATGGTAATGTTGTATAAAACCGACTTCAGCTCGTTCGGGGAGAAGGAAATCACCCTTTCCGTCAGATTGCCGCCAAACTCTATCCTTACCCTGGCTGACTTGTTTTTCCCGAACATGTTTTTTGCTGTAACGTTTATTATGAAGGATTTATTAACGGTTGCATTCCCGGGATTTGTAAAGGAAAGGTCAAACTCCTTCTTTTCTGTTACATTAACTCTCTTGGTTGCCAGTGCGCCATCTGAAAACAGATAGAATGAATATATACCTGGCTTGTTGAGCCTGAGTTCCCATGTCCTGGCTTCATGCCTTGTCAGGTTCGGGGAGAAGAAGACATAGCCATCATCAGCCTGTGCATACAGGGTAAAGGAGTCATTCACATCAACCACCCCAGGACCGTTTATGAAAACCTCAGGAGGGAACTCCTCACCGGACAGCCTTATATTCTCAATTGATTTGGCATCTGCCTGGCTGTATATTACCACAGGACATGTGTATTGGTATCCGGTTTCCAGATTAACCGGTTCAAACACCCAGTAAAGATGTTCACTGCCGCACAACCAGAGCTTTCTCACACCATCATATATATTGAGCATCTCCCCTCCCCCTTCAACAGTGCAGGAAGACGCTGTTATATGCGCTATGTGGCATTCATCAGAGCTCACTGCAGATTCTATAAGACCGTATGTGTTCAGGGCTGTCCTGTCGCTCCTGCTGGATATGTATGTTATGTTGTTGGTTGTGTAATCTATCACATCAAAAACTTCAGGGTTTTTTAACCAGTTTATGTCGCCTCTTCCGAAGTATGTTAATCTATCGCTGTGGTTCCCGTCAAGGGACACCCCGGTCTTTATGTGCGTTGCATCCAGGTAACCCCCCTCAAGCCATGAAGGGTCAAAACTGACCCAGGCATTATCTGTCAATACCTCGACCCAGGCATGACCAATAAAGTCTTTATCAGCCTCGGAATAGGCATAACCGGACACATAATACGTTGGTATTCCCTTGCTTCTCAGGAGTGATGCAAGGAGATTGGAATATTCCACGCAGACACCTCTCCTGTTCTCAAAAACCCAGTCACTTGGTTTTATCTGACCAAAAAGGGATTCATCATATGTCAGATAACTGTGGACCCATACTGTCAACTCAGCAACACCCTTTAGGCTCTTCTCATAGGGATATGCCTTCTCCCTTATCTCTGTTGTGATGACCGTTATGCCTGTCTCGTTCAGATACGCATTGCTCTCTCCTATGGGGCTCTCCGCAAATACATGCCTTGCACCGCCCTCCACAATGGTCTCCACACTGTAGTCTACGCTTCCTTTAGGATTCTGCCATGTGATGGCAACAATCCTGTTACCAAAGCTGTCATACCCATAATCCCATGTATCCGGTGTAACAGTTATGGACCTAACCCACTCCTGGGGAATGTAAAGGGAAAGGGAGACAGAGCTTATGTCACCATTCATCACAAGCCTTCCGCTCAGGGTTATGTTTATATTCAGGGTCTCTATGCTTTTCGGCTCAGGTATCTCAAGGGCATGGGCTCCTGGGAACAGGAACAAAATGAAGAGAAACGCAAGGAGCAGCAAAACTTTCATGTCCATAATTTATAATACGCTTCCATGATATTTAAATTTCGGCAAAAACCGAAACAAATCGAAAGCAAGGTAAAGCTTTTTCTGGAACTTGCATAAGGGATGCTAACTGGAGGGGAGGGCGACTACTCATTTCGGCAAAAACCGAAACAAATCGAAAACCACATCAAATCCCTCTGCAAGTATAAAACATGAAGCTGGGCAGATTTGATGTTATGATGGGTATTTTTGTCATACTCATAATTATATATATCTGGTCGCTCTCTATAGTCCAGGTAGCAACACACCTTTAAAAAACCATTTGGTAAGGATTTATCATGTACGGAGAAGAGGAAGAAAAGATAACACTGGACAAGGGAACGTTCAAGGCCCTTGCATCAGACACAAGAATAGGCATCCTGAAAAGCCTCGGTATCAGGCGCAAGACGCTAAGTGAACTTGCAAAGGAGCACAGGATGTCTGTTTCCACAATCAAGGAGCATCTGGATAACCTTTCCAATGTGGGTCTTGTTGAGCAGAAGGATGAAGGCCATAAATGGAAATACTATGAACTGACAAGAAAGGGCAGGGGCGTGCTCAACCCAGAGGAAAAGAAGATATGGATTCTGCTCTCGCTTTCAGGACTGGCCCTTGCTGTAACAGGGCTTGACATGGCAACAGGTTTTTTCAGCAGGGCGCTGTTTTCAGGTGTGACTCTTGGCACAGATAGCATAATGCGCGGCGCAGATCCGCTTGCAAAAGCAGGAGAGGCGGCAAGTGTGCCGGCTGCAGGAACGGCTGCCGGGGCAGCCGTGCAGGCCATCCCCTGGATACATATATCATTTCTGCTGGTTTTCGCAGCGCTGTCAGGATTCTTTGTATTCAGGCTTGTGAGAAACAGGAAGAATGCTGGTTTTTTATATAAATAGCGCAATAATATAATAAATTTTATCCGCCAGCCAATTCCCCAATCTGATCAATGTATTGCTGGTATAACCCGAGGTCGCCTTCTGCCAGGGCATCCTGCGCCTTGTTGAACAGGTCTGCTATCTGTGCGAGCTTTTCTGCTGCTGTCTGCGATATTGGTACTGTCAGGCCTGTCGGGGTAATAGGGGCTGCGCCGAATATATCATCAAGGGCTTCCTGCAGGGTTTCCTTCATGGTGAGCTTGTCTCCATAGACTGCTATCACCCTCTTTAACTGGGGCAGGGTTCCCCTCTCTGTTGCCTCAAGGTAAAGGGGCTCGATGTAAAGGATTGAGTCCTCTATGGGTATTACCAGGGTGTTTCCCCTGATAACCTGGGAGCCTGCCTGGGACCATAGGGTCATGAGCTGGGAGATGTCTGCATCCTGGTCTATTCTTGCCTCTACCTGCATTGGGCCATAGGTCAGCTCCTGCTTGGAGAACTGGAAAACCGTCAAATTGCCGTATGTAGGGAAGTCAGAGCTTGCAGCCATCCATCCTATCATGTTATCCTTTCCCTTTGGCGTGAAAGGAAGCATAAGGATAAACTCTTCCTTCTCTTCACCAGGAAGCTTCATGATTACATAATAAGGAATCATCTGCTGCCTTGTTCCTATATAGATTTCATCCGGAACCACCCAGACGTCCTCCTTGTTATAGAAAACCATGGGGTCTTTCATATGGTAATAGGAATAAAGGGTTGCCTGTATGCTGAACAAACCTTCCGGATACCTTATATGGTTCTTCAAATCAGCAGGCATCCGGGAAAAGTCCTTAAACAGATCAGGGAATATCTTCTGGTATGTTTTTATCACAGGGTCATCCGGGTCAATCACATAGTAATCCACATTGCCGTTGTATGCATCCATCACAACCTTTACAGAATTCCTTATGTAGTTGAATGGAGCACGCCTTAAATACCCTGCCATTATCGGTTCAGAGTACGGGTATCCGTCAGTAACCGTGTATGCGTCTATTACCCAGTAAAGCTTCCCTTCTGAAACAACTATATAGGGGTCCGGGTCATAGGCAAGGAACGGGACTGGCTTTTCAATCCTCCCACGAACATCCCTGTACATCAGAATCCTGCTCTGGGGTGTCAGGGAACCCGAAAGCATGAGTTCTATTGAACCGAACTTCATTGCATAAACCAAACGCCTCAGGACATCAGACAGAACAACCCCGCCTGTTCCCTCATATGACGTGTACACATTCTGCTCGCCATAGGGATAGTCCAGTTCTTCTGTTTCTGTATTTGTCACGACATATGCATGGCTCTCCTCCCCATAGTATATCTCCGGTCTCTCCAGACTCAGGGAAGAAAAGTCTGAACTGGGCGGAATATCCTTCACATAGAAGACAGGTAATCCTTCCTTAGAAACCCTGTCCACAGGATTCATCACAACCCCGTAGCCATGCGTGTACACAAGATGCTCATTCACCCATGTCTTTGCAGTGGAAGGCAGGTTCCCTGTGTTCATCTCCCTGGCTGAAACCATTACCTGTTTGTACTGCCCGTTAATATTGTACCTGTCTATATCCACCCCTCCGAAATCATAATAGGTCCTGAACAGCTGGAGCTGCGTATATGTATGCTTCAGGGGTCTCCAGTCCCAGAGTCTTATATTGCTTATGGTTTCGTTGTTGTTCAAGATGTCCTGCGCTGTCAGATTATAGGAAACCGGGAATATTGTTTCCTGGATACTGTCAAGTCCGTATGCAGCAAGCGTGCCTTCTATGTTCCTCTCTATGTATGTATTTTCAAGGTTGAACTCATCAGGCGCAACAACCAGTGCTTGGACAGCGCCTGTAGCAATCAGACCCAAAAAACCCACAATCACAAAAGCCAGTATACCGTCCCTTATCACCCTCCATTTCCTGAACCTTATGTTCACAAGGAACAGGATTCCTATAAGTACGGATATCACGGACAGGATGTTAAGCAAGGGAAGGGTTACATTAAGGTCTGTGTAACCGGCTCCATAAACCGTCCCGCTCTCGGAAAATAACAAACCGAACTGGACAAGATGGAGCCAAGCCGAAAGTACGAAAAAGAGCAAGGCGAGCAGGATACTGAGATGCGGTGTTATCCTTTCCTTGAACCCACTCCAGTTAAAGAAGTAGCTGTGTGCATGCCTATGTTTCCTCCTCCTTCCGCCCCATATCCATTCAACCTCTGGTTCAGGCCCCTCCCCTTCTTCCTCTGTTTCCATCTTGGTCTTCTTGATAAGGGAGAGATGGGATATCAGGGTGAAGAATATGTTAAGGATTATCAGGGCAAAGAAGAAGTTGAGTATGAAAGAGTAGAATGGCAACTCAAAGGCGTAAAAGCCCACATCCAGACCAAAAACAGGGTCTACTACCTGGAAAGGCGACGAATTCAGAAACTTCAAAACAACCTCCCAGTTGGTGAATGCGAAACCGATTACAAAGGAGAATATTATTATCAGGATTGTGATGACCTTGTTCATCTCTCTCACTTTCCCTGTGCTTTTTTTGCCCTTCCTGCGGGAAAGCCTGTTTGCAATCTTCAGGTTGAGAAAGGAAAGGAGGAAGAAAGCCAGGAAAAACAGGACAAACAATCCAATCCCTGTGAAAAGGATTGTAAGGAAAACGGATTCATATCCAAGGGTTATGAACCAGAGGAAATCCCCGTAAATCCCAAACAACATTGGCACTACAATTAAAACTGCAATGATGAGAACAGTGATTATGTCTCTTAACCTCATTCTATACAATTGGTAGAGGGGTTTAAATAATTAATATAACCCGGCACAATAATTAAACATGCCCCGAGCGAAACAGCAGAATAAGGAGAGCAGGACAGGGAAGTTCAAGGAGATACTGCACATCCACAGGGGCATCCATTCCGGGAGACCCAAACTGACACTCGGGCAGAAAGCTGCTGACTTTACAACGAAATGGGTGGGGAGCTGGACATTTATATTCTTTCTGTTCGTGTTCATGGCTGTCTGGATGGCCTTAAACGTCATGATGCTCATTTACCGGTGGGACCCCTATCCGTTCATTCTGCTGAATTTTGTTCTTTCCACCCTGGCGGCTATCCAGGCACCCATAATCCTGATGAGCCAGAACAGGACTTCTGACAGGGACAGGGCAAAGGCTGAGAGGGATTACATGGTAAACAGAAAGGCTGAAAAGGAAGTGCAGGACATGCAAAAGGACCTGGATGAGATAAAGGCAATGATAAGAAAGATTTCTGAATCGGCCTCATAGGGCTGCAATTTCTCATTTAATGAGGTTAAGCAAAATAACAGTTTAAACCGTTAACCAGTGAACAGGCTGTATTTATGATTGCTTAAGCCTCATTACTTCCCGAAAACAGCCTTTAGAGCCGGCAGAGCAACCAGAATGGAAAGGACTATAAACAGCCAGCCAGCCCATATCCAAGCAGTATTGGGGAAGTAAGCCACAAGCAAGATTCCGAGCCCAACACCGAAGAAGAACTTCCCAAATATCCAGCCAGCAACAGTGGACATGGGCGCTTTCTTAATCCTGTCGAATTTTTTAACAGCCCATTCTTTGCACATAGCAATACCTGTTTATAGTTGGCGCTGGGTGGTTAAAAGTTTTCTGACAACATTCTCCATGCTATAGCTTAGGACTCTACTGTCATCTTTGCCTGCTGCTTCTTAATGGCCCTGTAAATATTTCTTAACTTCCTCGAATCATTTCCCCACTTTGTTTTATAATACGTTTCAAGGGCATCAACAAGAGCGGAATGATCTATCAGCTCACTTCGTTCAATATCTATTCTCTGTAATATCCTGTTCAAACGGTCATCATAATCCGGATTGCTGGAATATTTATCCGCATAATGCTTAGCTATGGCCCTTGTTACTTTTACAACAAACTGTTCAGTGTTATTATCTACATGTACCTTAAACTTTTCATAAATAGGTTTGTTCGCTTCCCCTTTCTTGCCAAAAACAAACCACATAACAGCCTGCCTTGGGCTTTTTGCATGCAAGTTTCCCGAAAGTTTTGGTACTGTCCCTTCATAATCAAAATCTTCCGGAAGGCTCACTTCATACAGTTCCATTTCTCTGGCCATATTGCATACATCAATATTTAATTTTATAAAGCTATTCAGGCCCTCAATGTATTGGTTTACCCTCACTTCACGCCCAGAAACAGCTCTCCTTTCCATTGCTGCTGAACTGTCACTTCTGGTTTGTTTAATATATAATATATTATATAGTTTTTATTAGATATTTCTTATTAGATAATATAAAAAGGGTTCTTTATAAAAAATATTTTTACAAATATATTATTTGAAATATCTTTTATAGAATATATTAAAATTTTAATTAAATTTGGTTAGTGCCAGAGTGAGGGTAAAAATCGCAAAAACGGACATCACTCTTCTGATTCAATCTTGGATAATCCATGTGTATATATGATAGTTGTTTCCCTGCGAGCGTGGCCAAGCATCTCCTGTATGACCTTGGTTGGGATGCCGTCCTTCCTCAGGTGGTTTGCATAGCTTATGCGCAGCGTGTGAGGCTTGATTTCTTCGCAATTCCGGACATCAGCAACCCTTGCATACCTTTTCACTATCCTGCGTATGTGTCGGTCGCTTATGGTTTCGCCTAGGCCCCTTCCGGTGAATACAAGACCTTCCCTTCCCCTTATGTGTTTTTCCAGCTCAAACGAAAAACCCCCGGGAATCTTTACCTTGCGCTCTCGCTTTCCGTTAACCCTGATCATGCTGTTTTCTGTATCTATATCCTCCACTCTGAGGTCCCTCAGCTCACTGCTCTTGAGGCCCAGGTAATACAGGCATTTCAGCAGCATGCAGTCCCTGGGTCTGCCCTCGGCTGCCTTGAACATCCTGGCCACTTCCATTTCGGTTAGTATTCGGGGGAATTTGATTCTTTGGGGTTTTGGTTTTTTTGTTTTTGGTTCTTTCCGTTTAGGTTTATCCCATATATCAAAAAGGCTCCTCATTTCTTCAACTGAAACTGGTCGCGTACACGGGTCAATGGCCGGATAAATTTCATCATTATATGAAATGAATATATGATTTAGCGAAATTACCTTTATGCTCTTGTCCAATTCAACATCCTTCACACAGCAAACAACATAATCCACCTCAGATACTTTATGTTTGTGCTTGATGAAACTAGAGGACCTGAACTCTATCTCAACTTTGACCTCTTTTCCGTCCTTCAGCATAATAAAGTCCGGAGTCTTATTCCACTGCTTCTTCAATATCCTGTCAAAACCAAGGCTCTTGTAATTCTTCTTAAACCACTCCTCTATAGACCCCTCACCATATGCTATCATCTTCCTCTTATCACGCTTCAGAAACTCCTCTTCTGCCCTGTCTATTAGCATTTTCATTTAATACCCTTATCCCAAATCAATAATTGCCTTATTTACTGTCTTTTTCAGGTCATCTATGCTCAAATGGGTATAAATTGTGGTTGTTTTTATGTTTATATGACCAAGCAGCCTCTGAATGTCAACCAATTCATAACCTCTATTTTTTATCAATGTTGCATAAGAATGTCTCAGAGTGTGAGGGTGCACTTCCTCGTATTTACGGACATTAGCTAATTTTGCATATTTCTTAACAATCCTCCTGATGTGCCGGCCGCTGATAAGACCCTTCTCATTCCTCCCCCTGAAAAGTGGACCATCCCTCCTATCACCAATAAAAGCCTTTATCCTTTCTGTAAGAAAATCCGGAATTGGTACATATCTGTCCTTCTTGCCCTTTCCCTGGACAACTTTGATGTTTCCGTTTAGTAAGTCTATATCCTCTATTAAAAGCCTCCTCATTTCACTATTCCTAAGGCCCAAATAAAATAGACATTTCAATATCATATTATCCCTTTTATTATGTGCAGATACTCTGAGAATCTCCTTCATCTCCGGGACTGTCAGAAACCTTGGAAGCTTTCCCTCTGCCATAAACCCTCACTTTTAATCTTTCGCCTTTTCGGACATTACAATTCCACCCCGAATGGTCTGTATCCAGGTATAGGGCTGAATTCCCAATCCTCAAAATGTCCTCTTTTTGGATTCCAGAGACCCACTGTATCTCCAGGTAAAAGCGGCATATTGAGTATCTGGCCATCTTCACCAACCCTGACATACAATGTTATGGAATCTCTGTCATAGGAAAGCGCTATTTCATGTCCATAGAATTCAATCGGTTCGTTTTTAAGCCTTCTGGTCAAAAGTCCGTCTATTCCTATCTTCCTCATAAAATTCCCTTATTATATTTGTTCGAACCCCCTAATAAATATGTCCGGAAATGTATCTTTCCGGACATTTTGTCCTGAAAAAACCGAAAAACGGCACACT
>JAUWZW010000052.1 GCA_030615165.1 Candidatus Aenigmatarchaeota archaeon
CCATAACCAGGATGCTGACCTGATACTGCAAGCAGTATTGAAGCAAGCCTGCCCTCATCCATTCCTCCTTTAAGGAAATCAATCCTGACCGGCCTGTCCCATCTGGCTGTCTTCAGATAAAAGGAGTAGACCATATCTCCATAATCCCCGAGGTCTTTGAGAACAGGATGCTCCTCTGGTCTCTCTGAGTATTTGAATAACCTGCTCATTTCGCCCCTGTTCAACATAAGAAAAAGAAGATTTGTGTCCCTTGTGTTATCCAACAATCCGGCCAGCTCGGGGTTTGCCTTGTATCTAGGCAGAATATCCTTGATGTATTTACAGAATACCGTGCTTCTTGGGTCCTCAACAATACCTGCCAGCGTTACACCGCTTCGCTGCGCCTCCTTGTATAGCCCTTTACATTCATTGATAAGCCCTTGGTAATGCTTGTAAATACCTGAAGACCTTGATGGTCTGTCCAGGTAGTATGGTATGATGGGGCCATGCATCAAAAGAACATCCGGCTTGAACCTGCGCATACACTGTTTAGCGGTTTTTATCTCGCTCTCCTGCCTTGCAATTGAGGTGAAATAAGCCCAGTCCAAGTCAGAGAAGGCCTCTGCAATTTCTGCCTCTGGTGTGGGAATCCTTGAAGGGAGGTATTCAACCCCGTTTACCTTTCCGTTCTGGTAATGAAAGCAAACACCAACAGACCTGACAAGCATGCAGTCAAATCCATGCAATGATTTCTTTGCCAGTCCACCATCAATACCTGTTATTTTCATATCATCCAGGGGGTCTGGATTCATCCTGCTGAACAGCTTCTCTTCTGGCAGGTTTCTTAAGAATTTGGCAAGCTCGCTCCTCCTGCTTTCTGTGGATGCAATCCTCTGCGCAATTTCCCTTATCTTTGGTATGAGTTTCTGCATGTATTAGTTTTAGGATTTTGAGTTATATGCTTTTCACCCCTGTCAGCGCTTTGGATTGTTTCACTTCTGACTATGATTGTTTCACATTTTTAAATCTTATTATTAATAGGGCATTAGTAAATAGGATTTGATTGGAACAATTCGGGATTGTATGAAACAATTTAAATTACTGCCCTTGCTCGTATTTGCAGTTTGTTTCGCTGGGTCATTTGGTCTTGCAAAGGGAGTTGAACTGGAGTACTATGGTATAGAGGATAGTATAAACGAGGATTTATCTGTACATAATCTTATAACCCTGAAATTCAATTCCCCGATTAGTCATCTGGATTATCAGTTGCAATTTAAAATTCATAATTTAACTGCAAAAGGTAGGGGATTTGGTCCGGTTGATTGCAAAGTTATAGACAGGGAAGAAACAAGTGATATCTTTTGTGATATTGCCGGTATGACACGTGAAAATAATCTCCTAGAACTAAGTTTTGATATAAGAAATGCTGTTGAAAAGAAAGGGGACAGATACAAGTTTAGTGCCAATTATGGCGTCTCTCTTCCCATAGAGAGGGCGGTCACCACGATAAAATTGCCTGCAAATTCAATCCTGGCAGAGGAGGTTATCAATCAGTCATATTTTCCAAGGGATGGCAAGACGTTAACAGACGGAAGGTATATAATGGTTTATTGGGAAAGGGAAAACCTGACACCAGGGGATGACCTGCAGTTTTTGGTTGAATACGCAGCGCCTGGTACGAGGGAGCCCCTTTACAATTACATCATTGTTTTCTTGACATTAATAGTGATAATCATAATGATAGGTATGGCTGTTTATCTCAGAAGAGGAGCCAAAAGAAAGTCAATGGATGTCGTAACATCTGTTTTAAATGATGACGAAAGGAATATTGTTAACATACTGAACGAACATGAAGGGAAGTGCTTCCAAAAGGTTCTGGTCAGGGAATCAGGATTCTCCAAGGCAAAGGTTTCAAGGCTTGTCAAAAACCTGAAGGGAAGAGGTGTTATTGATGTGGAACCTGTTTCTGGAAGGGAAAACAGAATTCTGCTCAGGACGCCATCGGAGAAGACCTTATAAATTTCTGAATACAATACTCAAATATGCTGAAAAAAAGGTCTAGAGGAAAATCCAAATGGCAGCAGGATCTGGGTCTTGAGAGGATTAAAATCCTTTTTGACAGGGCGGATTTCGAATTCAAGAAACATCCAGAGCACTCGCACAGATATGTTCAGCTCGCAAGGAAGATAGCAATGAGGTATAACATAAGGATGCCTAAATCTTTAAAAAGAAAGTTCTGTAAGAAATGTTATAGTTATCTTGTCCCTGGCGTGAATTGCAGGGTGAGGATAAACAAAGCGAAGCAAGCTCTGACAATTACATGCCTTGAATGCGGGAATATTATGAGATATCCTTACAGAAGGGGAGAAACGTGAAAGTATTTCTGTTATTTGCCATGGTGATAATATTTATTTCTGTATTTTTTATTCTCTCGATATCTACCGAGCTGATAGAAGAATACAGAGCTTGTCTTGAATACCAAGACCTGAAGCACTGTGACCTCAATAAGCTGGGCTATGGCTTTGCAGAGGGTATGTTCATCATTGCGTGCTTTGTTTTAATAGATGTTGGTGTGATAATCCTTCTGATAAGGCATTACCTGGGTAAAAGCGAGTCTATTGACTGGGAGAGCATAACCTAAAGATTTATAAAGTGTTTTTTCATAATTTGTAAAATCGGGTCTTTCACCGTAGGTGAGTATTATGTCTGTAAAAGATGTTGGAGCCCAGAAGCTGATAGAAAAGACAGCTGCTAGACTGGAGAAGATGGAGGAATTGAAACCGCCGGATTGGGCAGGGTTTGTGAAAACCGGTGTTTCTAGGGAAAGAAGCCCCTCCCAGCGAAATTGGTGGTGGATAAGAGCAGCCTCTATACTGAGGAAGGTTTATCTCAATCAGAAAATTGGCGTTTCAAAATTAAGGAAGGAATATGGGGGAAGGAAGAACAGGGGTCATAAACCAGAGCATAAATACAAGGCATCCGGAGCTGTGATAAGAAAGATTCTTCAGCAGCTGGAAGCCGCAGGTCTTGTGAAAACAGAGCTGGACAAGAACAAGAAACCTATGGGAAGGGTTATAACGCCAAAGGGTCAGTCATTCTTAAACGCAGTAGCCAAATCAATTAGGTGATGCATGTGTTTGACTGGCGATAGCCAGTCTCCGTCAATAATTGCAGAGTGAAGGTTATGAATGGAGAGTTAAACATTGAGCAAATGAAACAGATAGAGGAAATGAAGAGAAAGCTAATGAATAATATCCTGACAAAGGAAGCATTCGAGAGGCTGGGCAGGGTGAGGTCTGCAAACCCGCAGCTTGCTGGTCAGGCTGAGCTGTATCTGCTCCAGATATACCAAGCAGGAAAAATTCAGGGCAAGATAACGGATGAAAAATTAAAGGATGTTTTAAGGGTTCTATCAGAAAAGAAAGAGTTCAGGATAAAAAGGAAATAGGGGATTAGAAATTGGTTCATATGGCTAGCAGAAAACCAGGAGGAAGGAAGCTTAGGCTTGCTGCAAAGGGCAAGCGGAGGTCTGCCCCAAGATGGGCTGACATAAAGAAGTTTGGTCTGAAAAGGGCAAGAACGAGGAGGATTAGGGTTTCCGTTAAAAGATGGAGAAGAGAGAAGCTGAAGGTGTAGTTACATGGCAAAAAAAGAGACTTCCGTTTCTGAAGAGAGGATATATGTTATACCTATTAGAAGGGAATGGTTGAAGGTTCCAAGAAACCAGAGAGGGAAAAGGGCTGTAAATGCAATCAGGAATTTTTTATCCAGGCATATGCACAGTGATGATATAAGGCTTTCCCAAAAACTGAATGAAAGGATATGGAAGAGTGGCATCAAGAAGCCCCCATCAAAGGTAAAGGTTAAGGTAAGTGTGAAGGACGGGATGGTGACCGCAAGGCTGCCTGAGGAGATAGAAATCACGAAGGGTGAAAAGAAAGGCAAACTTGAGGGTTTGAAGAAAAAGATGGGGGGGATTAAGAAGGGTGAAACCAAGGGTGTTGTAAAGAGTGAAACACAAAAGTCCCCTGAAACAAAGGAAAAGGACACCTCAGAGAAAACATTACTGAAATAATGTTCACTTCTGGTGAACAGCTGTTGAGCACATAATTTTCATGAAACAATTCAGGGAAGAATTGAAAGGACGGTTGAGGGGCAGGATTTCTGAAGATAAATTAAAGTCTCTGCCTTCTGGTTTTCAAAAGATAGGTAACATAATCATAGTTAACCTGAAACCAGAACTGCTTCAGTTCAAGAAGGATATAGGTGAAACAATCCTTGATTGTTTCAGGGATGTTAAAACCGTGTGCAACAAATTTGACAGGGTTAAGAATCAAACCAGAACTCCCTCCATAGAGGTAATAGCAGGGGATGGAACTGAAACAATTCACACTGAGAACAACTGTTTCTATAAGATTGATGTTGCAAAATTGATGTTTGCAAAGGGCAATATGAGGGAAAGGGGGAGGCTTCCCCTGCTTGTCAAGCCCGGTGAAACAGTTGTTGACATGTTCTGCGGGCTGGGTTATTTCACAATCCCTATAGCAAAGCTTGCAAAACCCAAGAAAATCTATGCGATTGATATAAATCCCTTTGCTGTCGATTTCTTGAAAGAAAATATAAAACTCAATCTTGTTTCCTGTGTTGAAACAATCCTCAGGGACTGCAGAACTGTTTCACTGCCTGAAAAAGCTGACAGGGTTATAATGGGTTACCTGCCAAGAACATATGAGTTCCTTCCTGCCGCCTTTGGTTTCCTGAAGGACAGTGGGGTCATCCACTACCATGACACATTCAGGGAGAATGAGTTGTGGGAGAAGCCCAGAAAAATCCTCGGGGAGCAGGCCCAGAAGGCAGGATACTGGCTGGATAAGATAAGATATAAAGCTGTTGTAAAGCAGTTCGCGCCAAGGGTTTGCCACATAGTTATTGATGCGAAATTCAGGAGAACCGCCTGAAAGCAGCAAGGTATATCCTGCCGTTTTCCTTTTTGCATAATCTCTCAAGTCTCAGCTTGATTTTTTCCTTTAGGGAAAGGGGAGTGAAATCTCCCCACCTTGGTTTTTGCAAGATAAAAATTGAATCAAAATGCTCGGGTTTGAACCCGTCTGACTCGAAAACACCAAATAGCTCTTCCCTTGTAAAGAGCTTCAGTTTAATCTTCCTCTTCATTATCCCGAATTCCCCCTTGTCATGCACACTGCTCAAGGATAGCAATACAAGGCCCCCAGGCTTCAGGATCCTTGCCATCTCCTTTACAGCCTTCCTGTAATCACACATGTTGAGGGTAGAGAAGAAGCAGAAAAGGGTGTCAAAACCGTTATCCCTGAATGGCAGTTTCTCAGCGCCTGCCCTCCTTACATCAAACCCCCTTCTTTTAGCTATCCTGAGCATACCTTCGCTTATGTCAATACCCACCGCATTTCCTGCAAACTGCATGTGGTATCCTGTTCCGCAGCCGATGTCAAGAATCCTGCCCCTAGAAAATCTCCTTATCAGTTCCAGCTCCTTCCTGCGCAGGTAATTCGTTGCCGGGCTGTTATGCCTTTTGTCATAACTATCTGCAGTCTGGTTATAGAAAGCCCTGAAATCCATAAGGA
>JAUWZW010000043.1 GCA_030615165.1 Candidatus Aenigmatarchaeota archaeon
TTATTCCTCTCAAGCCTGTACAGCGCGCCTGTCACGCCTTCAGAAATCTTTTCCTCATGCGTTATAAGGAAGACCTGCTCTGCGAACTGCCCCATCCTCTCCCTGAGCACATCTGCGAGCTGCCTGATTGCATTCGTGTCCAGGTTGTGCGTGGGCTCGTCAAGTATAAGCCACTTAAGGTTCGGTATAAAGGCGAGAGAGAAGGCAATGCGCAGCGCAAGGCATGCCATTGAGCGCTCCCCGCCGGATACACCCCCTTCTGCAGAAACCCAGCCCCCGAGCTCCTTTAACTGCAGTATATAGTCCCCGTCAACAGCAAGCCTGACCCTTTCAAAATCCCCGTAGGGGTAGAGCTCGCCCCAGATGGAATCCATTATGCTATTCACTGTTTTCAGGAATTCCTCCCTCAGCTGGTCCTGGGTTATCTTAAGTACCTTTACAAAATCCCCGAGCTGTCCTGCAATCTCCTCATCCCTCCTTGCTTCTTCCTTATACTTTTCAAGCAGAGCAGCCCTTTCCCTCATATCCCTGAGGATTTCCCTCTTGTCCTCCATCCTCTCCTCGATTCCCGAAATCCTCTCAGCAATTCCCCTTTCCTCTGCTGCAATCTCCTGCAGCTCCTCCCTCAACTCTGCCAGACCAGCTTCCCTGAATTCCTTCTCCAAATCCCTTATCTCCTTCTCCAGTCCGGCTTTCTTCTCCCCATACTCTTTTCTCTTCTTCTCCAAATCCTCAATCTCCTTTGCCTCTTCCCGGAGGTCCTTTAATTTCTCCCTCTCCAAATCTACTTCCCTGAGTTTCTTCTCCAACCCTTCCTTATCCTTTGAAAGTTTCTCCATACCCTCTGCTATCTTTCCTGCCTGTCCCCTGAGATTCTCCTGCTCATTCCTGCGCTTCCCTAGGAGATTCTCTCTTTTTCCCCCTGTTATTTCACTCTCGCAAACAGGGCACTTTGCCCCTGCCTTTTCCAGTTCCTCCATGTTCTCTTGATTAATCTTTATCATGTTGTTGACAGATGCCAGCCCGCTCCGCTCCTTTTCAACCTCTTCAATCTTCTCCCTGAGTTCTGCTTCAAGTTTTTCTGATTCCTTTCCCAGCCTTTCCATATCCTCTGACAGCTTTCCCAAACCCCTTCCCTTGAGCTTCTCCCTTCTCTTCTTCAGGGTTTCTGTGGTCTCCTGAAGACCATAGCTTGCCCCTTCCAACAACGTCCTGGTTTGATTCAGCCTGTCCTCGATTTTCTCTGCCCTGGAAATTCTTTCAGAAATCATACCCTTCTTTTTCCCCACTTCCTCAATCCTGGTTTTGAGTTCTGACCTGCTTTTCTCCAGCAAACCCAGCTCCTTTTCCGCATTCCTGAGCTTTTCCTCAATTCTCTCCTTCTCAAGGTCTGAAACCATTTTGAGCTTCTCCTCCCTTGCCTGCCTGACCCTGTTGCCAAGGGAAACAGCCTCCCCCCTTGCCTTCTCAAACCTGTCAACCTTGAGCATCCTGTCGATGTGTTGCATCCTCTGCCCCTTTGGAATTCTCAAAAAGTAATCCAGACCGTCCTGCTCTGAGTAAACAGCCTTTGAGAACAGGTCATAATCCATCTGCAAGACCCTTTCCACAATCCTTGTAACCCCCTGCGCGCTCGCATCGAGGAGCTCGCCCTTCTCCCTTATCTCAGCCCTTACTGTTTTCCCAGACTCAACAACCCTCTTTATCAAGTAGTCAATACCATTGACCTCAAAATCCAGCTCAACCTCTGCCTGTTTTTTCATTTGAGGCTTCTTCATTATCAGGTCCCCGAGCCCTATCCTCCTGGATTTCAGCGCAGGGAATGTTCCGTAAAGGGCAAAGGAGATGGCTTCCATTACACTGGTCTTCCCTGACCCCATCCTTCCTATGAATGCGTTCACCCCGCGAGAGAATTTGAATTCAGAATCCAGATGGCTCTTCCAGTTCTTAAGGCTGACCCTGGTAATCATATTATCCAGTTAATGGTTAGAAAGAAGATTTATAATTCTATATTTTCTTTATCTTCCCGGGTGTGGGCTCATAACAGATGCCCTCTGCGAGCAGGTCATTTATCACCTTTTCAACCTCTGTCTCTGGCGTGCCGGATGCCTCGATTAACTTTCCGTATTCTATCCCGTCCTGGGAAGAGCCGATAATATCCAGGACCTTTTTCCTCAAATCCTCCCTGTCCCCTTCAGGCAACTTCTCAATCAGGGTATCTTTTGGCTGCTTTTCCAGGTTTTTGATTTTGTGCATTATCTCGAGTTTTCTTAATAACTCAAGATTAGGGTCATCAACATTCCTTATAATCTCTGGGATGATGTATATCTCATCGTTGTATTCCCTGACCTTTCCTATAAGGTCAACCAGCTTTCCAATCTCTACTGGCTGCAGGAGATTCAAATCCTTGAAGCATTTTGCCCTTATTGTATCTGAACCGTCATCCAGGGTGACAGAGCCGAAGTTCCCGTCCTCTGAAATAAACTTGCCAACCACTGTTGCCAGGACCCTTGCCCTGCTGACCTTTTCCCTGTTCTTTGTGACAACAAAGCTTGGTTCCATCCCCTCTTTCTTAATCCACTGCCCGCTCATCAAATCAGAAATCTTAACCTTTATTGCCGTCATCCTTTCCAGAGGCATAAATTCACCGTTAACAATTTTTTGTATCGAAGTTTTAAATTGTTTTTAATTCATCAAAAAGCTTGGGATTTGTGGGATTTTTGTGGGTAAACCTTAAATAAGCGTTTGCTCTAATCTTAACCAAGTGGTTCTCTTGTCAAAATGTGCTGATTGCAAAAAGGAAGCGAGAGTAAGAACATGTGAAATACATAACCCCAAGGGCGCTAAAATCTGCAAGCAGTGCTGCATAACAAACAAGGACGGTCACCATTGTGCATGGCTCTGTCTTTGCTGGGATTGAAATATGGATTTCTGTATAATATGTAAGGACATAGCTGAAAGTAGGTATGAGGTGAAGGTGAAGGACAGCAGGCTGAACATAGTAGTGAATGCCTGCCTCTGCAGGCACTGCTTCAACAAGTTCATAGAGAGCAAGCACAACAGGGGGTTCTTCAAGATTGCAAAGTTCATCACGTGGGTGAAGGAGAAAAGGGACTCAATGCGGATTTTTTAACTAGTTCTGATAATATTTATTCATGGTATTCAAGAAATTCCACAAACTCAAGGCAAAGCATCAGATTATTGTTGCAATCCTTATTGGATTTGCGGTGGTTGCATTCTGGCGGGGTATCTGGGGTCTGCTTGATATATACCTGTTCCCGAATGACTACAAACTAAGTCTTTGGGCATCCCTGATATTGGGTCTTTTAATCCTTGCAGCTACACACTACACGGTAAAGGAACTGACATGATTACTTCTTTTCAGGCTTCTTGGCTTCAGTGGGTTCCTTCTCTTCCTTGACCTTTTCCTCAGCTTTTTCCAGTGGTTTCACTCCCATCTTTTCCTCAGCCTTCTCAGCCTCGGGCTTTTCTTCTTCAGGCTTCCCCTCCTTTGGCTTCTCTTCCACCTTCTTTTCCTCTGGGGGCTTAGCCTTCTCTTCTGGCTTCGCTTTTTCTGGCTCTTCCTTTTTGACTTCGGGCTTTTCTTCCTTGGCTTCCTTTGGTTTTGCCCCGATCAGTTCGTCCAGTTTTTTGGATCCTGTCTTAACAACCTTTGCATTGATTTGGGATATATCAGGGGAGACGGTGTTTCCCCTTACTGATTTCCTCTTCCTCTGGCCCTGAATTTTTGCATGGAATCCTGGAGGATGTGACAAGAGTATCCTCTTCCTTACTGTCCCTTCAACATCCCTTCTCATGGGGAAGCCCTCTTTATCAGAACCGCCTGTTATCTCCAGCTCATAACCAGCCAGACCAAGATTGTCCCCGGAAACCTTCTCACCAATCTTCTTTCCTATAAGCCCGGATTGTCCTTGGTCTACCTCTTTCTGATACGCCTTCCTGCTCTTAGGGTCTGAAACCACTACCTTGAAATTCGGCATATATTCCTCCAATATGTTATATTTACAGAACTAGGAACCAATCCCCAGTTCTGCGTAAACAGCGCTGCCGGGATGTATTTAATTTGTACTAAATATATATAAGGTTTACCAAATCAAAAACGGCACCACGAAGTTTCCGATAAGCAGGAAGAGCGTAAACAACCCCAACCCCCAAACAAGTAGTTTGGATTGCCTCGGCACGAATCTCTTGAAAACCAGCTCCCACATCCTGCCACCATCAAACGGCTTGAGCGGCAGCAGGTTAACCATTGCTATTGCAAAATTCAAAAGGAAAACGAAGAAGAACAATTCATGCACAAAGGATATGAGCCCTGAATACGGCCTGAGCCCTGCCCCGAGAGCCAGATAATTCCCGACACCTGCTATGCCTATAAACCCGCTTTCTGCGGTTGCGTTCGGTCTCTGGACGGTTGTGAGGACAAATGTCCTGTTCTCAAATTCACCCCCCCTTTTCACCATTGTATAAATAGTCACGGCTTTCCCAGGGCCTATATCATCCAAAGCAATAGCAAAATCCGTTGTGTTCCTGACTGTATAACTGTTAACCCCTGTTATCACACCGGTCATGTTAACCCCTGCTGCCGGATAGCCCTCTATCAACCCACTGTATGCAACACCTGCCTGTGTGAACATGCTGACAGTCATCAGCGAAACAATGAGGACAGCAAGGCCTGCAAGAAGGAAATTGCCGAAAGAGCCCGCTGCGAAGAACCTCAGCTGCTGCATTGGTTTTTTCTTTGCAACCTGTTTCTCATCCGGCTCAACGAATGCCAGGAGGAAAACAACCAGCAGGCCCCAGCCCAGCGTCTTTATTCTGATTTTTTCCCTCACAGCCATTATGCCATGCATTCCCTCATGAACAATGAAAAGCATGGCAATCGAGATTATCCAGTACCAGAACGGGATAGCAAAGTAGCCGGGACCTATACTAACTTCCTGTGTGAGGCTCGGGATGAGCAGCCCTGCACCAAGCTTTATCTCTCCTGTGAGTAGCTTGAACAGGTTCTCCCCGATTGCATAAAGGAAGTATACAGAGGCCACAAAGCCAACACCAACAGCAAGAAAGCCAATCCCCTTCCAGAATCTTGGAAACCTCCTGCCAAGCCTTATCAGAAGCTTTTTCCCCCTTCTTGTTCTCCTGAGCAGGAGAATAGATTCCCTCTTGACATTCTTCCTGTCCCTGTAGAAAACCACGATTAGAATTGCTATGAAGATTATGGCTGAAGTTGCATACCAGTCAATCATATACCCTGAACCCCTTGTATTAAATTAGTTCCATTCCCTATTAATTGGTTTGACCCCCTGCAAAGGTATTTAAATTTATAATCCAATTATCAAATCCTATATTAATAGATTAACTGTTAATAGGGAGGAGATGTATATGGCAATACCAGAAGCTACAGAAAAGCAGAAAGAGCCAAAACCAGAAGAGGCTAAACCTGAACAGCCCGAAGAAAAACCAGCAGAAAAGCCGGAACCAACGCCGGAACCAGCAAAGGAAGGCGGAGCAGCGGAAGGAGCTTCGGAAGAAGTGTCAGAGGAGGAAGAAGAGAAGCTGAAATTACCCTTCCCAACAGCGGCAGTTGTGAGAATAATGAAGGCCAACATGGACGGGGAGAAGATGATAAGGAAGGATGTTAAGGTTGCCATGAACGAATGGCTCGGGAACATGTGCGCTCAGGTCTCAAAGGAAATGAACAAGTTCCCTTATGTGATGATGCACCTGAACGAGTTTAATGAAGGAAAGAGGGTGTATGAAGACCTTGAGAATTTTGCAAAGGAAAAGGAAAGGATTCTTGCGCATATGGATGCAATTAAAAAAGACATAGAGCGCCTTGAGCGCGACCTCGGCAAGAAAGAGGAAGAAGTGATAACTGCAGAGAAGCCTGAAGAATAGGCTTCTTTTTCTATTTTTAACACCAAAACAGAAAATGCGGGAGCTGGGATATTCGATTTCCCCAAAGACATTTCAATATGCCTTTCTTGGGGTGACGTCTAGACCTTCTTTCGCGAAAGAAGGGATCGACATTCGAACCCAGGAAGGTACTAAACCACACGGTCCTTGGCCGTGCCCCTTTGACCATTCCCAACCTTTTCTTTCCCGAGGGTTTCTTTACAAGTTCGTAAGGAAAGAAAGGCTCTTGGGTACCCCCGCATAATACAATATTAATATTAATAATTAAACACGTTTAAAAACAAATGGAGAGTGCTGCTAATAATAAGTCAAAAGTTTAAACCAGCTGTACAGGGTGGACATACTCAGGCTGAACCCGCCGAGCAAATCCCAGAACGGGCTTCTCGAGAGCACAAACCTTCTCATCATTTTCTTTGCAAGCCATGCCTTGGGAGGAAAATAGTTTCTGTTTACATATAGCAGAATGTCCCCGTATGACCTTATGAATCTCTCCCTTACCCATTCCATTACAACACCCATCGGAACGTAGTTTCTTTCAAACCTGACCTGGCCCTTCTTCACCTTCTTCAGGACTGATTCCAAATCCCGCGCCCTTATGTTATTTGCTGCAATGCCTATCATATCCAGGGAATGCGCATCAGAGCCCGCTATCTTTGGCTTGCCTGCCTTCATAGCTCTGGACTCGGAAAATGTATTGGAAATCCTGTCCAGGTTCATGGCATTGAAGACCTCAACCGCATCAACAAGGTTTATCCTGTTCTTTATCCCAAAACCCCTCATATCAAACGGATGGGCAGCTGTTGCAACACCCCCCCGCTCCCTGATTTTTTCCACTGTTTCCTCAACACCCAGACCATTTCTGACCCTTTCTGTGAGGCCAAGGCCGATTATATGTCCTGCATTAGATTCGATCTCCATAGCAGGGATAAAGAGTATGCCCTGTTTCTCTGCTTCTCCCCTGGCTTCCTTCCAGCACTTTATATTCCCATGGTCTGTTATTGCAACACCAGAAAGTCCCCTAATCTTTGCAAACCTTATGATCTCGCTCGGGGAAGGCAATCCCTCCCAGGGGATCTTGGTTCCCCTTGAATAATGGCTGTGACAATGCAGCTCAAATCTGCCCATACAATCAATTTTATATATCTGTTAAAAGAATTTAAGGTTATGGCAGGAAAAATTCCAACCAGCATAGGAATAATTCCTGACGGGAATCGTCGCTGCGCAAAGAGGCTTTTGAATCAGCCATGGAAGGGTCATGAGTGGGGTATTTCCAAGGTCAAGACGATTTTTGA
>JAUWZW010000011.1 GCA_030615165.1 Candidatus Aenigmatarchaeota archaeon
GTTTCAAACCTGCCCTATGCAATCTGCGAGCCGCTTTTCCAGAAGCTTCCTTTCTGCAATTTCAAGCTCGCAGTCCTGACAGTCCCGAAGGGATTTGCCTACAGGCTGCTCGCAGGCAGGTCAAAACTAGGCTTACTGGTGCAGGAATTCTTCGAGATGAAGACTCTGCTGGATGTCCCAAAAGGAGCATTCAAACCAGAGCCAAGAACCAATTCTGTCGTGATTTCCCTGAAATTCAGGAAGGAAAAAACCCTACTTTCCAGGGTTCTTTTGCAGCCCAAACACAAGGTTAAAAACGCTATCATGCGAGCTCTTTTTTTCGGCAGGAAATTGACAAAAAAACAGGCCAGAAAACGCTTAAAAAGCTTAAAATTAAATAATAAATTACTGGAGAAAGAGGTTGTAGATATCGGTTTAGAAGATTTTAAAGTTCTGAAAAAAGCTTTATAAGGGAGACAGAACAACAATAAAAATCTCCTTCTTTCGAGATTGTGGAGATATTTATGCCAGAGGAAAATACAGCAAATGAGAAGGTGAAGACAGCAAAGATGCTGGCAAAGGATCAGAGAGCCATAAGTGTATCTGAATTTTTCGAGAAAAACAGGCACCTGTTAGGTTATGATAACAAGATAAAGGCATTGTTAATGATTGTTAAAGAGGGTGTCGACAACGGGTTGGACGCCACCGAGGATGCAAGGATTCTGCCTGATATCTATATTAAGATAGAGGAATTGGAAAAGGAAAAATACAAGATTGTAATAAAGGATAACGGTCCTGGGATTGTAAGGAGGCAAATTCCCAAGATTTTCGGCATATTGCTTTATGGTTCCAAATTCCATAAGCTGAAGCAAACGCGGGGGCAACAAGGACTCGGGATTTCATGCGGTGTGCTCTATTCACAATTAACAACAGGCCAGCCGATTGAGGTAATATCATCCACAGGTGACGGAAAAATGCACAGATATAAGCTTAAGATTGATGTTAAGAAGAACGAGCCCAAGATTCTTGAAGAGGATGTTGTTGAGGGAAAGGAATGGCGCGGTGTGCAGATAAGCTTTGTATGTGAAGGGCTTTACAGGGAGCACAAACAATCTGTTCTTGAGTATGTAAAACAAACCGCCATCTCAAACCCGTATGCAAATATAATATTCGATTCCCCCACAGGAAGGTTTGAATTCAAGAGAGGGGTTGAAACCCTGCCCAGAGAATCAAAGGAGATAAAGCCGCATCTTTACGGTGTTGAGGTGGGGATTCTGTCAAGGATGCTGCATGACACAAAGGCAAGGACGCTTTCAGGTTTTCTCACATCCGAGTTTACAAGGGTGGGAAAGTTGAGTGCAAAACAGATAGTAGAGAAGGCGGATATTCTGAATGACAAGGGAGAGCCTGACGTAATGATTTCACCAAGGAAGGTTTCAGAAGACCAGATTGTAAGTATTGTAAAGGCAATAAAGGAGACAAAACTCACAAGACCCCCAACCGATTGCCTTTCCCCACTTGGAGGGGAACTGATTGAGAAGGGTTTAAAGAAGGAACTTAACCCAGAATTTGTTGCAGCCATATGCAGACCGCCTGCTGTTTACAGGGGTTGGCCTTTTGAAATCGAGGTTGGTATCGCTTACGGCGGCTCCATAACAGAACCAAAATTCATGCGATTTGCAAATAGGGTTCCCCTGCTTTACCAGGCAGGAGACTGTGCAATAACAAAATCCATCATAGGCATGGACTGGAGAAGATACGGCATAAATTCGGAAAAGCTACCAACAGACCCGGTAGTGATATTCGTCCATATGTGCTCTGTCTGGGTTCCCTTCACATCTGAGTCAAAGGAAGCAATTGCCTCCTATCCTGTTATAATAAAGGAGATAAAGCTTGCCCTGCAGGAATGCGCAAGGAAACTTTCCATATATCTTTCAGGAGTCAGAAGGGCCCAGTACCAGGCAGAAAGAAGGTCCATATTTGAGAGGTATGCACATGAGACAGCAGTTGCTCTGAATGAGCTGACAGGTGAACCCACTGAAAAGATAGAGGCAAAGATAAAGGATATTGCTGAAAAGAACATAAAAACAATAGAGCTTTCCGAGCAGGTAGCCGAAAGACTGGCAAAGGAGAAAAGGGAAAAAGAAGAAAATGCAGAAAAACAAAAAGAAAGCGAGAAGCCAGAAGCCAAGGAAGAAAATAAGAAAGAGGAAGCAAAAGAAGGGGAGGAAGCCAAAAAGGAGTAGTGATTGTGTATGCCTGTAACAGAAAATCCGGACAAGAAGCTGAAGGAGCTCGGAAAGAACACACTTAAGCAGATAGAAAAAGAGAAGAATCCAGACATCGAGCTGCCGATAAGGGTTCTTTCAAACATATACTTTGACGAGAAATCAGGACTGGTCAGATTAGGGGACAAAATCAGCCATAGGACATATCTCAATGTTGCGCACACAAGGAAGTTCATGCAGACCTTAATGGTTGCTGCAGAGTGCAAGAAGATAATAGACCAGGACGTAACCACATCCATCAGGGACCTTTACTATGCACTGAAAAGGACGATACCGGGAACAAAAGAGAACACAGTGGAATACCAAGGAGAGAGCGACCCGATAATCGAGGACCTGGAGGCAGCTCTGGACACCCTGAGGGAGAGGCTGCACCTGCAGGCGGACAGGAAGGGGTATGTAGCAGGCCCTATTGTTGTAAATGATGCAGGGGACAGGATTAACTGCGCAAAGATGGGAAGTTCGGGCTGGGCAATACCATCCAACGTGGAGCCGGAGGTCATAACGTTCGAGAAGTGTACTGCTGATTTCTTGATAGTCGTGGAAAAAGATGCAATCTGGCAGCGCCTTAACCAGGATAAGTTCTGGAAGAAGTACAACTGTCTGATTCTAACGGGAAAGGGGCAGCCTGCCCGCGGCTGCAGGAGGCTGATAAACAGGATGCACAAGGAGCTAAAACTGCCTGTTTATGTTATGACAGATGCTGATGCCTGGGGATACTACATATATTCTGTAATAAAACAGGGCTCCATAAACCTCTCCTTCCTTTCTGACAGGCTTGGAACCCCTTCTGCAAAATTCATAGGCCTGACAACCCGGGATGTGGCTAAATTCGGCATACCCAAGAACGTGACAATCAAGCTCAACAAGGGCGACATAAAAAGAGCAAATGAGATGCTCAAATACATCTGGTTCAAGCCAAAGGAGTGGCAAGATGAGCTTAAACACATGCTTGAAGTTGGGTATAAATTGGAGCTTGAGGCCCTATCAGCCAAAGGAATAAAATATATTAGCGAAAAGTATCTTCCGCAGAAAATCAAGGATAAGGATTTTCTGCCTTAGAGCCTTTCTTTACAGACGCTTCCGCAAGTCGCAAAGAAATCCTCGGGAAAGAAATAGATTAACTAGCTCCCGAAAGCAGCGCGCTTGACGAATTCTTCCTCGCTTTTCTTCTCAGAAACCTTTTTAGTCTCTTCTATTTCTATTACTGCTTTGTCCTTGCAGAGCTCTGCCCCTGCTGTTTCATCAGATATATGCCTCTGCCTCAGCTTGCAAAAGCCTACAATAAGGGAATTACCATGCATCATGTTCTTAATCTTATTGAAATATGGACATTTCCTGCATTCCACAGAAACACCTGTCTCTTAATTGATTATAAGATTTAAATAAGATTCTACCAATGCAAAACTTTTTAAACCCTGGCATGACTTAAAGCTTAATTATGCCGGACTAATAGTACAGGAGGCATTAGATGTCATATACACTGATAATTGCAGAAAAGCCATCGGCAGCCAAGCGCATAGCCGATGCACTGGCTGAAGGCGGGATTAAGAAGATAGGAAAGCATGGTGTTGCTTCTTTCAGGATAAGCCGGGGCGGAAGGGATATTGTTGTTGCTCCTGCCGTAGGCCACCTGTTCATTCTTGCACAAAGGAAGGCAGGCGCTGTGTGGACATACCCCGTCTTTGATGTTGAATGGAAGCCCACTTTCGAGAGGGGCAAGTCCGCGCTGTGGTCAAAAAAATATTTTGATAATATAAAGACAGTGGTAAAGGGTGCTGATGAATTCATATCATCATGCGATTATGATATAGAGGGCAGCGTGATAGCATACAACATCCTCAGGTTCATATGCGGGACAGAAAAAGCCAAAAGGATGAAGTTCTCCACAATGACGACACCCGACCTTGTGCAGGCCTATGAGCAGGCATCACCTGAGCTTGACTTTCCGCAGATAGAGGCAGGTCTTGCCCGCCATTTCCTTGATTATTACTGGGGGATTAACCTTTCCAGGGCGCTCACGCTTGCACTGAAGGAGGCAGGAGGATACAGAATCCTGTCAACAGGAAGGGTACAGGGGCCAACCCTGCAAATCCTGGAGGAGAGGCAGAAAGAAATAGAGGCATTCAAGCCAAAACCATTCTGGGAGATACAGCTAACAGGCCTTGTTGACTCCCAGAAAATAATCGCGCTCCATGTAAAGGGAAAATTCTGGGAGAAGGGTCAGGCTGAAACAATTCTCAAAAACTGCGAGGGCAAGGAAGCAATTGTTTCAGGTGTTGAGAGAAGACAGCAAAAGCAGTACCCACCATTTCCATTTGACCTGACAACCCTGCAGAGGGAATCTTACAGATGCTTTGGTTATTCACCCAAGATGACACTTGATATTGCGCAGTCTCTTTACGAGCAGGCCCTGATTTCTTACCCAAGGACAGCGAGCCAGAAACTCCCTGCAAAGATTGGTTATAAATTTATACTGCAGAATCTGGCAAAGCAGAAGGCTTACCATGAGCTCTGTGGAAAGCTGCTCTCAAGACCAAGATTGAGACCGAATGAAGGAAAGAAGGTGGATTCTGCCCATCCTGCAATATTCCCAACAGGAAATCTGCCAAAAGCGCTCAATTCATACCAGAAGAAGCTTTATGATTTGATTGTTAAAAGATTCCTGGCTGTATTTGCAGACCCTGCTGTCAGAGAGGTTATGAGAGTCTTGATAGAGGTTGACGGGGAAAAATTCCTTGCACAGGGTATAAGAACACTGAAGTCGAACTGGATGGATTTCTACAAGCCGTATGCAAGGTTCAAGGAGCAGATTCTCCCTGATGTCAAGGAAGGTCAGGATGTCAAGGCGGAGAAAATCGAGATTTTGGACAAAGAGACCCAGCCGCCAAAGAGGTTCACACAGGCCAGCATACTCAAAGAGCTTGAATCTCTGGGCTTGGGCACGAAAGGGACCAGGGCCCTGATTTTGCAGACCCTTTATGACAGGGGCTACATAGATGAAAGGGCAATAATCGTTACCATGCTGGGCCAGGCTGTTGTGACAGCACTCAGCAAACACTGCCCTGAGATTGTTTCAGTTGAGCTGACAAGGAAATTTGAGGAGGAGATGCAGGCAATCCAGGGGGGTCAGAAGAAAAGGCAGGATATTGTAAAGGAGGCAGAGGGCATGCTGAGAAAAATCCTCGCACACTTCAAGGAACATGAAATGGAAATAGGGAAGGAGCTCCTTGTGGTTGTAAGGGAACAGCAGAAAATAGAGAGCACAGTGGGCAAATGCAAATGCGGAGGCAACCTGATAATGCGCAGGTCGCACAAAGGCAAGCGTTTCATGGGCTGTGACAAATATCCGAAATGCACTGAAACGTTCTCCCTGCCCCATACTGGAAGCCTTAAGGTAATTTCTCAGGAATGCCCGAAATGCGGCCTGAATATTGTTTCTGTCAAAGCAAAGGGCAAGCGTCCCTGGAAGCTCTGTGTAAGATGCGGATTTGTGAAAGCAAAGGCAAAGAAGGCAAAATAGAGGCAAAAGCGTAAAAAGAAAGGGAGCAATAATTAAATATGGCAAAAAAATGGACAAGGGAGGAGAGGAGAAAATACACAAAGGAGCATTACTATGAGAAGAGGGAGAAGCTCTTTATGGCTGCTGCCCTGATTGTGATATTCATTTTGTTGTTTGCAGGCCTTGGCTATACAATACAGGCCCAGGCTGACCCCTTCCTTATTGTTGTGCTGATTATAGTTATAATAATAATGATACCTGTTTCTGCCTTCATGATAGACTCTGTCCTTTACGAGATGGAGTGAGAACTATTTTAATACCCCTGAAACAATCAATCTAATATGGATAAACTATTTGAAGAAATCTGGCAATTGGCCTTGCCCTATCTAAAAAGAGGGGTAATGAAAGATTTTGTAATCCATACCAAGGGCGTTATCAAAGCAATGGAATTATTGCTCGAAAAAGAAAAGGGAAACAAAGATATTCTTATCCCTGCAGCAATTCTGCACGATGTTGGCTGGTCTAAGGTGCCTTTGGAACTTCAGAAAAGCAATGATGAATCAGACAAGGTTGAGGCGCTGAAGCTCCACTTAAAATATGCACCTCAAATCATAGAAGAAATCTTGGGTAAGGCGGATTATGACAAGGCCAAAATAGAAAGAATTATTGATATTGCCATATCTCATAAATTCCAAGACCCAAAAGAATCAGATAAGCAATTATTGATTGATGCGGACGCACTTGCAGATGCCTTCAAAGAGCAATTTTATAGTGATGTAAAATCATATGGGCTGACTCCTGAAAAAAATTACAAGTTCAGGAAAAAGAGTAAGTTCTATACAAGAACAGTAGCAGAGTTATTCAAAAAAGAACTGGAAAAAAGAAGGGAAGAATTCTAAGAATCAGATAAAATTCTGCAGCCTTTTAAGGGCTTGCAGTTTCTCCTTGCTGTTCCTGTCTGCCTGGCCATGATATGGAATTGGATCTTAGAAATAAAAGCTACACTTCAAACACCCTGCTGACTTTCCAGCAGGATTTTCTTAACCTCTACAGGTTCTTCCTTCCTTGCCCTTATACCCTTTCTTAATATAATTAATCTCTTCTTTGGTCCGGGCACAGAGCCCTGCAAAAGTATGTAATCACCCTTGACCAGGCCATAGTTTAAAAAACCGCCCTTTGGATTAACCTGCGCTTCTCTGACTGTTCCTATCTTGAGGATTTTCTTGTTGTACTCTGTTCTTGTCTGGAATCCAAGCTGCCCTGCCTGCGCGATTAAGCCAGGTCTCACCCTTGCGGGCGTTCTAGGACTCATCACGCCTATATGCCTTCTCTTTCCCTTTGCCTTCCTTGTCCTTATCTTGACACCAAATCTCTTCACAACACCCTGATAGCCCTTTCCCTTTGATACAGACCTGACATCAACAAGCTCGCCCTCCTTGAACACATCGGAAATCCTTATCTCCTGGCCAAGCTTCTGCCTTGCATAATCAAGCTGCTCTGCAGGCCCCCCGCCAAGGCTCAGTTCAAAAAGCTCTGGCTTCTTCTTTCCAATACCGGATTCCCTGGGATTGGGGTGAACCAGAAGCCTTATTTCAGCGAGATTCTCCTTCTCTTTCTCCAGCTTTTCAAGTTCTGGTTTAGGGTTTTTCGGGACCCTTGTCCTCCTTGCCAAATCCTTTGAAACCTTTCCAGACCAGACCGTTCCGAAATCCTTAAGGCCATAGGGTGTTTTCTTGTATGCCCTTATACCGCAAATAACAAGGGAAGTACAATCCAGAACAGTTGTAGATTTAACAATTTCCTGCCCCTCTGTCACAGAACCCTTCCTGTTATCAACAAAACTTACCTGTGTCATCCCAGCCTTGTATCCGGCAAAATCAAGCGGGATTGCTTCCTTGACTTCCGGGTGAGCCTTTGGCCTGGAATAAATCCTTCTTGCCCTCTTCTTGGGCCAGAAAGCCCTTGAACCAGCCCTCGGTTTATGACCTTTTGCCATACAACTCGCCTCGCGAACTTAAACCCTGCGCCCCCTTCTACCTCCCTTTTTCCTTGTTCCGTCATGGGGGATGGGCGTTACATCTGTTATATTCCCAATCATCAGTCCAGTCCTTATCAGTGCCCTTATTGCAGGCTGTGCGCCCTGCCCTGGCATCTTCTTCTTGCTACCTCCAGGCGCCCTTATTTTAAGATGAACACCGACAATGCCACGGTTCAGGGCATCCTGTGCAGCCCTCCTTGCCGCCTTCATTGCGGGAAACGGCATTCCCTTGTCCTTGTCCCTGTTTGTGACCATGCCGCCAGAAACCCTTGCAATTGTTTCCGAGCCTGTTACGTCTGTTATGTGGATTATGGTGTTGTTCTCAGAAGAGTATATGTGAGCCACGCCCCACCTGCCTGTCCTTGGCATTGGCCTTCTTGGAGCATATTCCCTCCTTTCCCTCTTCACTTCAGGTTTGATATTCTTTGGTTCGGCCTTACTCTTCGGATTCTCCCTCTTCTGTTTTCTCTTCAATGGCATTTTCTACCTCTCTGCAGGTTCTATTGTGTGGGGTTTTGGTTTAACGGTTGGCGGCTGTTTTACACCACCCTTGACCTTGGATGACGGATACCATGAAACCTTCCCTTCCTCCTCTACGGGAACAAAGTATGATGGAAATGACGTCCTCCTCCCATCAATTGCAATATGACCATGGGTTATGAGCTGCCTTGCCTGTTTCATACTGGCTGTCATCCCTCTTTTGAAAACAATGGTCTGCAGCCTCCTGTCCAAAATCTTGTTGACATTCAGTGCCAAGACATCGTCCAGTTCTTTACCCTCTATCAGCAACCCGAGTTTTTCCAATTTGTCCAGTAACCTTCTCTCTTCTTCAGGGTTCTTGGCACCAATCAAATTCCTTGCCCTCCGCCTGAAACCCCTCAGTATTTCCCTTGCTACCAGTAGCTCACGTTTTCTTCTCAAACCATATTCCCTGGTCAAATCCTTATCCTCTTTTATATCAGCCAGGCTCCATGCTGTTTTTGGTCTCTTGAACTTTTTTCTTATTCTACGCATATAATCACTTCGATTTCTTTTTCCCCTTGCCGGCACTTCTCATCCTTGCAGCCTTTCTAACTACACCAACTGACTTTTCGTGCCTGAATGAGGACCTTGTCCTCTGCCCCCTTACAGGCAAACCAAGGGAATGCCTTACACCCTTGTATGTCTTGAGCTTCCTCACCTGCCCTATGTCCGCCCTCTTTGTCAGCTCAAGCTGGGAAACAATAAGATGTCTGTCCTGTCCTGTTGCAGGCTCTTTCCTCCTGTTGTAGAGCCAGAAGGGGATGTTGTAATTCTCAGGGTGCATAATGATGTCCTCAAGCCTTTTCCTTTCCTGCTCTGTCAGGTCCCCGAGCTTTTTATCCCCGAAACCGCAGACTGCTGTAACCGCACTGCTGAACATAAAGCCAACCCCCGAGACCCTTCTTATTGATGCCCTTACAGGCTTTGTTGCATCAAGGTTTGTCTCAGCAAGCCTTATTATACTCTCAGCCCTGAACTCCTCCCTCTTGGGTCTTCTTTCCTCTGGCCTTCCTGCAGGCTTTCTGATAACCTTTCCGGCCTTTTCTTCCTTGGGTTTTTCCTCTTCCTTTGGAGCTTCAGGCTTTTCCTTCTTCTGTTTTACCTTTGCCTTCTGGGCATCCCTTTTTTCAACCATACACTTCACCTTATGAGACAGGATGACAGACCGCATTCACGGTCACGACCCTCCTGCCTTCGCCTTGCGAAATATTACGGAAACACAGGCTTCGCCTGTGTCAAACTTTCAACTCTATACAGTTATGACCGCTAGAAACAGACCAACGGTCATACCCCACTACAGCTTCCTGCGTGGGATCATTTGACTATACAATTAAATACAACTATTAATATAAATACTTTATACATTATAAGAGAGGCGATTATGCAAATACCGGTTTATTCTCTGACAGGAACAGAGAAGGGAAAGGTTACATTAGCCAAGCCTTTCTCAGAGACTGTCCGGGCTGACCTGATTAAGAGGGCTGTTCTTGCAGAGCGCTCAAAGCTCAGACAGCCTTATGGTTCTGACCCGCTTGCCGGCATGAGGACATCTGCACATTACCATGGAAGGAGGCGCTACAGGTATTCAATGATGAACAGGGAGATGGCAAGGATGAAGAGGATACATGGAGGTGGTTTTCTTTCATACAGGGCAAGGGTTGTTCCCCAGGCAATAAAAGGAAGAAAGGCACACCCGCCCAAGGTGGAAAAGGTCTGGGAGAAAAAGATTAACAAGAAGGAATGGCTTAAGGCTTTTTATTCAGCAATCTCCGCAACAGCAAAAGAAGACATTGTCTGGGCAAGAAGCCATGATATCAAGGGAATTAAGAACATACCCCTTGTTGTTGAGGACAAGCTGCAGGAAATGAAAAAGACAAGCGAGGTCAAGAATGCCCTGAAAAAGCTCGGCCTCGGCAGGGAGCTGGAGCGCGTAGCGCAGACAAAAACCAGGGCAGGCAGGGGCAAGACCCGTGGCAGAAAAACCATAAGAAGGAAGGGTCCGTTGATAATCATTTCAGAAGACAAGGGGATAGGAAAGGCAGCAAGGAACATACCTGGTGTTGAAGTGGTCAGGCTCGGCGAACTCAGTGTGGACATGCTCGCGCCTGGAACAGTTCTGGGAAGACTCACAATATGGACAAAATCGGCTGTGGAAACGCTTACAAAGACAGCTAAATGAGTTATTCTTTAGTCTTGAAAAGGCTTAAATAATTTAGTATTTCATATCTTAGCAGTGATAAATGTGGGAAGAGAAACCAGGACAACAAAACCTTCCTTGTGGGGGAGGGTTTACAAGAGCATGATAAAACCCGTAGTCATATGGGGTGTCATTACAGTCACGACTCTGGGTTCCCTCTCCGTGGGAACCAATACTACCATAGCTGAAGAAACAAAACCTAACGCAGATTCTAAACCCAAGACAAATCTCGTGTCGAAAACAGACCTGGGCAAATACTTCCCGTTTCCAAGGAAATTGGAGACAGAAATAGAATCCGAATACCAGCCAGGAGGCTCTGACAGCTCGCGTTTTGGCTTTACCCTGACTGAAATAGGTGAGGACGGGAAGCCAGTATTTGGGGATGTTGCCAGGGTCTTTACTGGCAGATTGCCTGATGGAACAACCAAGACAAATGCCGGTGTTAGAGTACCATTTGATTTTGGGTACAAAGGCAAACTCACACTTTACGGACTTGAACATGAACATGATGAGGGTCTTGGCGCAAGGCTGTCAGGTTCATACGGGGACTGGCTGCTGAAGGGCGTAATGGAAAGGCTGAAATTATATTCCATAGAAGAAGGAAAGGATGAACAGGACTTGAAGGGTCTTGGGATAGGCAGGATATTCCGTTCAAATCTGGGCGAAACTACCTTGGAGTTCTGGGGATATGACAAGAATGATAAAACATTCGGAAATCTTTTCCTGTTCCAGGATTTCCCGGACGGGTATTCAGGAGGCCTGAGCTTTACAGGCGGTGATGACGAGGAGAGGGATTTCAGCGCCTCAGTCGGAAGGTTTAAGGATAAAAAATCCTGGAGACTCCATGGAGGCACAGCCCTGGACGGGGAAAGATTTTCTCTGGGAGGGTCTTTTATTATAGACCCTGACCCAAGGTTTGCCACAATCCCTAGTGGTTACCTTAGCACAGATAACGGCGTCAAATCATACCAGACATTGTGGAATAATGCAATGGGGTATTATCCTCACCAAAGATTATTCGAGAAGGGAAAGCTTGTGCTGCACGCTGATTACTTCCATGATAAGGATTCCGAAAGGATTTTGACCCAGGCATCTGTAAGACCATTCGCCTCGAACAGCTCTGTTCCGGAACTTATCAGAAGAATCCATATTGATGGAAGATATGACTTGAATCGTTCAGGGGTTTCAGGGCATGATGACAGGCTTACAGGAGGTATAGGAATCGACGTTTACAAAGACCTGAATTTATATTTTGAGAAGACAGAAGGGGAAGGTCCAGTGTTTGGCTTACAATGGAAGTGGTTGAGGTACTAAAGCTATTTCGCCATTCTCCACAAGACATAAAAGTATTCCCTGAAGGTTCTTGCAACCTCCCTGCTCCTTATGACAAAAACAAGGGCGGTTTCTTTTGTCCATATGAGTATGTCCACTAAATCCTTCTGTATACCCACACTGGACAAAGTGATATGCGGCAGATACCTGACCTGTGTCAGGGGCAAATCCTCGTAGAATCTGGTGGACTTGCTTCCCTTCAAATCCCGATTGAATATTATCTTTGTCTTCAGGCCATTCTTCACCCAGTTCCTGTGGTAGCTCTGGAAGAAGTATTGTGCACCCTTTGCCACAGGATACCCTGACCTGGCGCCGAAAACCAGCCTCTCCTCACCCTTCTTCAGGTTATTGAGGAGATTCTTGTAATAGGTCTTTACACCCTTGTAACCCTCATAAATAGTCGCTTCATGTTTGCTCATCAGACTTTTCTGCCTCCTGAGGAGTGCAGGCAGAACACCCTTTATTCCCTTCTTCTGCTCCTCTATATCCTCTTTCCTCTTTTCTAGAAGTTCCAGGATTTTCATGGGTGAGGTGGTCTGGAACACCTTCTTGTTGCCGCGCTTTACATAGGATACCAGGCCCATCAATATGAGTCTGTCCAGTATGGGGTAAACCTTTGAGCTTGATACACCAGACTGCTTTATTATGGGACCGGATGAGCTCGGACCAAGCTCCAGCAGGGAGGTGTATACCTTCACCTCGCCCTGGGTTAGACCCATCTTCCTGAGCGCGCTTCCTATATCCTCCATACTTTAATTTTCTGGTTTTCAAGCTTAAAAATGTTTGTTTTTTCTACCCCCTAAGGGGGATATAATTTTGACATCTCCTGGGTACAAACACCATATTGGAGGTGTTTATATGGTTAAAATGGTTCCTGTAACGGTTGAGGCACTGCCTGAGTACACAGGCCTTGATGGAGAGAATGCTGATAACTACTACAAGGCATGCCAGAGGAATGCCCTGTTATCAAGCGAGATTATAACCCCCTTCAGGACAGCGCTAAAGGAGCACACGGGTTATGATGACGAGAACAGGCCCGATGGGGAGGTTGAGGTGCCCTGTGATATAGGCGATTTCAGGTTCCGCATGAAGGTCACGCCAACAGCAAAGAGGCCCGGCTACAAGGATGTATTTGAGGATGTTTACTTTTACCTTAGTACAAGGCTTGACGAATACAAGGCAAGTGAAAGGCCCGTAGGTGTCTGGACTATAGAAGATGAACCATACGTGTCAGCCGAGGATATACTGGCAATGATGAATAAGATGAAGAGAAGGATCAAATCAAAGGGCGTGAAGATAGAGATAACAGACCCTGAACTGCCTGCAGGGAACGGCTCCATGGTCCTGCCCCTGGGTGCTGACACATCAGAGCTAACCGAAGGCAATGCAGGGCGCTACCTTGAGGCGCGCTCCATGGCAGAGAGATATGCAGGGTTCATATCCGGTTTTGAGGAAGAGCTGCTGGGGTTCACAGGATATGGCAATGACCATCCGCCTGAACAAGCAGAACATATGTTCAGGCATATCGGCAGGCATATATTCCATGTAGCCAGCGTTCCGTATGAAAGCACATGTTATGGGAAGATTATAGCAGGCCTTAATGCAAAGCCGGGAAAGAAAAAAGTGGAAACCGGCGGGGACCTCGTGCTGGTAACAAAGGGAATCGAAATACCAAGACTGAAGATGTACAAGGCCAGGCAAAGAGAGGGCGAGCATTTAATCAGGCTGAAGGGTTTGCTGAAGAGAATGGATAAACTGATGGAAGACAAGACAGACACAAAGGTCAGGCAGAAACCCATCCTGCATTATCCGATTGTTTGAGGGGCCAGAGTGCCCCTTTAATTAATTAGAAAAAGTTTAATCGCACCCAATACTTGTTAAAAGTGCCACAGGCTTTTCCATATCATGGTATTTCTTAATTTCTACAAGAGTGCCAATTCCAATACCTATATCATTAGGATTATTTGTTAAATCATCTTCTGAGTCTAATTTTTCAACATATTCAAAACCCTCGTCAAGAGTGCCTGTTGATATCTCTGGAGACCCTATACATCTACGTTTATTCTGTTTACGAATCTCATCTATATCGAATCCTTCATCTGTTAACACTGTATCAACATAATCCTCACTCAAACCATATACACTTATAGCAAAACAACTAACGGGTTTCCTCACACCTAAATACGCTATACTCACAATACCTTCAATACTCTCAGCATCTAAGCCTAATCTTGAAGTATCTTTTTCTGAAGTTAAAGCATCTGTCATTTTAATCACCTTGTTTCTCTAATATAGGAGAGTTGAGTTTAAATACTTTTCATTTATTCACTACTAATTAGTACATAACTTTCTATTAGCCATTATCCGATTGTTTGAGGGGCCAGAGTGCCCCTATTTTTTATGTTGGGTTCATCCAGGCAAACCTTTATAAAAACCTTATTATATAATTAACTATCCAACACTTTATACCCGATAAAAACCGGTTGATGGGTAACTGGTTTTTTATTAGGTATGAATAATCTTGGGAGAACCCATGCCAAAAAAAGAACAGAAAAAGGATACTGTCAGTGATGAAGAGCTGGACAAGATGATAGATGAGAGTATAAAGAAGCAGAAGGAAGAGGGCAGGACAGAGGAAAAACCCAAGGAAGAAGAAAAGCCCGCAGAGGAGAAACCCAAAGAAAAAGAGCCAGAGCCCGAGGAGAAGCCGAAGGAAGCCGAGGGCAAGAAGGAAGAGGCCAAGCCCGCGGAGCCGGCTGCACCCGCTGCGCCGGAGATAAGGGGGAAGGAGGGTTATGACCCCTGGAAGGTTCTGATTTACCCGCATCTTGCAGAAAAATCAATAAACATGGTAGAGCTTGAGAACAAGCTCGTTTTCATAGTCAAAAAGAATGCCACAAAGTCCCAGATAAAGGAGGCTGTGGAGAATGGCTTTAATGTGAAGGTCCTGTCAGTCAATGTAGAGATAACGATGAAGGGACAGAAGAAGGCCTATGTCAAGCTGCCCCCGGAGCACAGCGCAGCGGATATTGCAACAAGGCTAGGGATGATATGATAGAAGGGTTGAACGCTAGCAAGTTCGCATAGGCGTTCTCCGTAAAGTTCACAAGGCGAAGCATATGGGTAAGAGATTGAGGTCACAGAGAAGGGGGAAGGGATCGAGAACATACAGGGTCCCTTCGTACAAGTTCAGGCCCAGCCTTAAGTATAAAAATGTGGACGGGGAGGTTGTTGATATAGTCAAGGACCCGATAAGGAATTCCCCGCTCGCAGAGATAAGGTATGCGGACAGGAGCAGGGGTCATATTGTTGCAATTGAGGGGTTAAAGGTCGGGGATACAATAGAGAAACTCATACTGCCCCTTAAGGATATGAATGAGGGCGCTCAGATATCCAGCGTGGAAACCTATCCGAATTCCGGTCCAAAGCTCTGCAGGACATCCGGTTCCTTTGCAATCATTGTTTCGAAGGGAGCGAAGGGTTGCGTAATCCGGCTCCCCTCAAAGAAGAAGAAAAAGCTTCACCCGAACTGCAGGGCAATGCTGGGCATCCCGGCAGGAGAGGGAAGGAAGGAAAAGCCCTTTGTAAAGGCTGGTGCAAAGTTTTATGCAGCACATGCAAGGGGCAAGCTTTACCCCAGAACAAGCGGGGTTGCAATGACCGCAACAGACCATCCTTACGGAGCTTCCGGCTCCGGGAAGACCAGGCCGCCTGTTTCAAGGCATGCCCCGCCAGGCAGAAAGGTGGGCTCAATCTCGCCAAGCAGGACGGGAAGGAAGAAGAGGTAAGGATTTAACATTTAAAATCATGATGGAAAGGAGAGGATAAAATGCCAAAGTTTGAATATAGGGGAAAATCCTGGGAAGAGATAAAGGGAATGAGCTTAGAGGAATTCAGAAAGCTCGTTCCTGCAAGGGAAAGGAGAACGCTCAAGCGGGGGTTCACAGAGAGCCAGAAAAAGCTCCTGAAGAATATAAGGGAGAACCCGAAGAAATTCCACAAGACGCATTGCAGGGATCTTGTGATAATCCCGGAGATGGTTGGGATAAAGCTTGGTGTTCACAGCGGAAAGGAGTTTGTCCCCCTGGAGATTAAGCCAGAGATGATTGGTCACAGAATCGGGGAGTTCGTGCTCACAAGGAGGAAGGTTGAGCACAGCGCGCCTGGATTCGGAGCAACCCGCTCATCAAAATATGTTCCGTTGAAGTAGAGGGATGTTATGGAAAAAGTAAAGGTTATAGTAGGGTATGGAAATCTTAATAGACCAACCCTCGTCTATGATGTATCAGGGTCTATAACTTTGGGATGCGTAACCTCAAGTGGAGGCAATGAGAGCACTTTACCAGCATTCCTGAATGAAGCACGAGAAGCGGGAAAATACGTATGGCAATGATTTTGAGCTGGATATCCAGAATGGAGATGAGACCTTGACACCCCTTCCAGATAATGTGTATAAGGAGCTGGTATGTGATTAAAATGCTAAAATATACTCAAAACCCGAAGCCAGATAAGTCAGTGAAGATTTACGGCAGGAATCTCAGGATTTCAAGGAAGAGCAGCGTGATTGTGTGCAGGGCGCTGACAGGCCTTAACCTGGACAAGGGCAAGGGGTTGCTGGAGAACCTCATTGCGCAGAAGGATAGCCTTGACGGGAAGTATTACACAAATGTTGTAAAGGAGTTTTCAAGCCTCCTGACACATGCAGAAAGCAGCGCCGAGTTTAAGGGGCTGGACACATCCAGACTGTTCATCCATGCTTCAGCCCACAAGGGCTTTACCTTCTGGAGGCCCAGAAGGTTTAAATTCAGGAGAAGGAAAAGAAAAATGACAAACATCCAGCTCGTGCTGGAGCAGAGGTGATACAGTGTTGAAAGAATTTTTTGTCAAGCAGGGGATAAAGGAAGCGCAGATTGAGGAATTCATCAGGACAACCTTTCCCCTGGGTGATTACAGCAGGACAGAGCTGCAGAGGACACCTCTGGGAATCAAGATAATAATCTACACAAACAAGCCAGGAAGGATTATAGGCAGGGGAGGAAAGAACATCAATGAGATAACAGAGGCCATAAAGAAGAGATTTGATTTGGAGAACCCGCAGGTTGATGTCAAGATAATAGAGAACCCTAACCTTGATGCAAAGATTGTTGCAAAGCAGACATCATCCGCACTGGAGAAAGGCTACAATTACAAGAAGATTGGCAATCTGACGATAAAGAGAATAATGAGTGCAGGGGCTATAGGGGCTGAGATAATAATTTCCGGGAAGCTCGGAGGGAGCAAGGGTCTGACATCCAAATTCACAGCTGGTTATCTGAAGCACTCAGGTATGCCATCAAAGGAATTGGTTGATGTTGGTTTTGAGGAGGCGCAGACAAGACCAGGGAAGATTGGGGTCAGGGTGAAGATAATGAGGGAATTCGAAGACATTTCTGGTGAGAGGAGGAGGACAAGGGAACCTGAGCCCAAAGAAGAGAAACCCGTGGAGGCAAAGGAAAAGCCAAAGGAGAAAAAGAAAGAGAAAAAGCCCAAACCAAGAAAGAGGAGGGCAAAGAGCGCCAAAAAACCCAAAGCCAATACCAAAAAGGTTAAAAAGCCCAAATCCAAAAAATAAAGGTTATTCTAATGGCAATTCTAAGGACAAAAGAGATAAGAGAGATGAACGAAAAGGATTTAGACAAAAAACTGAATGAGCTGAAGCTAGAGCTGGCCAAGGAAAAGGCCAATATAAACATAGGGGCTTCTGTTACTTCTCCCGGAAGGATTAAAGAGATTAAAAGGGCTATAGCAAGAATTGAAACAATAAAGAGAGAGAAACAGCTTGAGGTGAGAAAGGCAAATGGCTGATATCTGTCCCCGTTGCGGTCTTCCAAAGGAACTCTGCACCTGTGAGGCAATGGTAAAGGAAGAGGAAAAGATAAGGGTTTCTACTGTGCAAAAGAGATACAGAAAGACTGCAACAGTTATTGAGGGGATAAGCAAGGAACTGGACACAAAGCAGATTCTGAAGGAGCTCAAAACAAGCCTGGCATGCGGAGGAACCATAAAGAACGGCGTGATAGAGCTGCAGGGAAACCACAAAGCAAGGATAAAAGACATCCTGATAAAGCTCGGCTTCCCCGCAGACAGGATTGATGTCAGGTGACACATTCAGTTCTGGTTTCAGTTGGTTGTTAGTTACGGGTATTATTTTATCCCGTTAAGTTGACATTACAAAGCAACAGGCAGAATTAATTTACCTGTTGCAAGACCATCTGACATTTCCGCTGGGATTCAGCCGCTCGTGCATTCTTTTACTTCTCCGGCTTTTCCTCTTGGCTCTCCTCTTCCAGAAGCTTGAACCCCAACTCTTTGGCCAGATTCTCGAGGGCTGCACGAGCGTCCTCATCACCTTTCTCGTTTTCCCATGCCTTTAGAGCAGCCTCCTTAACAGCAGGGACGGCCTCTTCTGGGACACGTCCCGAAGCAAGGACATTTGCGGTAATAACGACCTGCTCCCAGCCCTCAAGGTTTTCCATTCCCGGCATCTCCGAGACCTTCTCATCATTAGTCATCAAATTAATTAGTACCTCATGGAACGGCGGTTTCTTTTCTTTTTCTTCCTTTTGTTGATTTTTCTCATCTGACATCTTTACACCTCTCAATCTTTTTGCTTTATGGTTTGTTTGATTAGCAGAGGATAATCCTTGCTAAACGGTTTAAAATGAGAAACAATAATTTGCCTATTTATAAGCTCCCAAGAAGTTATGTTTCTGTCTTTCATAGCCTCTTGGTAACGTTTTTTTCTTTTTGTCCAAGCCGTCGCAGTGAAACAAGAAGAACTTATTCCACACTCGCGCGACAGCCGGGTTTTGATAATTGGTTTGAATAGCATGAATGCTGCTTCCAGCATTTGTTATTAATATTGTACGTAAAGCATTTAACCCTTTCGGCGCCTGTTTTTTAACCCGGCGACCGAATTATTAAACATGCCAGTAGATGCAAAAACCCTTGTTCGGCACGAGCTCATCGGTCTCAAAGTAAAGGTAGCTGAATCCACAAACAAATCGCAAGTTGGCGCTGAAGGTGTTGTGGTTGATGAGTCAAGGCAGACCCTGACTATAGAGGTCGAAAAAGGCAAAGGCAGAAAGGCTGAGCGCAGCTTTGCAAAGGACCAGTGTGTTTTTCTTTTTATCCTGCCGGACGGGGAAAAGGTCAGGGTTGACGGCAAGGTCCTCGTCGCGCGGCCAGAAGACCGCATCAAGAAGAAGTTCAGAAAGTGGTAATGGTGATGTTATGATAAAAATCCCCCCCTGTGGTACTTACTGTAAAAATTGCCTTGCATACAAAAAACCCTGTGCAGGTTGCATAGAAACCAAAGGCAGGCCGTATTACTTCAAAGAAACAGGTGAAAAGGTCTGCACTGTGTGGCAATGCGCCAAAAAACGTAGTGTTGAGCATTGCGGATTATGCATAGAATTTCCCTGTGAAACCTTCCTGAATAAGTATGACCGCAAAAGAGGTATAATAACGGTTTTAAGAAGGGCTGGCTTGTTGGCATTAAGGAAGAAAATCGGAGACAAGGCATGGGTCAAATGGATAAAGGAGAAAAAAATAGAGTTTGGTCCGTGATTTGCTTCAGAAAGTGGTAAAAAACTTTCTACTATTTTTATATTATGGTAAAGAAGATACGCATTAAAGGTACTGATGCTTTGAAACAACTGAAACAGGAAAGAGGAGAAAAATATATAGAACCATGGTATGCTGTTTATGTTGGCACGGATAAGGAATTCGATGTTGATTCAGTATTTAATGACGTATATATTGTGATAGATGATAAAGATGGCAGATACAAGTCCGTTATCAAAGGAGACGGCAAGATTGTAGAAGAAAAAGAGAATAGTTAAAACAACATTTATAAACTCTTATTATTATAATTTACTATCCATTACGGTTATTAGAACCTTGGAAGGTCCTGAAATGGCAACTCGCGCTTCGCGCGAGAGGTCTGCTTTGGCATGCTGGGAAACCATCAGGCGGAACATAACCGCTGCTTGCCACAGGTTCTAAGCTGTTGCAGTCGTGAGGCGAAGTATATGAGAAAGAATATAGGTATTGATGTGAAGCCACCGGAAGGGGTTTGTGATAGCCCGAGCTGTCCTTGGCATGGTACATTATCCCTGAGGGGAAGGGTTTTTAATGGTGTTGTGATGTCTGCAAAGTCACACCAGACAGTTGTTATTGAATGGGGATACCATAAATATGCCCCGAAGTATGAGAGATATGAAAGGAGAAAATCCAGGGTTACAGCATACAATCCTGAATGTATCAGGGCAAAGGAAGGTGACAAAGTTATGGTTGCGGAGTGCAGACCCCTGTCCAAGACAAAGCATTTTGTTGTTGTTGCAAAGATTGGCGAGGGCTTCTTTGAAATAAAGGGCGAAGAGCAGAAGGTTTTGATGAAAGAGAAGAAGAGCCTTTCTTTAGAAAAGAAAGCCTTGGGAAAGAAAGAAGAAAGCAAAGAAAGCAAGGAGGAATCAGAATGAAAGCGATTTCAGCAAATGTTACAAAGACCCTGCAGACAGGTTCTTACCTTATCTGTGCAGACAACACAGGGGCAAAGGAGTTGCAGATAATCTCAGTAAAGGGGTTCAAGGGAAAGAGAAGGACAAGGCCTAGTGCAGGTGTCGGCGGCTTTGTGATTTGCAGGGTTGATGCAGGAACAGAGAAGGTCAGGCATCAGATATTCAAGGCTGTTATAATAAGGCAGAGGAAGGAGTACAGGAGACCTAATGGAATGAGGGTATCCTTCCAGGATAACGCAGCTGTTATAATTGATGAAAAAGGTATACCTACAGGCTCTGTTATCAAGGGGCCTGTTGCAAGGGAGGTTGTGGAGAGGTTTCCTGCAATAGGGAAGCTGGCAAGCATAATCGTTTAGGTGATAGCATGGTTGTAATTTCAACAAAAAAATATGTTGTGAATATGGAACAAGATTGCACCTATGCAATGAAGGATGGCAAAAAAGTATTACATATACCTAAGGATTCACCACTTTTTGACAAGTTTGAAGCTGAATTTGATGAGTCAATGTTTTCAGATGATATTGTTGAGAAATACATTAAATTGCTGGAGGCGAGTAAATGTCAGATACTATAAGCTTTTCGGATTTCCAGAAACTGGACATAAGGATAGGGAAAATCCTTAGCGCTGAAAAAGCAGAAGGAACAGAGAAATTAATGAAGATGCAGGTGGATTTCGGCGAGGAAAAAAGGCAGATAGTTGCAAGCATTGCCGAATTCTATAAACCCGAAGATTTAATTGGCAAGGAATGCCCCTTCCTCTTCAATCTGGAACCGAAGGCATTCATGGGTCATGAGAGCCAGGGGATGATTCTGGCAATAGATGTTGAAGGGGATATGTCAGACTGTGTGCTCCTGCACCCCAACAAGGAGGTCAAGCCGGGTGCCAAGGTGGTTTGAGGTGAGGTTATGAAGCAAAAATGGTCCAGCAAGTGGAAGGCGAGCAAGCAGCCAAGGAAGCAGAGGAAGTTTAGGATAAACGCACCCATGCATGTCAGGCACAAATTCATGGCCGCGCACATTTCCCCTGACCTCAGAAGACAGTTCCGCAAGAGGTCTATCCCTGTCAGGAAGGGTGATGAGATAAGGGTCATGAAGGGTGGTTCCAAGGGACTGACAGGGAGTGTTGAGAGGGTTGATTTGAAAAAACTAAAGGTCTATGTTGGGGGAATCAATATAAAGAAGGTTGACGGTTCTGAAGTCTTAATCGCATTGGAACCCTCAAACCTTATGATAACAAAATTAAACCTTGATGACAAGATGAGACAAAGGGTCTTTGACAGGGTTCCCAGGGAGCCAGAAAAGGAACCTGAAGGGAAAGCCAAGTCTGAAAAAAAGGGCTTAAAGGATGGCATGAAAGGAAAGGAATTGAAAAAAGGAACTAAGGATGGTTTGAAGTGATATGGCGCATCTAAAGAGGTATGCAATGCCAGGAACATGGCCTTTGGCGAGGAAGAGGAAGGTCTTTGTAGTTAGACCAAGCCCTGGTCCCCATTCCAGGGATAACTGTGTGCCCTTACAAGTGGTTTTGAGGGATGTCCTCCATTATGTTGAGGATGCAGGGGAGGCAAAGAAAATCCTGAACAGGGGAAAAATTCTGGTTGACAAAAAGGTCAGGAAGGATGTCCACTACCCTATTGGTTTGATGGATGTTTTGGAGATACCTGATGCAAAGGAACAGTTCAGGGTTGGTGTGAGCAGGAAGGGACTGATTCTGGGAAAAATCTCAGCTGGCGAGGCAGGGAGAAAGCTCTGCAGGATTCAGAGTAAGACAGTGATTAAGGGAGGTCTGGCCCAGCTGAACCTCCATGATGGAAGGAACATCATTGTAGGAAAGGGGAAGGTCTCTTACAGAACAGGGGATTCCGTTCTCATCCAATTACCAGAACAAGAAATCCTAAAGCATTTCAGACTTGAAAAGGGAAGCAATGCTGTAATCACAGCAGGGAGAAACATAGGAGTGAAGGGTAAGATAAGGGATATCAGGGTCAGAAAGAATATGCTCGAGAAGAGCACTGTGATACTGGAATCAGAGGGAAAGAACATAGAGACACTTTTGGATTACGTAATGGTCACTGGAGCAGAGAAGCCCAAGCCCGAATCCAGAAAGAAGGGTGGTAAGAAATGACTTCTGCAGAAAGACCTGAAGAGAATGTAATGAGGCAGATAAGATTAGAGAAGATAACGATAAACATTGGTGCAGGGGAACCAGGACCAAAGCTTGATAAGTCCAAGAAAATCCTTGAGAAGATTTCCGGAAGAAAAGTCCTGATCACCAGAACTCACAAGAGAACAACGTTCGGTCTTCCCCAGAAGAAACCTATTGGTGTCAAGGTCACGCTTAGGGGCAAGGCAGCACTTGATATGCTAAAGAAGATGCTCCAGGTAGTGGACAACAGGCTCAAGCCCTCTCAGTTTGATGCCAATGGGAATTTTTCCTTTGGCATAGACGAGTACATCAACATACCCGGGGTAAGGTATGACCCGGACATCGGGATTCTGGGAATGGACGTTTGCGTGACCCTGGCCAGGCCCGGATTCAGGATAAAGAGGAGGAGGATGAAACCCAAGAAGGTAGGGAAGGGGCACAGAATTTCAAAAGAGGAAGCAATTGAATGGGCCAAAAAGGAATTCAGTGTTGAGACAACAGAGGGAGAGGAATAATCATGACGTATGAAAGGGTAAAGAAGCAGATAGAGAAGAAGCCGAAGAAACTGGCAAGGTTTGAGAAATTTAACAGACCCAAGAAGAGGAAACAGGGGAAGGCTGTATATAGATGCAGGAAGTGCGGGAACAGAAAGGGTTTGATAAGGAAATACGGCTTGGATTACTGCAGGAGATGCTTCAGGGAGGAGGCAGAAAAGCTGGGATTCAGGAAGTATTGATGGTGATGATATGAAAATAACAATAATCGGAAGTTCAACCTTCATGAAAGAGATGGTGGAGTTCAGGGACAGGCTTAACCAGATGGGGCATGATGCTATTCTTCATCAGACCTATGTTGATTGGGTTAATGGGAAAAACCTGGAGTTAAGAAAAAGGCTTAAAACAGAACATTCCGAGGTTAAAAAGGAGCTTGATGTATTCAAATGGTATTACAATGCCATTGTGAACAGCGATGCTATTTTGGTTGTAAATCTTGATAAAAATGGTGTAAAAAACTACATAGGCGGGAATACCCTGATGGAAATGGGTTTCGCCCATGTGCATGACAAGAGAATATTTCTACTAAACCCAGTACCCGAGATTGGTT
>JAUWZW010000067.1 GCA_030615165.1 Candidatus Aenigmatarchaeota archaeon
AAAGGGTGAAGGTTTTTGCCTGGTGAATGTTAATCCTCTCCCATTAACAGTCTGTCTTTCTATATCAATATATTGGGCACAGTCCAGCATTCTAAAGGCAGAGTTATTCCATCTCATTGGATAACCATACCCTCCAAAAGCTCGATGTTCAATCTGGAGACGTCTCTTCTTGCCTCTTTTTTCTGTTTCCTCTTTTCCATCAAATACCAAATAGTCAATTGCCTTGGCAATCTGCTCAATGGATGCCTTTCCAGGATCAACCAGAATGCAAGGGGCATCCGGGTCCTCAAGTCCAAGGACACCTTTCTTCACAGTATCTTTTGGCTTAATGCCAAATACCTCAAGTGCATGATCGAACTTGCTTAATATGGCTACCCTCCTTGAACCGATTGTATCTGAGAACACGCCACTTATTGCCTGTTCCGTGTTGAGATAAGGCAAAACCATCATGTTTGTTGCTGCATAAAAATCCATCAATACATCTTCATCCAAAAACTCATCAATCAACACAACATCAAGTTCATCAAAATCCAATTCATAAAGTTGGTCAACATGCTTTATCCTGCGTGCCTTCAGTTTGCATTTGTCAAACACTTCATCTATCCCATCTTCATATTTCCTGTAATGTTTGCCCCCTTCCGCTTTTACCAAATTCTCATGGCATCCGCCTGCAATCACATAAACAATGTCTTTTCTCTGCTGTGCTGTGCATCCTTTAAGAAACTCTGCATCTGCCTGGATACCATATTCAATTCCTTTGTTAGGGCCGCGAATTCCGAATGTTGTAACAAGAATCCTTTTCCCAAAATTATATTTTTCCTTTATCTTTTCTCTATTATAATCAGATGGGTTAAGTATCCTTATTCCGTGGGGTATATGCTCGATAACTGATTTGTCAATACCATAAACGGGTGATGTGAGTGTCTTGATTCCACGTTTTGTGTGAGAAATAAGCCTGTCACTATGTTCAGCAAGTAATTGTATGACTCTTCTTTCATAATCCTTAGGTTTTTTGGGTATCGTATGCAGATATGACAGGACAATAAGTCCGTTATCGCTGAGGCTTTTCGCCATATTGTCAAAACTCCAGCCCTCGCCGTCAGCACTTAGTCCAAACTCAATCTGCAAAGCAGCGACAGTAGTGCCTTCTTTTTCTTCTGCCCTTTCTATTATGGCCGAGTTAGTCCTTTTCCAGGACTTGGGATTATATTGCTCAATTTTCAGGTCTACAGGACTGGAATATGCCCAGGGCTTCTCATCCTCCCCAAGGATTGCTGCAACGTTTATTGATCCCACTTCCCCTGTAAGGTTCTCTGAAGCTGTGGCTAAATTACGGGTATATACACCAACACCACACTTCCTTGGCGGGTTATAACTGCTAACTATACGTATATTATAAGCCATGCGAAACAATGATTTTTATGATTTATAAACGTTTGGGTGGTAATTTCTTTATAGTAGTAACATTGGTTAAAATTTCCTCAGAGAACAGGCTGTTTTTTAATTTCTTCGTGCAAAATATAATTATGTGTAAATTATCCAAGGAATCCCTCGGGACTATTCTTGCCCTCTGCACCGCAGTCATATCAGGTTTTGCAATCCCCATGAACAAGGTATTTGTAACAGGCCTTGACCCTGCTGTATTCACAGCGACCAGGGCGCTGATTATCGGTGTCGTGTTTCTGTTTTTATCATTCTGGCAGAGAAGGTGGAAGTTCTGGATTTTCAGCGGATTCAGGAGATTTCCCAGGGTTCCATGGAAATACCTTGTTGCAATCGGGGTGATTGGCGGGGGGTTTGCATTCCTTGCATACTTCACAGGGCTCAGCTTCACCACTGCGGGTCGCGCGGCCTTCCTGCACAAGACCCTGCCCATATACGTTTCAGTATTCGCCGTTCTCTTCCTGAAGGAGAGAATCAGCAGGAGGCAGTGGTATGCGCTCCTGGTCATGCTCATAGGGACTGTATTGATATACTTCACGCAGATACCGCCAAATATCCTCTGGGCAAATCCGGGTCTCGGGGATTTGCTGGTTATTGGCGCAACAATACTCTGGGCTGTTGAGAACACCATAGCAAGGAAGGCCATGATAAAGGGGGAATCAAACTTTATAGTGAGCTTTGCAAGGATGTTTATTGGCGCAATGGTGCTCTTTGCAGCTGTCATACTTCTTGGCAGGATTGATGCATTGCTTGCCCTGAACGCACAGCAGGTGATAAACCTTCTCATCTCGACTGCAATCCTATTAGGTTATGTATTCACATGGTACTGGGCAATAAAATTAATCAACGTCTCCAAGGCCTCAGCACTCTTACTGATAGCGCCTGTTATAAGCCTTGCCCTCGGTGTAGTCTGGTTCAGTGAGCCTGCACCCTTCCTGCAGCTGCTCGGCTCTGCCATCATTCTAATAGGTGCATGGTTTGTTGTCAGAATAAGGAGCGAGTTCACGACTGGGGTTTAGAAAGATTTATAAACGCTCAGAGATAATATTTATATAACTGCTTCTGACAATATTATTCAATTAGTTAGGGTAGTTCCGATTATAGAGCGTTATTTTCCGTTAACGCTTTCGTGTCTCATAGACACGAGACATCTCGGCACTCTCGCTTTGCTCGAGATGCCGATTGCATTAAGGAAACAATATAGTTAAGGAGCAGAAAAGGATTATGTACAAGATACTGAAAGTGAAGGACAAGATAAGGGTCTCTCCGGCAAAGTTCAGGTTTGCCCTGGAGGATGCTGTTCACGAAAGTCTGGAAGAGCGCTGGGAAGGTGTGATTGAGAAAGGAATAGGTATAGTTTTGTTAGTGGTTTCTGTTGAGAATACAGGGGAGGGAAAGATTCTCCCCGGGGATGGGGCTATTCACTATCCTGTTGAGTTCAAAATCCTGACCTACCATCCTGAGATGTACGAGATTGTAAAGGGGCAGGTTATAGACGTCACAGAGTTCGGCGCGTTTATAAGGGTTGGCCCCCTGGACGGAATGATTCATGTCTCCCAGATAATGAATGATTTTGTTTCATATGATGCGAAAAACTCCACATTCTCCGGAAGGGAGAGCAAAAATATACTGAGGGAAGGAGATGTTGTCATCGCAAGGGTAGTTTCTGTTTCCTTTGGCGCAAAGCAGTACAAGATCGGCCTGACAACAAGGCAGCCGGGTCTTGGTGTTTTGTCCTGGTTAGAGAAGGAGAAAAAAGGCAAGACGCGCAGAAGGACTGGTCCAGGGAGGAGACCTGCAAGAGTTCTGCAAAAAGGTAAGTGAGTGCATGACGGTTAAAGAGAAGGTGTGCAGGAACTGCAGGAAATTTGTTGATGGCTCTGTCTGCCCTGTGTGCAACCAGGCAAATTTCAGCAGGAGCTGGAAGGGTGTTGTTGTGATAAATGACCCTGAGAATTCCGAGATAGCAAAGGTTATGAGTATAACGGTTCCGGGCAAGTATTGTTTGTGGGTGAAGTGAGAGTGGTCTATTCTGGCCCAATGCTCTGATTTTGTAATCACACAATAGTTGTGAAACACAATCTTTAAATAATTAATTACTATA
>JAUWZW010000009.1 GCA_030615165.1 Candidatus Aenigmatarchaeota archaeon
GTTGCCAGAACCCTCGCACAGCCGAGCTTTTTCAGAGCCCATACGTTTGCCCTGAAGTTTATCCTGTGCGGCGGTATTATATGGGCTTCTTCTCCATGCCTGAACAAAAAAGCAACCCTTTTCCCGCCCAAAGTGCCAATGGTTATAAGGCTGGATGTTGTGCCATATGGGGTATAAACCTTAATCTTCTCTGGATTCTCCAGCAAATCAGGTGAATACACACCTGTACCACTAATTATCCCTATTTCTGCATTCTCCATATCCATCTGTTTGACCGTATGATTTAAAAGAATTAAATATTACTGCGGTAATAATATACCATGAGAAACACCATGATTGTCCTGCTTGTCGTTGTAATAGTCTTGGCATCCTATTATGCAGGCGTATTCCTTGGCTCCAAGACCATCATTATTTATAATGAAACCCTTACCCGTTCAACAGAGCCCATAATATACAGGCCATATTCAAACCTAACGAACATTCTGAATGCATCCACTGCCTCTATCATAGTCCCTGCTGTTGACCAGTCAGGGAAGGGTGTTGCAACAAACCTGACGGTTCAGGTTGTCCCCGGCTCCGGGAAGGCACTGGTTAACATTGACAAAATGCTCTTCTGGGTGGACACACAGAATTCCATAAGGACTGCAAGGACTGTTGCAGAGCAGACGCTTGCTATGGATATATCATATTATGACCTTGTTTTCACAATAGAGGCGAATGCAACAGTGATTGAGGGCCCCTCAGCAGGGGCAGCCCTGACAGCGGTAACGATTGCTGCCCTTGGAAACAAGAGTATAAACCAGGATGTTATGCTCACAGGGACGATAAACCATGACGGGACAATAGGCCCTGTTGGTGAAATCCTGACAAAGGCAAATGCCGCAAGGGATGTTGGGGCCAAGACATTCCTTGTCCCTGTTTCACAATCAATTGTGGTTACATATGAACTGAGAAGGCATTGCGAAAGGATAGGATGGACTGAGATATGCACAACAGAAACCATTCCCCAAAAGGTTGATGTTGCAAGCGAGACAGGGATAGATATAGTGGAGGTTGCAAACATAGAGGAGGCTCTGGAGTACGTCATACTCCCTTAAATTATTTGTCATTAAATAAAAACCAGAGGATGATAAAAAATGAAAAACCTTGTAATGGTTCTGGCAGCACTGGTGATTTTAGCAATCGGAATCTTTGTGGGCTCAAATATGACAGGACAGGTTCCCGGAGAGTCAGAGGTTTTGGAGGGCTCCCTGGAATCAATACCCCATCTCTCAACAGAGGGCTTTGTTGAGGTTGAAATCAGCGTGGAACCGGCTGTAATCTATCTAACATCCGACTGCCTGGGACTTGTAATGATTACAAACGAACTCCAGACCTATTCAATAGAACTGGGCTTAAACAATGTAAGGGGCAGCAGACCACTGACCCATGACCTTGTGCAGGATATGATAGAGATGTTTGAGATAGAGCCCCTCATGGTTAAGATAGAATCACTTGAGGAAGGAACATATTTTGCCAAACTCCTTCTGAAGCAGGGGAACAGAATCCTGAACATGGACTCAAAACCGAGCGATGCGATTGCCATCGCAGTCAGAACAGGCATACCGGTCTATATCAATCAAACGCTTCTGGAAGAGAACGGAGAAAGATTCTGCTGATTTCTTCCGATACTCTGAAAAAATGCGTTTTACGTTTGCAGTCCGATGAGCCGAACCCCTGTGCCACAAGTTTTCCGCCGCTCTTTCTCATCAAATCCGCAACCCCACATTCAATACCCTTCCCCATTATCTTGATAATGCCGGTCAGTTCCACACCCGGCGCTGTGGTGAAGTAGTCTATGTGCCATTTCCTGTTTCCCTTTTTGCTTTTTGCAAGTTTTCTGTGCCTCTTTATCCTGTTCTCAAGATTAACCGCTCTGCCCAGCGCCGAGCCCACATAGGCATAAACACCTTTGGAGAAATGGAATTTACCTAAACTACCAACATCAATATCCATATCCTTGGCGGATTCAAGGAAGAGTATGTATGTGCCTATCATATACCTCACCTTGTGGGCATTTTGAAAAACCTGACCGCATTTTCTGTTGTCTGCCTGTTCACTTCCTCAATACTCATGCCCCGCAGCTCTGCTATCTTCTCCACAACCAGTTTCACATTTGCAGGCTCATTCTTCTGCCCAGGCACGGGTGAAAGGAACGGCGAATCCGTTTCCGTTAGAAGCATTTCCAGAGGGAATGATTTTGCTATCTTCTTGGTATTCTTAGAACGGTCCAGGTTGCTTGAGAGTGAGATAAGGAAGCTGCTGTCTATAATCTGCCTTGCAAGCGTCATGCCTCCTGCATAACAATGGAACACTGCATTCTTTATGCCGTGTGAAACAACCATGTCAAAGCAATCCTGTTCAGCCTTCCTTGTATGCAAAACAATCGGCTTGCCCAGCTCCTTGGCAAGCTCAAGGCATCTTGAAAAAACCTGTTCGAACCTTTTGTTTTCCTCCTCCCTAGGAAACCAATGATAATCCAGGCCGCATTCGCCAATGGCCAGAATGCCATCCTTCCTGCTGCGGATGAAATCCAGATACTTGTCCACCTCTCCATCACTCATGTCCTTAATGTCAATCGGGTGGAGGCCGAGTGTAAGGAAAACAAAACCCCTATGCCTCTCCGCGACCTCTATATTTTTCTCATAATCCTTGGGATAGCCGCATGTTATGATTGCATCCAGACCGCTTTCCCGCGCCCTGGCTATGGCTGGCTCAGGGTCTGTATTTTCATAAACCAGGTGGCAGTGTGTATCTATCATGCTACTTCCCGTACTTCCCCTTTGTTTTATAGCCAATATCTACCTTGTATTTAATATCATCACTATACTCATCAATTTCTTCCATATCAGACTTTTTGTATTTTTCTTTCTCTTCCTTAAGTTCCGGTTCCCCTGAGGTTATAAGCTGGAATGTAACCTTCCCCAGCTGTGATTCTATATCCACTTCTGATTCGTATGCAAGGCTGGTCTTGAAGTCCCACACAAGCTCGCCGGAATCTGCTGACACGCAGCGGAACTTGCAGTCCCAAGCACCGAAATATATTTTGTCTTTATACGCAAGTGGGTTTGATGAATATGTACTGGTCGTCTTAAATTTCCAAAAAACATTCCCTTCAAGGGTCAGCGCATAGAAATTCTTGTCGAATGCACCGAAGTATATCTTGTTGTTATAAACAATTGGCACAACATAAAGCATGTTATCTGTCTTGAACTTCCATAGCAGTCTGCCGTCTGTGGAAACAGCATAAAGGTTCTGGTCGTATGAGCCGAAGTAAACCACACCTTCATGCACAAGCGGTGTTGATATTACTGCTCCGTTGGTCCTGAACTTCCACAACAGCCTACCTTCATGGGAAACCATATAAAGATTGCGGTCCCTGTTCCCGAAGTATATGCCCCTCTTATCGATTGCCACACCCCAGTTTATCTGGTCGCCTGCAGCGAATCTCCATAGCAAATGGCCGTCAAGCCCGAGCGCGTAAAGGTTGTGATCCCACGAACCGAAGTATATGGTATCGTTATGCACCTTGGGTGTCATTATAGGGCCTTTTGTACGGAACCGCCACAGCTCCCTGCCGGTTTTTGCATCAAGTGCATAGAATACACCTTTCTTTGAACCGAAGTACAGGACGCCTTTGTGCACAATCTGGTTGAACAGCTTGCTGTTGGTTTTAAACCGCCACAGCTCCCTGCCCGTCTTTGCATCTACAGCATACATCACACCGTCGAACGACCCAAAATAAACAATACCGTCTTCAATAGCGGCCTTGTCACCTACTATAGGCCCGTTAGCATGGAACCTCCATACCTCTTCACCGGATTCTGCATCAAGAGCATAGAAGTTATGGTCGCAGGAACCAAAATATATGACTCCATCACAAACAGAAGGCAGATAATCAATGCTTCCACCTGTTTTAATCCCCCAAAAAACGTCCCTATTGGATTTTTTGACTATTGCCCATTCAGCCACCTCTTCCAGCTCGCCGAAAACCGACCTGTCAAACCCTACACCAGGGTCCTTATCCCCGCCGAAAACCCTGTCCTCGGTCTCAAAGTATTTCATACATTCTCCTTATTTTTCAGATTTTTATAAAAATTGCAATAATTCCTGACAGACTTAGCCTTCATGCAATCTTATTAAACTTCTTATTTTAATTCATACCATGAAAATCGTTATCTGCGCAAGTGTGAACTTTCCTGAAAGAATCAGGGAGATAGAAAGGGGGCTAATTGATAAGGGGCATGAGGCTGTTGTGCCCTATTCCATCATAAAGCACAACATCCAGAGCTATGAGGATGCCCAGAAACTGAAGGAAATGCATGATTATCAAATCGCTGAAAAGCCCGAATTCACAAGAAGACACTTCAACGAGATAAAGAATGCTGATGCCATACTTGTTGTGAATGTGGAAAAGAACGGCATATCCAATTACATTGGCGGAGCCACTTTCGCAGAGATGATGTTTGCATTCTATCTCAATAAGAAGATATTCCTTCTAAACCCCATCCCCACACACGAAAAGCTTGCCTTCTTCCGTGACGAGATAGAGGCAGTCCAACCTGTTGTGCTGAACGGCAACCTGGACTTGGTGAAATAATTCATTCCTCTGAAACCCTGGGGGCGAGCACGAAGCTCAGAGCCATCTTATCTATCGCCTTGAATGACAGCCTCATTGGATAGTCTGTCCCGAATTCCAGAACCAATTGCGGGGAAAGCTTTGCTACCTTTATCATCTTCTTCAGGTATTCCAGAGGGTACTGCGCCTTTATGCTCCCCTGAGCCTCCAGCTTCAGCAGTGCCTTGTCATCCTTGCCAAGCTCGAGCTGTGCGGATGAGACATCCCCTTTTGCATGCATTTTAAAGGAATCAGGGCTCGCCTCAAACACAATGGAGTCCCCTATAATTTCTGCATCAGCTATCCCGTCCTCCATTGTTGCAGAGTTCAGCTCAATCTTCCCGCCAAAATTTAATTGATCCAGGGGCGGTTTCTCAACAGATACATCTATAAGGGGAATCTCAAATGTCCTCACACCTTCACCAACTATGCTCAGCTTCAGCCTGTTTGCCTTACCTGTTGATTCCAGAACCAGCTTATCCTTGCCCTTAACCCTTTTCAGAACAGCTGCAAGGTTTGCAAGGTTCAGACCAAGCGATTCCTCAGCATCAACCTTGAATTCATCAAAGGCTGAAGAAAATATTCTCAAATCCGTGACAGAAACCATTGTCCTGTCAGGGGAAACAAGGGAAATCCCGTCCTTATTTATCTTGAAAATACCCTCATCTATTATCTCTGCTATTATAGGAATAGTATTTGCAAGCAAACCCACATCAGACAATGTAATCTTGAATGCCATATCAATTACCTCCTCAATCCTAAAATTTTGTTTTACTAATTCTTGGTTTTTAGCTTTTTATAGTTATGCCCCTGACCCTTTTCTTTCGCGAAAGAAAAGGCTAAGGCTCACCCAAAAGAAAGGCATATTCAATCATTTTTTATCGATTCTATCTTTTTTTTGAGTTCCAGGTCAAGCTTGCCCATGTCCTGCAAAACATCGCCCCGAAGCTCAAATCCGTTCTCCACCGGCATAACCCTTCCAAGGATTCTTACCAGCTGGTTGAGCTCTACCCCCTTCGCTGCTTCAGGGTCATCAAATGCAACATTAACCTTTCCTGTCCCGTCATCTATAACCACAATACCATCATCCTGCTTGTCAATCACAGTTCCTGTAACACTAACCCTGATATCATCTGGCTTTACATCAGAAATCCTCTTCTCTTTTGAAGGTAATCTTCTCTGGAATTCCCGGGTTTCCTCAGGCATAACACACCCCTTGCTATTTATATTTACACTAAGAAATATAAAGATACGGTGCAGGTCATGGAGCGCACATACTCAGGGGAACTGAAAACAGGCAGCAAGGCCCTTGTAAAGGGCTGGGTAGAGAAAATCAGGGACCTGGGCGGTTTAAAGTTCTTCATCCTCAGGGACAGGGAGGGCTTGGTCCAGATAACGGCAAAAAGGAATTCCGTTCCTGCTGGTATAGTTAAGGCAGTGTCCAAACTGGGAAGGGAGGACTGCGTGACTGTCCAGGGTCTGGTGAAGAAATCCAGCCAGGCACCCGGAGGGATGGAGATAATTCCGGATAAGATAGATGTTGTGAGCAAGGCAGCCAGTCCGCTGCCAATAGAGACAAGCGGCAAGATTCAGACAGGCATGGACAAGCGCTTTGATTACAGGTTTATGGATCTGCGCAACCCCAAGGTTCAGACCATTTTCAGAATCAGGGACACTGCGCTTACCAAGATGAGAGAGTTCTTTGAATCAGATGGTTTTGTAGAAGTGCACACACCTGTAATACAGGCAGCGGGTGCAGAGGGTGGCGCCACACTATTCCCGCTCATTTACTACAAGCAGGAAGCCTTCCTGCGCCAGAGCCCACAGCTGTACAAGCAGATGCTCATGGCATCTGGCCTGGACAGGGTGTATGAGATAGGGCCTGCATTCAGGGCTGAGAAGTTCCACACAAGGAGGCATGTCTCAGAGTTCATCTCTGTTGATGCAGAGATGGCATGGATAGATTCCCAGGAAGATGTGTTAAACATGCTCGAGCGCATGGTTGAGTATGTATTCAAGGGCGTTTTGAAGGACTGCAAAAAGGAGCTTGAAGAGCTTGGAGCAAAGATAACAATACCGAAGCTGCCACTCAAGAGAATTACATATGACGAGGCAGTGAAGCTCGTCAAAGGAAAGGGCATGAAGATAAAATGGGGCGATGATTTCATGGATGCCGAGGAAAGGGTACTCGGTGAGGTGATGAAGAAGAGGGGGCATGAATGGTATTTTGTAGTGAGGTTCCCGAGCAAGATAAAACCCTTCTATATCATGGCAGACGGCAAGCATTCGCACAGCTACGACATGATTTACAGGGGTATGGAGATTGCGTCAGGCGGACAGAGGGAGCACAGGCATGATGTTATGGTAAAGGTCATGAAGGAGAAAGGCCTGGACCCTTCTAAGTTCAAATTCTATCTGGATGCATTTCGGTTTGGTGTTCCTTGTCATGGAGGGGTAGGCTTCGGTGTGGAACGGCTTGTGCAGCAGATGCTGGGGCTGGAGAATATAAAAGAAGTGATAATGTTTCCTAGGACGCCTGAAAGGCTGGTGCCTTGAGTTTTAGAAGTATTATACTGATTATTATACACCCCGTACAATTATAATATATGGAAAAACCGCACTGTATGAAGGCCCAGATGTTTATAGTAACAATAGTCTTCCTTGTGGGCCTCATCTTCACTGTCCAGCAGTGCCTTTTCCAGTATTCCTTTCTGGACCTCCCTGCACATTCAGAAAGGAACGATTACTATATCTTCAGCAATGTGAAGGATGTAATCAACCAGACGATAAGGACAGCAAAGACCTGTGCCGAGGCTGAGCAGAATGCGGAAGAGATTGAATCCTTCCTAGATAAACAAATCATAAGGGGCGGTTATATACTGGAGACAATTTATAAATTTGATTGCGCCAACTGGGACACAGAAAATTCTCTCCTTAATTTAACAATCAATCTTAAGGGGGCGGACACCGATACAAAAGGAACATTTTATTTATACAACAAATAAAAAATCTAAGCCCCAGCTCTTTCCCGAGTTTTTCTCCTTTAAATATTGAAACGGAGATGAGACATTCTGAATATATTTAAGGAAGCTACCTACAAATATATTATATGAGCCAGCGCAAGGGCGCAATACAGATGAGCCTCGGACTGATTGTTGTAGTAGTTTTTGCTGTAATTCTCCTCAGCCTTCTTCTGTCCTGGGTTTATGGCATATTCAGCCCGTTCACAGAGATAACACACAAGGTAACAGATGTTGCTCGCCAGGAGCTCCTGAGCAGGCTCGCGCAGGCAGGCGGCAGGGTAGGTATAGCAGCCCCCGCAATCACAGAATGGACAAGGGGGGAAACAGGGAGTTTTTCACTGGGCATAAGGAATACTAACCCTGCAGCTGACAAGACCTACAGCATAAACGTCTATCTGGAGGAGCTTGGCGGGAATCTGGCAGGAACACCAGCAAGTTCACTGGAAAGCGAGGTTGTTTCATGGCTCACCTTTTCCAGGACAGAGTTTGTAGAGAGGGGAGGCTCAAAATCAAGCAACATAATAATAAAACCCAGTGCAAATGCGCAGACAGGTATATACTTATTAAGGGCTGTTGTGTGCGATGCCCTATCCTGCACAGATATCAATTCCCCCAACCTTTACGGCTCTGCGCAGTTCGCAATAGAAATCAAGGGCTTGTAGGCAGCATCTATATATTATTCTAATTAACTATATAGTTGTTTAATTAACCAACCAAGCAACCTACAAATATTAACCAATTCTGACAAAGTATTAATCAGGAGGGTCGTGACCGCGAATGCGGTCTCACAAAGGTCAGCCGACTTAACGGTTAAATAATTAACAGCTTGCGACAATAACTGTTAATGCTGAGCCTTTGTGTCGTCATCCTGTCTCATAAGGTGTAGGTCATGAATGTTGGAATGGTTTTTATGGTTATATTTACAATCGTTGTTATAGGGCTTGTTCTGGTCTTTGGCATGGGTCAGATAATAAATATCTTCTGCCTTGCAAACGAGGCCCAGACAATAAAGGCAATAAAGGATTTGGAGAACGAGGTGGACAATCTCTACATACTTGCTGAGGGTGCAAGCAAGCAGTTTGATTTGGGGATACCCAGTGATGCGGAGTTCTGCTTTGTAAATCCGTCAAATCCAGAAGCAAATATCTTGAAGGGATGGGACCCAGACCCTGTTATAGTAAGCCTCATAACAGAGAATGGCTATAATCTGTGGTACACCCACTGCACTGGTCAGAACGGATACAAGATACCTTACCTTTCACCAAAGGATAATTTTTGCGTGAAATCAGGTGTGATATTTTATATGGAAAACAAGGGAATATACGTTGATATAACTGAGCTAATATGATCAGTATATACCAGTTATTTAAGATAATATTCGGTCTGGTTGCTTCAGGTTTTATTCTCTACTTCCTTATACACTACACAGGGATTTACATAACCATGCAGGAGGATGTGATGAGGGTTCTTATAATCCAGAACTTCAGAAAGGCTACCCAGGATGTCTATTTCACAGGGAATCCCATAAACTTTTCTGATTTCGGGAGGCTGGATTTTACCCTTTACTTTGATGGCCAGGCAGAGCCGCCTGTTATGAGGTCAGAAGTGGGTGAGATGGTCTTCCTTACCCCCATGTTCTTCTCACCATCGGATGAGGTTTTTATAGACAGAAACCACCTGGACCATGGCTGGTTTAAATTCTACTTCGTTGAAGCCCTGCCCGAGTTTTTTATCATATTCAATCCGTTGGATACGGGCTTGTGGCAGGACACGGACTGGGACCTGATGAAGAATATAACCGCGCTCTTCCCTTCAACAATAGGCAGGACGCCAAAGGTTAGGTTCGGCTTCTGCGGCTATCCAGATGAAGACAACCTGTCAGATACCTGGGAAAGGTATGATTTCCTTGACAGCCCCTCAGCTGTCCTGAAGCAGTCACATGCAGCAACGACATTCTCCCGGTGTAATGCCAGCATGTCATGGAACCAGAGGCTTGTCACGATATCCCAGTCCTGTTTACCTGATTTCATAACCCAGGGGATATGCATACAGCCGCCGGACATATATGGCATTGGTTTTGCCTATATAAACGGCTCGGACAGCTCTTACATGTACAAGGACTCTCTGGACCTTGTTGCAATGATAATCGGCGGTGATGAAAGGGACATCTATGGAATCAGCACCCTCGGGGAAAACCTTTATGAATACAAGAACAAGATATGGCGAGAGAGGGTCAGGCTTGCAAGCATGATAACAGGGCGAAGGGCACAGCTCATAGAGACAAAACTGCCCGCAGACATAACTGAGTTGAATGAGTGCAAAACGCTATACGCAAGCCTGAAGAATACTCTTTATTTTGGTCCAGAGCCTGTATATGACCTTCTTTCACAACAGGATTACTACACAAGCCATAACACTGCACGCGACCTTTTGGAAAGGCTTGCTGAAGCCAAATCCGTTTATCAGGACTTGGTGAACAAGGGATGTGAGTATGCTTTGTAACAGGGAACATATATTGAAAAGTACCCGAAGAGTATCCGGGCAGATCAGCATTCTGGAATATGCCCTGCTCACTTTCTTTGTTATGGTTGTCATAATAGGCTTGATAATATTCCTGTCCTACTGGCAGGTCACACAACTCGGGGTTGAGGAGACAAGAACAAGGATGGACAGGGCGCTCTTCCTGACAAAGCACTTCCTGAACTCTCAGCAATTTGTCAAAAGGGACAGCATGTTTGATGACGGGAAGCTGACAGCCCTGTTCTCCTTACCGAATGCATGCGAGGAGCTGCAGGAGGTATTCGGTCTTGACTGGTTCGCAGAGATAAGGGTTCTGGATGGCAATGCCCCTAAGGAATGCACTTGGACCAATTACCCTGACTGCAATTACTGGAGCTTCTGTGTTGAGGACAAGAGCAATAGATCGTATGACGTTCCAACAAACATCTACAGGAGGATAGGTTATACCCTGACAACAGGTGTCCTGGGAAGGACTGATATAGGGATACTGAGGGTTGGTGTTTATGTCTAAGGAGGGTCTGACAGACGAAGTCTGTCCCCGTAAAGTTCGCGTGGCGAAGTGCATGCAAAAAGCCCAGACCAGTATGATACTGATAATAATAGTGATTGTGATATTCGGGGGGCTTGTGGTCTTCCTTCTGGGGTTTGCAAAGACCATCAGCCAGACAGAATATATGAACCTGTACACCCATAACCTCCTGCTCACCATAATGAGGATAGATACAGGCTATACAGATGCGAACTGCAAGCTCGTTTCAGACACCATATCCTGCACATTCTTCGCACCGGAATGGCGCTGCGGGGGTGATGGTCCATCCTGCCTCTCCCTGGCAAATGAAACAGTGAGTAACCACATCTCCCAGTTTGAGCTGATACAAAAGAGCTTCAGGTATCTGCTCAAGGTGACACCAGAGGGATTTGTTGTGAGGTTACCAACAGGGGAGCCGTTCGAGATAGAGATAGGCGACAGGGGGCTTGATACGGAAAGGATAGAGAAGTTCACTGCAAGTGAAAGGATTCAGAAGACAACCACAACTGGCCAGTACAACCTCAGGGTTCAGCTGATTATAGCCAAGCGCTAACCTTATAAAAATAAAAATCAATTATGAAACCATGAAATTAAAGGGTAAAGTGGCTATTGTAACCGGTGCTTCAAGAGGTATAGGCAGGGCAACATCCCTGGAGTTGGCAAAGGAAGGCGCAAAAATTGTTGTTAATTATTTGAAATCAAAGGAAAAGGCAGAAGAAACAGCTGAAGAAATCAAAAGGCTGGGTTCTGATGCAATCCCCCTTCAGGCTGATATTTCAAATGAGAATGATGTTAAGAAAATGGTGGACAAGACACTTGAGATTTTTGGAAGGATTGATATCCTTGTGAATAATGCAGGTATCTATGATTATACAGATTCAATGAAATTTGACGAAAAGACATGGAATTCCATAATCGGAACAAATGTTAAAGGGATGATATACTGCATTCAGAATGCATCAAAAACCATGCTCAAACAGAAATCCGGGGTTATAGTAAACGTTTCATCAGTTTCTGGAACAACCTGTTGGGGCGGTGGCTCCCTGGAATATGAGATTTCCAAGGCAGCGGTGAATGCCATAACAAAGCACTTTGCCATCAGACTGGCCCCGGATATAAGGGTAAATGCTGTTGCCCCCGGAGGAACCGATACTGATCTGGCAATGAAACACAGCGAGGAGTATAAGAAGGCATACATCCAAAAGGCACCCCTGAAGAGAAGAGCAAAACCAGAGGATATAGCCAAGGTGATAGCATTCCTGGCCTCAGAGGATTCCGGTATAATGACAGGCCAGATAATTGTTGCAGACAGCGGGTTCACCCTGGTTTGAGAGATTAGAGCAGTTTGTTGAGTTTTTCCGCCAACGCCTTTGAACTGATGAACCGTTGTGTTCACAAACAGAAAAGGGTTATGGGAATATATAAATAATTGACTACTAATTAATTATTATGCAAAGCAGAAAGGGGCAGATAGAGTTTGCTGTTATAGTAGGGCTGATAATTCTGATTGCTGTTGTCATATTATTCACGCTCCAGACAGGCATACTCGTTCCCCCGGTATCCCCTGATGTCAGGACCGTCCAGAACTCAATGGAAAACTTCATAAGAGGGGCTGCACAGGAAACACTGAGGAACATGAGCACATATGGAGGTTATCTGGGGCCTGGCTTTTTTCCCGTAACCTACATGGGCAAATCCGTTCCATTCTGGCATCTGAACGGTCAAATCTCAATCCCTGATGTCCCCTCAAATATTGTGCAGGGTGTGACAGATTACCTGGCAGACAACAAGGAAGGCTTTGCTGCATCCTTTGAAGGAAAGAATATCACAGTAGGAAACCCCCAGGTCACTGCGAACATCCTGACAAACCAGATAGACTTTACTGTAAACATGCCCACAACGGTTAATGGGATACCTGTACAACAGCCCTACAGGGTCACCATCCCCACAAAATTCGGGGAGGTTTATGAATTCTCAAAGAGCTTTGTAAATTTCGCCAATACAAACAGACCATTTGAATACTTCATTATAAACTCCATGATTATTTCGGAATATGACGGAGAGGTGCAAAAAACACCAACCTACATCCACCTGACACAGTGCGGGGATTTCGTGTTCAAGACATGGTGGGACATAAAACCGGAAATGGAATATCTGATAAATTCAGTACTTGCACATACATACATGCCCGGCAAGGTCCCTTTGAATGTAATGTATAAGACGAGTTATCCAAAATGGCCAATTCCTTCACTGGATGGAAAGGAATACCAAGGAATAAACATAACATTCGACCTGCCCGACGGGTTTGAGCTCATCCATGACAATTTCCAGCTGTCACCAGACCCCATAACAGTATTTGCACAACCCATCCCTCTTGTCGGTATATGCCAATCAGAGCCAGTTTATGTGAACTACTACCTTTCATTCCCTGTTGTGGTAAGGGCGAACGACCCTCTTACCGGAAATACATTCAAGTTTGCAATCCATGTTTACGTATTGGATAACGAACCAGGTAGTTGGGTCAATATTTCAGGTTATGAACCAGATATACAGACGCAGATATGCCAGAGCCAGGAATGCTCGATAAAGATAACGGTTAAGGACAGCAGCGGGGATCCTGTGCCCTATGCTGCTGTGAACTTTATGGGATGCAGCCTCGGGAGGACAAGCCCCGGCGGTATTCTGGAGACAGCAGCACCGTGCGGCCTTGGTCCCCTGGAGGTTTACAAGGAGCACTATGCAACCTATGATGAGATGAAGACATCAGATGAGGTTGAGAATATAACAGTAACACTTGAAAAAACCCCTCTAGTTAACATTCATTTATACGAGGTCAATGTTTTCAACAACACAGCCATAAACAAGTACCAGATTCTTGCAGACAGTATTAATCCTGTAGACAGTTTTGATGCAAGGCCTGAGGCAGTTCACATGACATTCTTCAAATCCCCTGAAGGGAAATCCTATGAGAGGATATTTGATTCAAGGAGCGGGGTGATAAGGACAATACCTCCTGCTAACTACTATGTCGCAGGGATGCTGCTGAACTCAGAAACGTTTGCGTCATCCTATGGCGGTTTTGGAACAGAATTCACCCTAAGGGAGGACATGGACGGAAAGGACCTTTACATCTACTTACCTTACATATTCGGATTTGGCAGCCTTGATACGAATTCATCGCTCAAGACAATAGTGAGGATGACAGAGCTGCTTGAGGGATGCGGGATAGGTCCAATATCAGAAGCAGAGGTTGAAGCTACGGCATGCTCAAGGAGTTATGACCCTTCAACAGGAGAGCTGATTTAAATGAATTACAGGTTACTGTCATTGGAAATAGGCGCAATACTGATATCCTACATGATATTCATGTTGCCAATAGCCCTTGCAACCAATGTCAATATAATGTTCAATGGACAGGTCCAGCAGACGGTCCAGCTGGACCCAGAAAGCATTGTAAACAAGGAGATATCCACAGAGTGGGACCCGGGTGACATAACATGGAGCAATGTCAAGGTCAGGGTCAAGATAAACAAGGCAAGCCTTGCCCATACCATAAAGAAGATATACCTTTACAAATGCAAGAAGATGGACCCTGTCCAGTGCGTACTTTCTGCCCCACAGTCATTTGACCAGTGGATCGATACAGAGCTTGCATGGAGTGATATCTCGGAGAGGGAGGGGGTAGCAACCTATCCGCAGGTTGCAAATCTTTTGATCCTTGTTAAACTTGAGGATGTGAATGCAAGGATTACATGGACCGGCTTCCGGGTAGTTGTGAAGAGGCTTGATTACAATGTCTTTGATATCCATGATGAGATTGAACTGGACCAGCTGAACCTGCATGCAGAATCCCTTGAGATGGTTGAGCCCATAAAGTTCTTCATAGAAAGCTACAGGATGGTTCCGTTCAACTGGCTGACAAGGGCAGTGTTCAGGGCAGCGAGTGCTCTCTATGCGATAGGTTCTGATGAAGCAGGACTGGAGCAATCCCCGCCAGTGTTCGAGGCAGGCAGGCCATCCGGGAATGAGATAACAGCAATAAACAGGCAATACTATTTCATATTCCCGAATACAACAAGCGGTATAGCACATCCTGTTCCCCTTAATCTGAATCCCTCATTTGTATGCGGTGATGATTTCTGCCAGTCTGACCTTGGGGAAACAAAGGAAAACTGCTGTTATGACTGCGGCTGCCAGGCCGGGCAGTACTGTGACCTTTCCAATGCCACATCAAAGCAGGGAGCATGCAAGAACGAGAGCCTTATAAATCTTGAGGTTACCGGTTACTCTGTCCCGCAGCTATCAGACTGCTCAGGGCAGTACACAATAAACATAACAGCAAGGGTGAACAATCCACCCTCAACCCTGCCATCAAGCATCCAGGGCCATCTCTCAATAAACAACACATTCTATACGGTTTCCTGCTCAGGCGGAGTTGGTGGGATATACTCCTGCCCCTTAACACTCACACCTGCAGTAAGCTGCGGAGCAGGCAGCTATTCCCTGGGACCAAATGTACTGAATACCACAGTAAGCTACATGGACGGTCCGAACTCTGTCACAAGGGACTTTAGCACAGCCTTCCCCGACATGTCAGTCAGCTATGACTGTGCCTGTTCCCCTGGTTATTACTGTGAAGCAGGGACCAAGACCTGCAAGCCAGAGGGGAGCATATCCCTTGGAATAATAAATGTCGGCTCTTACATAACCTACAATGCAACGGATAACAAGATATTCGTCAGGGCAAGGGTGAATAATCCCCCAGCAGACCTTGGCGTGACAGGTTCAACATATGTGCTGGGTAACATAACCTATGACAGCGCATTTGTAAGCGGTTCCCTTCCCGGAGCATCGGGTAGTGTGACATGTTCCCTGATTCCTTATAATGTTTATAACCAGAGCCATGTATATGATTGCGAGCTTCCTTTCACGATACCGAGCTATAACCACTCATACAGATATGTCATAAGGGGCAATAGTCTGACCTTCTCTGTAAGCTACTCAAACGGTGCATTAACAGTGAACAAGGATTTGACATCAATCTTCTCTGATATTACAATCCCTTCCTGGCATTGCGGCGACGGAACATGCAACCCAGAAGAGGATTCATCTACATGCTGCCTTGACTGCAAATGCCTTCTGCCAGGCCAGTACTGCGACAGGTTGCAGGGATGCCTTTACACAACCAACATAACCCTGGCAATCGATGCTGTCAATCCGAAGAACCTTACGGACTGCAAGATTCCCCATACAATCGACATAACAGCAAGGATTATAAACCCTCCAACCGACCTTGCCCTTAACTATTACTATTACACACTGGACAGTGAGGTGATGGGATGGGGTCTCCAGTGCACAGAGGCGTCCCCTGGAATGAACCTGGGGATATTCAACTGCCATCTTACCATCCCCCCAATAGATGGATGCTCCCTGCCATATTACACCCTGGGTCCGAACAAGCTGAATTTCACCACAACATTCCTTAACGGCACAGAGGGCCAGATAGTAAAAACCCTGGAGACAGATTTTGACAACATCTACATAACCCCAATCTACCACTGCAGGCAGTACGGCTGCGAATCCGAGCTTGGAGAGAGCGGTTCGAACTGCTGTATTGACTGTCCCTGCAAGGATGACCCCAGTTTCGGCCCTGATTATTACTGCGATTATGACCCGCAGCTCAGCCCGAACGGCACATGCCTTGCAAAGAGCAACATAACCCTTGTTATAGACAGCCCTTCAGCACCCGTCCACATCCAGAGCTGCGAGGTGCCGAACATCGTGAATGTAAAGGCGCACATAGAGAACCAGCCATCAGGCATGTTTGTTGAATCCGCTTTCGCTATACTGAATGACACAACAAGCAGTGTCTGGTGCCAGAAGGAGCAGTTATTCCCGGGCGCCAACTATTCCTTCAACTGCAGCGTAAGGATAGCCCCGATATTCGAATGCACACAGGGGCAGACATACAACTACAGGAACAACTCCATGTCATTCTTTATATCCTACATGAACGGCATAGGAAGGAGGGAGGGGCAGTCTCTAACAGCCTCCTTCCCGGAGGTTGTGATAACACAGGGAATCAGGACGCTTTATGACATAATGCAGGATGCAAGGGAGAAGCTCCTTCAAAAAGTGGACGAGACCATGGCGATTGCAGAGAAGCTGCTGGAGTGGATGGAGACCTGCGTGAAGATGGCAATTACCCTTGCAATCATGTCAATGGTTGCTATGGTTGCTGTTCCTATGATGGCCAAGGCCGGCTGGCTGGGTGAAACATCATGGAGTGATGCACTTACAGCAACAAGCGCTGGTGTAATGGCTATTAACACGATATGGGGTAACATCTGCAAGATGGTTTCAGAGTGGTACAATGCACAGTTTCAAATGAAATCCATGGAGATGGAGCTGATAAAGATGGAATGGTGCACAGAGTTCTGGCAGCACCAGATGGACATGGGATTGTGCAGGGGGGATGAATGGAACTGCTTCAGCAGTATTATAAACTGCGCAGACCTCGGCAAGCTGGGAACCTATATGAACAATGCAATGGGCTCTGTAACCAGGATAGGCAGCTACACAGCAGACACAGGCAGGCAATTTGAAAAGTTAGGAGAATCCTGGGATCAAATTTGGGGCACAGGAAGGGGCACAATAATGATTTATGCCAACAGGCTGGGTGTTCCCAATGGAGGTTCTGTTTGTGAATACAGTGGGCCTGTTTACAAAACAACAAGAAATGGGACTGTTGTGGTTTCGAAATGCACAGATACGACCATAAAGATATTGGTTCCTTCCAGCACAAGCTGCAAGAGATACATTGCTGTGCTGGACGGTGACAGGATAATAGAGCCAGGGGAACATAAGGCAAGAATATTATTAGGCATGGCCTATGGAAGCCACAGCGTTGGCTTGTACTGTGATAGAGAACCGTATGGATTTTTCAACTCCGACAAAGACAAGAAAATTGGTGATGACATAACATTCACATATCTAAAAGCCAATCCACTTAGCCATACACCTATAGAAGAAGCCTGCGGGTGCCTTGTAACAGCAACGGCACCAACCACCCCAACCACCCCAACATATGTCATACCAACCAATACATTACCCGGTCCAACACAGGCAAAATACGGCATTGGCGACCACATTGAACTTATAGGTGCCGGAGCATACATGACAGCGACTATAACAGAGGTTAATGCTCACCCTGATTACGCTGAGAAATACGTCTATAATATAATGCTTGACTCCGAATATGGAGGATATGAAATTCACAATTTATCGGAATCTGCTATAATAGGCAAAATCGAGTCCCAAACAGCTACTGAGTTCTTCGATGAAAAGACTATTCTCTGTGAAAACACATATAACGGTGAACTATGCCAATATCTTGGAGTGGAATGTACTGGCACAAAATACTATAGTTATTATTGGTTTTCGGATGAATATGGAACACAAGAATTCATATGCTGCACAAAAGACAAATGTGAGTCTATAGTATAATTACAATTATTTTTAATCAGTCATGCTTTGGGGTGAAATCCAATGAAAATGGAATTGGCATTTCTCGCATTTCTCGCAGTTCTGGCTCTTGCAAACTCAGCCCAGGCCCTGCAGCTTTCTGATAACATATTCTTCACTGTGCCTGCTGATTCCATTGAGTGCATAAATGTATATTTACCTGATGACTCTGGATACAGGGGTTCAGGGAATGTTGAATACACCCTGACCTGTGAGCCAGGTCCCTCAAGGAGCTGGGGGGATTTGACAGAGCAGATAGTATGGACAGATGAGAACAACACGGTCCTGATTCCGATATGCTTTTCAACATTCGGCAGGCAGGAGGGGAACTGTTCTGATACCTTTACAATAGGCATATCAGCCCCGGATGTTGGAATGGACAAGATATTCCAGGGAGGTGTCTGTGTTTCCCAGTACAGGGGTGTTGATACAAACCCTCCCCAGCCGGGGCAGGACCCTGGTGATGTTATAAGTGACAATGTGGATATATTTGCAATGGGTTTTAGGAACCCTTCGCAGTATGCGTCACCAGGCCAGCGGGTTGTCTACAAGCTTGCCCTGGAATCCTATGCTGATGTTACAATGGACCTTTCTGTCCAGACCACTGAACTCTCTGTGAGCCCTGCACAGGATACTGTCTCCTTGTCCAGCTCAGAGCCGCTGAAACAGATAAACTACACGGTTCAGGCACCGGGCCAGCCTGGCAGCTATAACTTCAATGTGACAGGCACCATCCGGGGATGCAGCTCCGGCTTTTGCTCGAGACAGGCAAGGGGGGAGCTTGTTGTAAGCGATGCCATCCCCAGGCAGACAGGATTCTCTGTTTCCATATTTCCTGAATCCATTAATGTTAAGGAGCTGGAGCCTGTCAGCTACCACTTCACAATATACAACAGGGAGTCTGAGAGAACATTCAAGGTGGAAATGGATGTGCCAGAGGGAATCCAGACGTCATTCCAGCCTCAGAATGTGACAGTAGGGGCAGATGTTGACAGAACAATAACATTCACTGTAACCCCTTCAAATGTGAGCAGCTTTTATGAGATAAGGCTCAGCGCAATCTCTGAAAACATGACAAAACAGGCAACAGCCTATTTATCCACAAACGAGATGCTTACTGATGCAACAAGGGCTGCGGGCTGGATAACAGATTCAACAACAAATCAGAGCTTGATAAATGATGTGGATTCTGCACTTGATGACTGGTACAACAATCAATACAGGGACAGTGGCTACGGGGAGAACCTTGAAGGTTATGGCTCCCTGCAGGACACGCTGAACAATGCAAGGGCCCAGATTGGAGAAGGAGCTGCAGTAGACAATCAAACCCAGGACCAGACAGACCAGCAGGACCAGGTTGTGGAAGAGGGTCTTGATTTATTAGGAAAGGATTTATGGATTCTGGTGGTGGTTATTGTTATAGTTGTTGCAGCACTTCTGGTCATAGCTTACAAAAGGACAAAACCAGTGGAAGATTATTATTAGGAACCTATTTGAACTAAAATTCGCCCTCTTCCCCAAATTCCTCTTCCCCCTCAAATTCCTCTTCTTCCCTGCCCCTGCGCGCCCTTAACTTCTTGATCAGGACCCATGCAACAACAGCTATAATTATAACAGCAGTTATTATCATAACAAGATTCATGTCAATGGGTTCTGGTTGCGGTGTGATAGCCTCTGCTGAAAGCGCCTCGCTCAATGCGATGAAGGCTGCATATGCCTTGTCATAGCTTTCCTTTGCCCCTGCGTAATCACTATAGCCAAGGCGTGTCTGTGCACTGCTTATATCGGATTCTATCCCAGTTATAATATCTGATAACAGGTTGTACTGCTCTGTTGTTATGTTATCCTTGAATGCTTCCATTCTGTTGCTCAAACTACTGACATCACCCGATACGTCATCATAGAAGTTTGCACCTATCAGAACAATCTCGTCGCCTGCTTCTGTCTCTATGGTCAGGGTTCCTGTATAGCTGCCGGGTGAGCTGGACCTTATGGACACATTTATACCGCCAACCCCACCGTTCGGGATTATCGAACTGGGGAATGTTACATTATCAATTATACTACTTATTGTTGTTGCATAACTCAAATTGCTCAGGGTTATGTTGCCGAGGTTTGTCAGTGTAAAAATCTTTGATTCTGTTTTGTATGTTAAGAAATCTCCTGACCATGTCATAGGGCTTATGCTCAGTTCTCCTGTTGGTGTGACACATCCCTCCTGCACCTCAGGGCACTCGTTAATGACACTGACTGTTATGTTTACAGGGATATATTTTATGAATGTATTGTTGGAAGTAAGATTCACATTTGTGTTTATCCCCATGGCATTCTGGATGTTTTCCAGGACAACGGTGAAGAATACACGACCGCCTGGTCCAAGCGTGTCTTGGGCGAGGTCCACACTAAGGTAATAGGACAGATTTTCGGGCACTTCCACGGAAAGGTTGCGAATAGTCACATTACCAAGATTCGTTATCTCAAAACCGCTCTGCTCAAACCTCTGGTTTCTGTTTATCAGGATATCCAGAACAACAGGTTCAACAACTATGTCCTCCACCTCAACAACCCCATCGGGCAGAACCACACCAGGCTGTTTTAGGGGAATCCTTACAAGCTCACCTCCAAAATTTCCACCAGGTGCATCAGCCCTGAACTCTATGAAGTAATCCTCATAGTCAAGCGTTACATTGCCTATATATGCCCTATTAGGGGAGAAGTAGCTGAGGCTCCCGCTTTTCCCAGGAACCGCCTCAACTGTATCAGCCGAATACACAGCATAGGATACACCAGAAACCGATGTGTCTGCCCAGACAGTCATTTCAACCGTTTTCCCTGAAATGGTTGTGTTTATCGTCAGCTCCACACCGCCTGTATGCAGGGTAATGCTTTTGTTCCTTGTTTCTCCGTACTGGTTTAAAGAGTAAACAATGAAACTGTATGGAGAGGAACCGTATGTTGTTACAGTGAAGGGAACAGGACCGCAGTTACTTGTGTTGTCGGTATTTGAGAAGTAGCAGTACCACTTATCCCCTACCTTTGGGATAGAGCCCCTGTCTGTCCCGGGGAGATAATCCCTGTAGAAACCACACTCAGGGCAAGTCCATGTAATGATCAATGATTCGGAAACCTTTCCAGGGTCAACAATTACTATCAAGCTAGAGTTTGCAGAGAAATCATCGGGTATGAATGTGACATTCGGCGTTGCAAGTGCAGGGACAGCGGGTGTCAGGATTACCAAAAACATGAGTGAAAACACAGCCAGGACAACATGTCTCATAAATAATAATTGTACAGCGCACTATATAAATTATAACACCAATATAAACAGTATGACAAAGGTGCAGAGAATCCTTCCTGTTGATGGCAAGCCAACCGTGCTTGTGGACCACAGAGAAAGGGCATCTGGTGTCACAATGATTCTGGAAAGGAAAAATGTTTCTGTCAGGCCTGTCCAGCTCGAGGTTGGAGATTATGTCTGCTCTGACAGGGTGGGCATCGAGAGGAAGAGCATTAAGGATTTCCTCTCCTCCATAATAGACCATAGGATATTCAACCAGCTGGAGAACCTTTCAGGCTCATATGAAAAGCCTGTTCTTGTTATTGAGGGAAACCCGGAGCTCCTCTACCTTGAAAGGAATATGCATGAGAATGTAATAAGGGGCGCTTTGGCATCCATAGCGATAGATTATAAAATCCCGATAATCTGGACACAGAATCCCAAGGAGACCGCTGCCCTGATATTCTGGATTGCATACAGGGAGCAGGTTAAGGAAAAAAGGAAGCCGCAGATAAGGTCAAGCAAAAGGGCACCTACAACCCCCCAGCAGCAGGAATTCCTGATTGCAGGGCTTCCGCACATCAATTCTGTTATGAGCAGGCGTATGTTAAAGAAGTTCAAGACCCCAAGAAAAATCTTCGCAGCAAACGAGGAAAAGCTCATGAAGGTGGATGGTCTGGGCAAGGAAAAAGCCAGGAAGATATTCAAGCTGCTGAACCGCAGGTATGAGGATGGCGAATAATACGAGTTATGAACTGTTTGATATAGTTAGTGAAGAAGATGAAGTTATCGGGCAGGCCACAAGAAAAGAGGTTCATACAAAAGGTTATATCCATAGAAGTGTATTCTTCTATCTGTTTGACAAACAGGGAAGGGTTTTTGTGAACCAGAGAACTGCAAACAAGGAATTTTATCCAGAATATTGGAGTATAGTTTTTGGCGGGCATGTTCATGCCGGGGAATCCTATGAGGATGCTGTTTTAAGAGAAGCAAAAGAAGAAGCAGGGATAGAAGAAAAACCAATTTTCATAACCTCTTTCAAAAAAAGATTTGACAAAAATGATAAAGAGAACGTAAAAGTATATGGACTTGTGGCAAACCATGAACCAAAGCTTAATCCAAATGAATTAAAGCAGGGCTGGTTCATGCTATTGAAGGAACTGGAACAAAAACTGAAAGAAGAGAAATTCCTTCCTGAAACTCCTGGATTAATCCAAATTCTCAGGAATTATAAATCAAGAAATAAACCTTAACTATCCTATTTATCCAGGCAAGCCTCAAGGAATCCCCTGAAGACAGGGCTTGGTGTGAGCGGCCTGCTTGTAAACTCCGGATGATACTGGGTGGCGAAAAAGAATTTATGTTTTTCAGCGGGAAGCTCCAGAATCTGCATTATCCGCTTTTGGGGTGCCATGCCCGAGAAAACAAGACCCGCCTTTTCAAGTTTATTTATGTATTGCGTATTGACATTCCATCTATGGCGGAAGCGCTCCCTGACCTTATCCTTGCCGTAAAGCTCCCATGCAACAGTGCCTGGTTTTATCTTAACCTGGTATCCACCCAGCCGCATGGTTCCTCCCAGGCCCTTTACCTCCTCCTGTTCAGGAAGAATGCAGATAACAGGCTCCTTTGTATTTGGTTCTGTCTCTGTACTTGCTGCATTTTTCAGGTCGCAAACATCCCTTGCATATTCCAGGACAGCCATCTGGAATCCGAAACACAGTCCAAGGAACGGTATGTTGTTCTCCCTTGCGTATTTTATGCAAGCTATCTTGCCTTCTGTTCCTCTTGCGCCGAATCCCCCTGGCACTATGATGCCGTCCAGGCCCTTCAGCTCCTTCACGGCTTCTCCCGCCTTGGTTGTCTCTATCCACTTTACATTGACCCTGGCGCCAAGGTGAGGCGCAGTGTGCTCCATGGCCTTTAATATGCTTATATAAGAATCATGGACAGTGATGTATTTCCCTGTTATACCAATGTTCACTTCCTTTCTTGCTTTTTTTATCTTTTCCACGAGAGACTTCCATATCTCGAATCCGGCCTTGCCGGGCTTCTTCTCCTTTAATCCAAGTATGTTTATGACTTCTTTATCAATACCAACAGCTTTAAGGAACAGTGGTATGCTGTGTATGTCCCCGACATCCAGGGAGTTTATCACCCTGTTCACAGGGACATTGGAATATATGCTTATCTTCTCCCTTACACTTTCCTTAAGCGGTCTTTCACTCCTGCAGACCACTATACTGGGCTGTATACCCATGCCCATAAGGGTTCTGAGGCCCAGCTGAGCTGCCTTGCTCTTCTGCTCGCCCAGGGAGCCGGGCTCCAGTATGTAAACCACGTTGATGAAGCATACATTCTCCTTACTTTCCTCATAACTAAGTTCCCTCATTGCCTCAAGGAAATATGAATTCTCGATATCACCCACAGTACCCCCAACCTCAACAAGGACTATGTCCGCCTGAGATTTGTGTGCAAGGTTTCGCAGGAAGTTCTTTATCTCCCCTGTTACATGGGGTATAAACTGAACATCCCTTCCCAGATACTTCCCTGCCCTTTCCTTGTCTATGATGGTTTTGAAAATCTTACCCGCGGTTATATAGTTCTCCCTGCACAGGTTCTGGTTCAACATCCGCTCATATGTCCCCAAATCCAGGTCGCATTCTGTTCCGTCATCTAGGACAAAGACCTCCCCGTGTCTGTAAGGATTCAATGTACCGGCATCAAAATTCAGGTAACCATCAAACTTGACAGGTGCGACCCTGAAGCCATGGTATAAGGAAAGAAGATTGCCCAAGGATGATGTGAACGTCCCCTTACCCACACCAGATATAACAGAGCCTGTTACGATTATGTACTTGGTCCGACCTTTCTTGTAACCTTTGGGCAGGTTATTGTAAAACTCGCTTCCCTGTGTTTTCTTCGCAAGGGCTTCAAACTTTGGCATGATTTAATTTGCAGTCAAGGAATAAAAAACTTATTGGTCTTATATATGACCTTTTTACAGAAAATGCCGCAGTCTTTTTTGCCTTTTAAATCTCATCTGCTCTACTTCCCTTTTCAGCCTGTTGAATGCCTTGATGTTTTTGCCTGGGTCAACTATGAAGTTGCCAGAGATGATATTCCTGCCTATTATAACAGGCATGGTCATATGGGACCTGTCCTGTATGTTAACCTCCACATCAAATTTCTTCTTCCTTATCTTTATGAACGCCTTCACAACAGGTCTCTTTATCCTCTGTTTAATGGAAGGATTCCTTATGGTTACGGTTTTTATTATTGGTCCAAGCTGCGCCCTTGAAGCCAGTTTTATATCCACTGATGTAGCCTTAGCGCCGGTGTCAAAAAGGGCATATGCTTTTACCTTCTTTTCTCCAGAGATTATCACAGGTTCTACTATACCAACAATCTTTTTCCCCATATATAATATATTATCAATTACTAAATAAACAACTATGCCATACATTTCCCACCCCCTTATAAAGCCTAAAACATTGCAGTCCAGAATCTACCAGGAGGCAATACTGGGTGAATCCCTGAACAAGAACCTGCTCTGTGTGTTGCCAACCGGCTTGGGAAAGACACCAATAGCAGTCCTTTTGGCAGCCCGCAGGCTTGAATTATTCCCTGAATCCAAAATACTTGTGCTTGCCCCCACAAAACCCCTGACAAACCAGAACTGCGAGATGTTCAGGAAGTTTCTGAATATAGACCCTGATGAATTCCAGATAATAACAGGCATGGTAAAGCCAAAAGAAAGAAAAAAGCTCTATAAGGAAAA
>JAUWZW010000055.1 GCA_030615165.1 Candidatus Aenigmatarchaeota archaeon
GTGTTGTTTGAACTTGAAGCAAGGTAAATTCCAGAAAGATTATTTGAATTTAATATGTTATTTGTTAAGATGTTGTTTGAGCTTGAAGAAAGGTAGGCTCCATAATACAAATTTGAGTTTGCTGTTATGTCTGTCAGGTTAGTGTTTGAGCTTGAGGCGAGGCAGATTCCATACCAAGAATTATTATTTGCTGTTATGTTTGTCAGGGTGTTGTTTGAGCTTGAGGCGAGGTAGACTCCATAATCTTCATTTGAATTTGCCGTTATGTTTGTTAGAGTGTTGTTTGAGCTTGAGGAAAGATAAACTCCATGGTCATTATTTGAATTTGCCGTTATGTTTGTCAGACTACTGATTGAGCTTGAGGAAAGGTAGATTCCATACTGAGAATTATTATTTGCTGTTATATTAATCATACTGATATTCCCCGCACTAACAGTAGCTGAAACATGGATTCCATCCAGAGAATTATTATTTGCTGTTATCTTTTCTATTTTTATATTTTTAGTTGAGGTAACTACTGCTTGTAAGAATAATCCTATTTCTTGATTACTCAAAGTATTATTATAGATATAAGAATTATCCATAGTAGCAACTGCTCCGCCTAACTTAATTCCATAACCTCCAGAGCCAGTTCCCATGCTTACATTGCAGTTCTTTATTGTTGTATTTAACTGATTGGAATAGATTCCAATGCCATCAAGACCTGAATTGGCAATCCAGAACCCGTTGCCGTCAAAGGTTATGTTCTCTGCTGTTATGTTTATGCAGGGGTTTGCGTCTGCTACTATGTCTGCTTGTTGTGTATATTCTGTGTTTGCTTGGTCTAAAGTTCTGCAAATTGTAACATTTGTTCCTGTTTCTGTCAGTATAAACACATCTTTGTAATTATTTTCATTAGCAGTTACATTATAAGTATGATTTACTGTTTGATATGAACTATTTGAAGCATAAATATTATAAAGTGAATAATAAATTCTTGTCCCATTATTAACATAATCTATGATTTCTCCTAGAGAAGTATAACCATTAGATCCTGTTGTTAAATTAAACTGATAATCATCTGAAACATTAAAAGCTGTTACATTTGCATTACTTACATTATTTCCTGCGGTGTCATTGACATAAGCTCTATAATACCATTTTCTGATTAGTTCTCCTTGAGTAATAGTTTCCTGCCCATAATAAGAACAATTTAAAAAAGTATTGTTAGTAGAATCAGAATTGCTTATTCCTACAGGAGCTTGCATTGTTATAATATTTGTTTCCTTAAAAATATTATGTTTTGAGCTACCAGTTATCCTAATTACTCCAGTTCCACCAGCATCATCATCAGTATCTATATTTATATTTTCAAATATATTTGAACTGGCTGAAGATAGACCAATCGCATCACCAGTACTATCATCTATTATCATTTCTGTAATCTTATTATACGAACTATCAAAAAGAATAATTCCATTATAATTACTATTTAAGGTGCTATTAGTGATAAAAGAATTATTTACATTACTAAATTCAATTCCAGTTCCTACAAACCCCATAGTTATATTACAATTCTTTATTGTTGTATTAAACTGATTAGAATAAATCCCTGATTCACTTGAACTACTTGAAATATAATATCCTGCACAATCCAAAGTTACATTTTGGGAAGTTATGATTATACAATCACCTGTTAAAGTATTGTTTATAATAGACTGATTCATAGTGTAGGTTCCAGGAGAATCTAAAGTCCCACATCTATAGACAGTATCAGATTCGTTTGCTGGAGGATCAACAATATAATCAAACTCAACACCAGCTTGATTATCTCCAATAATCTTCAAATCAAAAACATCGTAACTTTCTCCTTCTGCTAAATTAGTTAAATAAACTTTATACCAGTTTTCCCCTGCAATGTTCTCAAATTTGGTTATTAAATTATCATCATTCTCTCTATACACCTCAATATCAGCAGAAGCATTTGACCTTGCATAAATAGTTATATCTCGTGTGTTGTCCAATGCCTGCTTAAACGTAATTCTTACATACTCATTATGATAAATCGGCTCGCTCCAGATGCTGTCCAAAGCCTTGACTTGTTCATAAATATCAGAGATGAGAGTCCTGTTTTCATCCAAATGCTCTGCCTTGCTTATCTCAATCAGCGCCCCGCCGTAGGCTGAGAATCTGGTGGCCCTGAAGCTGATTGTGTCTGCTGTTTCCTGGAAGGGAATTCTGGTTTTTTCCCAGGCAGGGCAGGTAAAGGTTTCAAAATTGAAGTCAGGGCAATAAACTATGGTATTGACAGGGCCTGTTTTCGGCAGGGTAATTGTGGCTTCCTTGAAGGTTAGCTCCTGCTTCACTGCAACAACTGGGGTGTTTATCTTTCCTCTTTCTGGCTGGGTACCGGAATAAGAATCTATTTTTGATTCTATTTTTTCAGGAGGGGATTCTATTTCCCTTATTTCCATCTCGGGTTTTGGCTTTTCAGGCTCTACAGGGGTGGAGAAGACCTTGAGATTATAGTTGCCTTCCAGGGTTTCTGTCAGTTCGTAGGTTCCCGGGATTCCTGACTGTGTTTTTATCTCTATTATGGGTTTGATTGTCACTGATGTAGGTATAGTATAAAGAAAAAAGCCGGCAATGATTATAGCAAGTACAGGAACCATTATCCAATACAGCATTCTCTTGTCATGTCTCAGTATCCTTACTGTTCTGATTCCCTTTTTCGTTTTCTTCTGTCCCTTTTTCAAGAGCTCTGCTTCCCTTTTAAGGGCTTCCTCTTTTGTTTTTCCAAGATAGATTGTCTTTATCTTGCCTTCTGCTGTTCTCACGGTTTTATAGAAATAGGGACCATGTTTTTTTCCCTTTACCTTTTTGTATATTTTGTAGACCATTCCCCCTCAAACCCCAAATTTGCACTACAAAGATAATAACAGTTAACTGTTATAATATAATATTGCTATGAGTTGGTTAATAAATATAATCGGGCTTGTAGTGCAAACAATTATTGCCTGATTGTTCAAAAATTGTGCCCGCAGGGGCATGGTTTAGAGTAGTGCAAACAAAGAAATAATTTTTATTTCTTTTTGTTTATTGTTTCTTCTTCCTCTTTGACCTTCTCTTCCACTTCATCCTTTATTCCAAGGGTTTCAACCATTTCCTTATATCTGTTCCTGATTGTAACCTCTGTAACACCGATTATGTCAGCAACCTCTCTCTGTGTTTTCTTCTCTCCTTCCAGAACAGCTGATATATATAATGCTGCTGCTGCAACACCTATTGGTCCCTTTCCAGAGGTCACATCATATTTGCTTGCATCATTGAGAACATCGACTGCCCTTACCTGAACCTTTTCGGATAAGCCGAGCATAGAGCCGAACCTTGGGACATAATCCTTCGCCTTTGCAGGGAGAATCCTTATATGAAGCTTTCTTGCTATGTACCTGTATGTCTTCCCTATATCCTTCTTGTTTATTCCAGAGGCCTTTGAAATCTCATCAAGCGTCCTTGGTGCTCCTTCTTCCCTGCATGTAGTGTAAAGCAGGGCAGCAATTATGGATTCTGTTGACCTTCCTCTGACAAGACCCCTATTGACAGCCTCTTGATACAGCCTGGCAACCCTCTCATGGATTGCCCTGGAAAGCCTTAAAAATGAAATCAACCTCTGAAGTTCTGAGAAAGCAAAGGAAAGATTCCTGTCTGTTGATTTTATAAGTCTTTTATGCCACTTTGTAAGCCTGTAGTACTGTGCCCTTTTCCTTGGTGGGACCTTGAAGAGTTCACCCCTTCCCTTTCCAATCTCTGTGGTTATCCCATGGTCATGCTTTGTTGGTGTCAGAACCGCGCCTGTCCTGACCCTTCTGCTCCTCTGGTCTTCATCAAATGCCCTCCATTCCTGGGTAAGGTCAATCATGGATTCCTTCAGAACAGTGCCACACTGCTCACAAACAGATTCGCCCCTGATAGAATCATATCTTATGCTTCCTGAACCGCACTCAGGGCAAGTAGTACCTGGTTTTTTCCCTGCCATCTTCTCCGGCTTTCTCTTTTCTGCCCTTCTTTTTGGTTTTTTACCCCTTTTCAGTGACATATTTATCAGATAATATAATATGAGCTTACCCCTTTATAAAGATTTCGGTGCTGAAGTATATATATTAAGGCAGTTCTCAGAATTTGTCCAGGGTGAACTGGGTCTTTCTGGGTTCTTTTCTGTCACCCTTCATTCCGTATAATGTTCTCTTCATTGTTTTTTCCTTATGATAAGCGCTCCATCTGTATGCCTCATCCCGAGTTCCTTTCGTCACCAATACAAATATTTTACCTATCTTGACCCTTGCCACTCTCCCCCTTCTTTGAATATTTCTAATCTCACTTGGCACGACCTCATAAAAAATAGCTATATCTGCTGACTCTAATGATAAGCCCTCCTCCCCAATAGATGTTGTGACAAGGCAATTATATGTCCCTTTTTCATATTCTTTGATGTTTTCAATCTGCTCCTTTTGCGATATACCCTCTTTCTGACCAATCAGCATGACTGGTCTTGCCCCAGGGATTTTTTCAAGAACACCTACTATCTCTTTTACAGTATCCCTGTAGTTTGCAAAAACTATTATCTTTGAATCCCGCTTTTTCAAAAGCTGTTGGTTGATTATGCTGCAGAGTTTTCCTATCTTTGGGTGTTTTGAACCGGATTCCTTGAGCTCTTGTGTCAGGAGCATTGCAGCCTGCGCATCCTTGTTTGCAACAATCCTCTGGTTTGCCTTGGAATTGTCACTTCTTAACTTTTTCCAATACTTTTCAAGTATAGAGATTCCCTGGGTTTCAAGAAGACCACGGGCATGCTCTATTTTTATTGCCTGAATGCAGGGTGATATCCCGAACAATGCCTTCCTGTAGCCCTCCTTCACCCCACTCATAAGTTTTGCCTGTAACTGTAAAAGTTCCTTCTTAGAAACCCTCTTCTTCCTAATAAATCCCAGTTTTTGCAAGGTCCTTATCCTGGACTGGTAAACAGAATCAAGCAGTTTTTTTATCCTCAGAAAGGAGTCAGGCAGTTCAACATAAATCCATTCTATCTGTTTTTCCTTGACATAGGGGATAACATCCCTGTCTTTTTCTGTCCTTATCTCCACAGCCTCTATCCCAAGGTTCTGGCATATCTCATTAATCTTCTCCTTTGTAGCTCCAGGGCTTGCAGTCAGGCCCAGAATCCTTGGATTCTCTGCCTCCTTAAGGTAGCGCCTTGCAACAAATGGATAGGAATACCTGCCGATGGAATGGTGCGCCTCATCTGTTACAAGCAAAGAGAATTCCTTCAGGGAGATTCTGCCTGCTTGCAGGTCATT
>JAUWZW010000074.1 GCA_030615165.1 Candidatus Aenigmatarchaeota archaeon
GTAAATAATAAGCGAATGCCTGCCCAGAAAGCAGAACAACCCTATGGATTTTATTCTTGAAAGTTCTGGTATTCTGAACTGCCTTTTGTTGTTTTTATAGAAGGTGTTTCCTATAAACAATCCTATAAGGGCAAGGCCAAACCAGGGAAGGAGAGGGAAATAATCCAGAGTATAGAAAAAAGCGGGCTTTAAACCAAGCCAGAGAAGCCAAGGAAAACCGAATGTGAAACTATTAATGTAAAAACCGAAAGCAATGAAGAATATGCCCAATAAGAGATTCAGAACGCGGTATTTCAGCAGGGGGTATGCGAGTATAACAGAAATCCCTATGAAATGGAGTATCCCGAATATTACGAATCCCTGATTCAGAAAAAGGTATGTTATCAGGGTTATTATAAGCCCCAGAGAGAATATTTTCAGACCTCTACCCAGATATTTCAATCTTAACTGTTTCCTGGTTTTTCTAAGCCTTGCCCTGGAATAGCTTATGGTCAATGAGATGCCGACCAGAAAAATGAATATGCCGGCTGTGATGTGCGCAAAAACCCGCCAGAACCCGGAATGGAGGATAACATTATAAAAACCAAAATAATTTATATCATACAGGAAATGAAAAACTATCATCATGATTATTGCGATGCAGCGAAAGAAATCTATCTCCCAGAACCTTTTGGGAGGAAGATAGGTTTTCATAATCATATATTATTCTAAGATAAGATAATATATGCAACACGGGGGCTATGGTGTAGCTTGGTTAGCATCCGAGCTTAGGGTGAGCTTTTCTTACGGGAGCTCCCGCTTCCACAAGAAAACCTCAAGGAAAAGAATAGAAAAGTTCATAAACAGCTCGAGACTCCGGTTCAAATCCCGATCCCTTTCTTTCAAAAAGAAAGGTCTAGGGTTCACCCCAAAGAAACGATTACAAAATTAATCGGGGATATGGAAATCCGGGTAGCCCCACTGGTTCAGATGTCAGAGACAAGAGCGCTCATGAAGGTTGTGATTGACACAAACCTTATAATTGCAGGAAGGTGGAAGAGGCGCAGCGCCTCGGGCAGGATAATAGACCTGTGCATAGAGCAGAAGCTCCTGGCTGTTTATTCAGGCAAGACAAAGAACGAGAACATATTCATCCTTGAGAAGGTCAGGCCGCCTGCAGACTACCTGCACAAGATTATAAGGTTCTATTCCAGGGCCATATACGTGCCCAGACCAGAGATAAGGGTTGACGTATGTTCTGATAAATCAGACAACCTTTACTTCGAGGCTGCGCTTGCAGGCGGGGCCAGGTATATAATAAGCAATGACCACCATCTCCTGGAGCATGACGGGTACATGGGGGTCAGGGTCATGCGGCCGGGGGAATTTCTCAGGCATATAAAGAAAAAACAGGAGAACAAAAAGGAAGAATCAGAACAGGCAGAATATGACTGGTTTTAGATATTTTTATTTATAAGAAAAGGGAGAAATAATTCTTATGCTCGACCAGCTTTGGCCAGTCATTCTGACAACGCTTGCACCAGTGACAGAACTTAGGGGAGGCATCCCATTGGGAATTGCCCTTGGGCTGAATCCCTGGCTTGTGATATTAACAGCCATAATTTTCAACTGCCTTGTCTTCTTCCCCATTTACATTGCGCTCTGTGCGCTTTATGGGGGCTTATTTGACCGCTTTGCATGGTGCAGGAACCTGCTGGACAGGATACACAGAAGGGGCAGACCCTATATAGAAAAATACGGAATGCTTGGTCTGGCAGTCTATGTCGGAATTCCGCTTCCTATAACAGGAGCATGGACAGGCACAATAATCGCATGGATTCTCGGGCTGGACTGGAAAAGAAGTTTTCTGGCAGTTTGCCTTGGCGTGCTGATTTCAGCCACAATAGTCAGTATTGTTGTTCTGGGCGGGGCAGGCATAATAGGCATGATTGTGGGGTAAAAATAAGTTCGGAATGGTGCTAAATTAAGTCTCACTCAGGCTGTAATCATGCCCGTGTCAACACCCGCTCCTGCCTCTTTTTTCAGTTCCTCGGCCTTGTCTGTCCTTTCCCATGTGAAGTCAGGGTCATCCCTGCCGAAGTGGCCGTAATTAGCGGTTTTTCTGTATATGGGCCGTTTCAGGTTTAGATACTCGATTATGGCCTTTGGCCTGAGGTCAAAGTGTTTCTTAATAAGCTCCTCAATCTTTTCTTCCGGGATTTTATGCGTGCCGAATGTGTCCACATAAAGGGAAACGGGTTGGGCAACGCCGATTGCATATGCAATCTGCACCTCGCACTTGTCAGCAAGCCCTGCTGCCACAACATTCTTTGCTATGTAGCGCGCCATGTAGCTTGCGGACCTGTCAACCTTTGTTATGCACTTTCCTGAGAAGGCACCTCCGCCATGGCTCCCATGACCGCCATAGGTATCCACTATTATCTTTCTTCCTGTAACACCGGTGTCAGCAGGCGGTCCCCCGTGCTCGAATCTTCCGGTGGCGTTGATGAGATATTTTGTATTCTCATCAGCCATGCCTCCCACAATCGGTTTTATCACTTGTTCCTTTATTTCCTGCCTCAGCTTTTCCATGTCAACATCCTTTGAGTGATGGGCCGCTATAACAACCGTGTCTATCCTCTTTGCCTTGCCGTCTTCATACTCAACAGTGACCTGTGATTTACCATCGGGTCTCAGATATGGAAGGGTTCCATTCTTCCTGACCTCTGTCAGCTTCATGGTAAGCTTGTGAGCCAGGACAATAGGTAATGGCATGAACTCAGGGGTCTCGTTTGTGGCAAAGCCGAACATCATGCCCTGGTCACCTGCGCCCTGCTCCTCAAAATCTCCCTT
>JAUWZW010000020.1 GCA_030615165.1 Candidatus Aenigmatarchaeota archaeon
TCTGGAAGGGGGGTTGCAGCGAAAAGCACAAGCAGGGAAAACATGCCGTGCTTCTCTGCCCAGAGCTTGGATTTTTTCAGAATCTTCCTGTGTTTCTTCTCAACAATCTTTCTGCCGCCGAAACCCACCCCATAACCTGTCAGCTCCCCCAGTGCAGCCCCCACACCTGCCACTATGCCTACCAGCCACGGGTTGAGATACGCGCCTGCCGCAATAACAACTATATATGCGGGAACCGGCAGGATTATGGACGCGTTACCGATAAGGCTGACCAGAAAGATGCCCAGATATCCCCATGTTATTGCAAGGTTCTGGGCCCAGTTCAAGAATTGGGTCGCAAGAGATGCAATGTCTATCATAATATATACCCCAAACTAACCGTGTATCAATACATATTCCCCTTCCGAAGACCGCTCAGGCAGTTATCCGGGCGGTCCATTTAATATATTTATTCTTGCTCAATAATAAAAGGGATATTATGGCGGTTTTTAGCAAAAGGATTTCTGTCCGGGCAGAGCCCGAGACGGATTTGGTAAACATAACAGAGCATATTTCCAGGGCAGTTGCAGAATCCAAAATAAAGAGCGGGGTTGTTAATATTTTCGTCCCAGGCTCAACAGCAAGCGTATCCACAATAGAGTTCGAGCCGAATCTTGTTGGAGATTTTAAGGATGCGATAGAGAGGCTTGTTCCTTCTGACATAAAGTACAGGCACAAGGAGACATGGGGGGATGACAACGGGAAATCCCATGTGAGGGCAACCCTTATGGGACCCGGCTTAACCGTTCCGTTCCAGGACGGGAAGCTCCTGCTCGGCACATGGCAGAATCTCATAATTTTGGATTTCGATACAAAACCAAGAAAACGCGAGATTGTCCTTACTGTAATCGGTGAATAGGTTTCAGATTGGTTTAATGAGGTTAAGCAAATAACTGTATGATTGGTTAACCAATGAACATGTAGTATATATGATTGCTTAAGCCTCATTATAAGATAACCTGAAGTAAATCCTGCGGTTATTCTTGCCCTTGTTCACGAAGTCAATAAATTCTATTTTGCCGATTTCCTTTGTGTTTTTCACATGGGTCCCGCCGTCTGCCTGGGCATCAAAATCCCCGATTCTCACTATCCTCAGGACCCTGATGTCTTGGGGCAGGGATTCAATGCCCTTCGCAAGCTTTGTCATTTTAGGGTCATTTATGACCTCGTCCCTGGATTTAAACTCTAACGCAAGGTCGATTCCCTGATTGGCGATTTCGTTTGCCTTTTCCTCATAACTCTTGAGCATTTCCCTGTCAAATTCAGGGACCGAAAAGTCTATCCTGGATTTCTCAACATCAAGCTGGTTGCCCGTAATAAGGGCTCCTGTTTCCTTGTTTATGACCTCGCTGATTATGTGGGCGGCAGTATGCAACCTCATCAGCCTGTATCTTCTGTCCCAGTCTATCCGGCATTTCACCCTGTCTCCTGGTTTCAGTTCGGCGCCCTCAGGATTTTCAACCTCATGAGATATCTGCCCGCCAAATTTTCCGGCATAAACAACCTTAAAAATCTTGCCATCAGAAACCCTTGCCATTGTCCCTGTGTCGTGCGGCTGGCCCCCGGAATTCGGATAAAATGCTGTCTGATTGAGGGCAATGAACTTGCTCTCCTTGACCGAGACTACCTCTGCCTCGAATTCTTTCAGATAGGAATCTTTCATGTATAGGGCTTCGCCTGTCATGCTTGTTTATTAGCTTGCATAAATAAAAATATATCTATGTGGGACCTGCTCACCATTCTGATTGTATTTACTGCCATGGGCATTGTTTCCTATGCCTTGGGCTACCTGATTTACAGGAAGATATCTGTCGCGACCTGGGCTTACATATCCGCCTTTCTGCCCAGTGCACCCGTTTTTGTCCTCTCACTCCTGGGCGCTTCAAACCTTATTCTGTTTTCCTGGCTGAGTCATACACTCGGGATTTTAATATATCCGGCTATAATGGTTATCATTGATATCCTGCTCATAGAAATAAGCCTTCTCAGGCTTGTCAAGCCGTTCGGTTTCATCCTCCCGGCATCTTTCAAGGCTGCAATAAAGGTTGAGGGAATAATCAGTACCCTTGAGAAATACTATGCGATACCCAGACCCATAAGGGTCCAGAGGGTCTACATAGTCGGGGTTATAGCCGGACTGGTCAATCTTATTTTTAGCCTTGCATTTAATTTAATGTAGGTGGGGGTCCTTCATGAAAAAAGTATTGGTTTTCGGGACATTTGATAAATTGCACAAAGGTCATGAATATTTCCTAAAGGGAGCGAAGAAACACGGGGATTTCCTGGTTGTTGTGATAGCAAGGGATTCCACTGTCAGAAGGGTCAAGGGAAGGCTTCCCAAACAGAATGAGGATAAAAGGTTAAGGGCTGTGAAAAGGCTGGATTTTGTTGACAGGGCTTTGCTGGGCGGCAGGGAAAACAAGTTTGAAGTGATAGAAAGAATAAAGCCTGCTATTATATGTCTGGGCTATGATCAGACACATTTCACCAAGGATTTGGATAAGAAACTAAAGAGTATGGGAATAAAATGCAAGGTCATCAGACTTGAGGCATACAAGCCGCATAGGTTCAAGTCCTCACTAATAAAATAAAAGAGAAAACAGAAAAATCAACCCGGAATCAGTACTTATCTTTTCCTTTTTCTTGCTGTTTTCTTTCTCCTTCTTGCGGCCATTTGAATACCTCCTTTATTCAACATTTAGAATTTCTTGAACGCCAGTTCAAGAGATGTGCGTTCATCTCTCGTGCTAACGCACAAGATTTCTTGATTATTATTTGTGTCGAACTACTAATAAATGTTTTTGTTTTTTTGAAAGAATTGCAACTGTTTATTAATCTGTTTTGCAATAAATTCCTATGGAAAAGGCAGTTCTGGAAAAATACAGGAAAGCCGGAAGGATTGCTGCAGAGGTAAGACAGGAAATTGAGAAGAAAATCAGGCCCGGCTTAAAGCTGCTGGATTTGGCAGGGATGATAGAATCCCTGACTGAGCAGAAGGGAGGGAAGCCTGCATTTCCGGTTAACATTTCCCTGAATGAAATAGCAGCACATTACACACCCAGCGCTGCGGACACAAGGGTTATAGAGCCAGGGGATTTGGTCAAGATTGATATAGGAACCCATGTTGACGGGTACATAGGGGACCTGGCATTCACATACTGCTCTGAAAAGAGCCCCCTGATTGACTGCGCCTGGAAGGTTCTGGAGAATGCAGTAAAAATCATAAAGCCCGGGGTTTCTGTTGCAGAGATTAGCGAGGTTATAGAGAACACGGTAAAGGGGGAAGGGCTCGGCCTGATTGTGAACCTTACCGGTCACACACTGGACAAATATGTTTTCCACGGCTCTCCTTCAATACCCAATGTGAAGAATGAATCCGAGCATGTATTCAAGGAAGGGGATGTTATTGCCCTGGAGCCCTTCATAACAGAAACCAACGGGTTTGTAAAGGAGTCCGGTGTTACAGAGATATACAGGTATCTGATGGACAGGCCTGTAAGGCTGACAGAGGCAAGAAAAATCCTGGCTTTGGCGAGAGACGAATACCACCAGCTGCCCTTTGCAAAGAGATGGCTCTACAAGAAAATCTCGCCTGTCAAGGTCTCCCTTGCCCTGAGGCAGCTGGAGGCTGTTGGCGCTCTGGAGACCTATCCTGTCCTTAAAGAAGCAGAAAACAAAAAGATTGCCCAAGCAGAGCACACCATAATAGTGGCTGAAAAGCCCATTGTGACAACAAGGCTGGTGGAATGATGAAGTTTTCCGAAAAGGTTTTGGAGCTCACAAAAAGGATACCAGAGGGAAAGGTCACAACATACTCTGAGATTGCCAGGACTCTCAACACCAGGGCATACAGGGCAGTCGGGCAGGCGCTCAAGAGAAATCCGCATGCACCAAGGATTCCATGCCATAGGGTAATAAGAGCTGATGGTTTACTAGGCGGTTATTCACGGAGTGTGGAGAAGAAATCCGAGCTCCTGAAAAAGGAAGGGATAGAAATCCAGAACAACAGGATAGATTTGAAAAAATTCCTGTTCAGGTTTTAAACTTAACTCCAGAACTCCGGGATATCCCTCTGCGCCTCGATAACCAGGCCGAACTCAGAATAAATGGATGAACAATTGGGGCAGACAAATACGTCGTTTTTCCCTTTCCAGTTCTTTCCCTTTGTCCCGCAGAGAGGGCAATTGTCCCTGAACATATCATACCTTAACTGTTAATAATTTATGAGCCACACCTTTAAATTGTTTCTCCCCTTCTACTTCTTCTTCTTTTCCTCTTTCTCCTTTTTCTCCTCTTTGGGTTCTTTCTCTTTTTCTTTGGGTTCTTCCTTTTTCTTTTTCTTTTCCTTGGATTCTTTCTCCTTTTCCTTTTCGGGTTTTGGCTTTTTCAGGGGAGCTACGGGTTTGTTCCTGAGCTTTATTCCCTTGGATTTGGCTGCTTTAACTATATCCCAGGCCTTCTTGTTTCCGACAGAACTTGCTATAACTATTAAATCCTTTTCCGGGTCTGCATTCCCAACCTCTTTGGGGTTTGAAACCCTAACTTCCCTCAAGCCAGAGCGGGTCAAACCCCGGGTGAGTTTCGGGGACCTGTAACCAGGGCCTGGGTATCTGCCCCTTGCCTTTTCGTGCATCCTGAGCTTTGAATGCCTTCCCCTTGGTCTCCTCCACTTCTTCTTGAGCTTCACAAGCCTGTAGCCTTCCTGCCTCTTAAACCTGAATTTTCTTTTTTTCATTCGCTTCCCCCTCTTTTTCTTTCTCCCGAGGGTCTTCGGGTTCAATCGGTTTGCATTTCTGGGCAAGGTGGCAGCCGTCCTGGAATACCCTTCTGTCATAACCGGTAACCTTGGCTGCAAGCTCTATGTTGCTTGCTGTCTGGCCCACTTCCTCCTTGTTAATGCCTGTAAGGATTATCTCGTCCTTCTTAAGCTCCACCTTTGTCTCACCAATTATGCTTGCGACCCTGGGTTTTCTTTCGCCCATGAAGTTCTGGATAAGGACCTTGTCTCCTTCCTGACCGAGCTTGATTGGAAAATGGGAATAAACAACCTTCAGTCTTGCCTCCCATCCCTTTGTGACCCCTGTTATCATATTCCTTGAATGGGCTGCCCATGTTCCCAAAAGGGCAAGGATCTTTCTCCTCTTAATCTCAGCGGAGAACCTCACCTGGTCCGGCTTGACCTCTGTCCTGATTCTCGGGTCCCTGAATTCCCTGGAAAGCTCCCCCTTGGGGCCTCTCACAACTAGGGAATTGCCCTCAAGTTTCACTTCCACACCATCCGGGATTTGGACTGTTCTTTCCGGCATATAAATCCTTTTCTGCTCCTCAATTTAAATTGGTTAATTGTTTTAAAAGCGTTAATGAAAATATAAAGTTTATTTCCCTGGCTTCTTTCCTGCCTTGCTTTTTTTCTTTCCCGGGGATTTCTTGGGTTTTGGTTTGGGTTTGGGTTTTGCTGCTGCGGGCTTTGGTTTTGCTGCGGCTTTTCTTCTCTTGCCCTTTTCGGGGATTTTTCCGATAAGGGTGAATGTGCCTGTTCCTATGGGAACAATCTGGTTCGTCATTATGTTCTCAACCGTTCCTTTCATGGGGTCCTTTTCCCCCCGTATTGCAGCATTAATCAGATGCTTTTTGGTTTCCTCGAATGCAGCCCTGACAAAAACCGAGGCCTTCTGACCTGCGATACCGTAACGGCCTATTGCCCTTATCTTTCCCACAACTGTCATCAGGTCAGCCAGAAGCATTATGTATCTCACATCGACACCAAGGCCCTGCTCCTCCATCGTGTACTGGACCTGTTTTATTACTGCATTTCTTGCTGCCTCGATTCCCAGAACGTCGCAAACCTCAAATATGTTGTTGCATACTGTCCTGGAGGTGTCAACACCGTCTATCTCAAATACCTTCTTAAGGTTGCTGCCCAGTGTGTTTACAACCCATTCCAGATGACCCGAAGATGTTTCTTCCCTTGTAACCACAACCTGGGAGATTCCCCTGATTCCTTTTATATGGGTTTCGAGAAGGGAGTACTTGAGCCTTCTCAGATTCCTCAAATCAGCCTTCTTGGGTTTTATTGTCAGGGTGTCCCCATCCAGGGCGACATTCGTGTTCCTCAGCCTTACTATTTTCGATAATTTTTCCGGTCCTATATCCAGAGCCTTTAACTTTGCCAGGTCCAGCTTGCACTTTATCCAGAGGTCTGTCAGGTCAAGCACGGTTGAAAAAACAACATCCTTAATCTTTACCTCTTTTATGTTTTCTCCTGTCCTCTTTACCTGCTCCTTGGAAAGCCCCGGCTTAAGATAAACAGTCATTGTGGGGGTTCTGGGTTCCTTCCTTGCATCAAAGATTTCCAGCATCCTTGGCAGGCCCAGGGTTACCTGTATGCCTGCAGTTCCTGCAAAGTGGTAGGTACGCATGGTATTATGGGTTACTATTCCTTCAGAGGTTGTGAAGGTCTCCAGGCCGGGGACAGACAGGTCATAAACATATTCACTGGAAGGTTTTGCTTTGGAAATACTGATTATTTTGTCCCAGATTACATCAGAATTGAACATCCTGCGCAAAATCCGTAGTTCTTTTTCTATATCTGTATTTTTTTCTTTTGCCAATTTTTCAAAAAGTTTTATATATCTGAAAAGCGTGGTTCTCCCCACCCTTTGCCTATTGGTGAAATTATTCACATATCTGGTTGGGTACTTTAGTTTTTTTGCGACTTTATAAAGGATATCCCCAAATCCGCCAATCATGTCTATGAAATCCTTTATGTTTTCCGGAAACTCGCAGAGTTTATCAAGCCTTTCTTTCTTTTTCCTGATGTTAAGGCCTATTTTCTCTTTGAATTGTTTGGCATGCTTGAAGGGTATTGTCAGGTTGAACTCTCGTATCCCATGGGGTTTTGTGGCAAATATTTTGAATCTTGTTAGGAGCAGGGCAATCCCGTTTATCAATTCAGGGGACTTGGAGGAAACCCTGAGCATCCCTCTCTGGACTGAAATGTTTCCGTCACCGTCAAAATACCCGCTTATTAATCCTGCTGCGAAATCTTCATTCGCGCTGTAAGCGAAATCCGGGACGTGCTTGTTTCCGGAGCCTGTGCCGCATGTTTTTTTGAGCAGCCTTGAAAGCTGTTTTGAATTCACCCTGATATCATGGGAGAGTGCGAATCCCCTTGTGTTGTCATACTCGTTGAAACTGAACCCGAACGTGTTGGCAAATTCCCTGATTTTGGAAAGGAATGTCCCGTCTGTGTTTGAGAAGGAAACAAAGTTTGGCGTGCAGTTTCCCTCTGCAAGATATGCACCAAAAATCCAGCCAAGTTCCCTGGTGAGATTTAATGTTTCTGGAAGCGGTTTCTTGGCAAACCTCTGCTCTTTTAATATGGGCCTGGTTTCCAGCTGCTGCAGGCAGTTTTCCGGGAGGAATAACAGAGAAGGTATCCTGTCACCGGTTTTCAAAATCTTTCCCGAGACAGGCACAATTTTGTTCTCCTTTCTTACAACAAAGGAATGGGAATCCGTTGCTATGATTTTTCTTCCGGACATGGTCTTTATTTCCAGCATGGTTTCGGGGGCTTTGTGCCTGCTTATCTCTTTGACCTGTTTCCACTCTATCTTTTCCTTTTCGTTCAGGCCCGGGACGAACAAGCCTTTGTCTGAGACATCACAAACCTCCCAGCCGTCTGTATCCTTTTTGTCTAAACTCCCGATGGCTTTGTCTATAAATTCACCGATTTTGATAATTCTGATAATCCCGTTGCATTTGAGTATGACTTTCTCCCCAAAATCAACACTCATTTGAGTAGTTGGTTCGGAAAGGGACTGGGCTGCCACCACACCCACCGGCTCCTGGGAATCATAGACAGTGTTTTTGTAAAGCTCTTTTACAATCCCTCTCAACCTCTCCCGCCTTTCCTTTGATACCTTGTTCTTCTCAAGGTATTCATTCAGTTCATTCTTAAGTTTTAGCGGTAGTCCGTGCATAATTACTTGACCTCCTCCCTCCATTCCAGTTTGCCCCAGTCAGACTTTGAGGGATCTATTCCATCCTCTCCTGCCCTGAACTGTATTATTTCACCTACACTGTTCCTGACAGTGCCATCGTGCATTACCTTCAGGTCCTGCAGGGCATTGACAAGCCTCCTCTGCATGTATCCTGATTTCCTTGTCCTGAGGGACTTGTCCATTAAACCCTCTCTACCGTTCATTATATTCCAGAAAAGCCCGAAGGGTGTGAGACCATGTTTGAATCCCCTTGGTACAAAGCCATGGGATTGCGGGGACAAATCCCCCTTCTTGATATGGGAAAGGGTCCTGTTCAGATACCCTCTTTTTATCCTCTTGCCCAGGATGGTTTCCTGGCCGACAACAGCTGCCATCTGGGTTGTGTTGATTACACTCCCTTTTGCACCAGAGGTATACATGTGAACAATGTCATTGGTTTTTATGTTCTCTATTACTATATCACTCACCCTGCTCACACCAGAGGCAAGGGCATTCATTATCTGGGCCTCCAGGGAATCCTTAGCAGTCATGCCTGGCAGGATTCTCATCTCATTCTTCCTGAACTTCTCAATCAATGTATCTGATTCCTTTATACCCTTTTCTATCTCCTCTGCTATGTCCTTCCTTACTCCTTCAGGTAAATCAAGGTCTGATAAACCCAATGAGAATCCTCTCCTCATTAAGAATGCAACGCCCAGTCTTCCGCTGTTGTCTATAAATCCCCTAATCTCCTCCTTGCTGTACAATCTCCCCAATTTGTTTATTATCCTTCCCTTCTCCGCGCCCACGCTTTTCTTGTCTATCCTCCCCTTGAGCACAACCCCGTTCTTAATAAGAACCCAGGCATCATGCTTGCAATCCCTTTTCAGGCATTTATCACAGCTCTTGCAGCATTGTGCCTTGAACTCCATATTCAGTCCCTTGGGCAGGAGAAGGGAGAACAGTTCCTTTCCTGTAAATTCCTTCTCGTCAGGAAGTTCCATATCAATTCCGGCACTGGCAAAAAGCTGGGAAGCATCCTCCCTGTTCAAAACATAACCTTTCTCTGTAAGCAGATACAAGCCGGATATCTGGTCCAGGTCGCAGCCGATTATGGGACCACCGAATTTCGGTGAGATTATATTGTTCTGAACATCCATCAGGAGCAGGGCCTCTGTCCTTGCCTCCACTGTCTGGGGGACATGGAGATTCATCTCATCCCCGTCAAAATCTGCGTTATACGGAGGGCACACACTCGGCGCAATCCTGAATGTCCTATATGGCATTATCTTAATCCTGTGAGCCATCATGGATATCCTGTGCAGGGAGGGTTGCCTGTTGAACAGGACAATATCACCGTTCTCCAGCTGCCTGTCCACAACCCAGTCAGCCACTGCGCTGTTCATCAGTTCCCTCTTATTCTCCTTCGTGACCTTTATCCTTCTGCCGTCGGGTCTTATTACATAGTTTATCTTTTCAGCCCTGAACAAATCCTTAACACGCTTCATGTTCAGTTTGGTAACATAAACAGGGACTGTCAGCTCCCTTGCAACTATTTCAGGGACGCCAACCTCATTTATGGAGATTGTGGGGTCAGGTGATATAACAGTCCTGGCAGAGAAATTCACCCGCTTACCCAACAGATTACCCCTTATCCTCCCCTCCTTTGCCTTAAGCCTCTGGACAAGACCCTTCAAAGCCCTGCCGGACCTGTGCCTTGCCAGGGGGGCCCCTGTCAGCTCATTGTCAAAGTATGTTGAGATGTGGTACTGGACAAGTTCCCATAAATCGTTCAGGATAAACTCCGGAGCGCCTATATCTATGTTCTCCTTGAGGCTCTGGTTTATCCTCACTATGTCAACAAGCTTGTGTGTGAGGTCATCCTCAGACCTTTCTCCACCCTCAAGGGTTATGGAGGGTCTAATAGTGACCGGTGGGACCGGGAACAATGTAAGTATAAGCCATTCCGGTCTTCCTCCCCTGATTCCTATCCTCTTCAAATCCTTTGCTGGGATTTTCTCGAATCTCTCCCTTATATCAAGGGGGTTCAGCTCTGTTTTATCAGCATAATATGCATAGGGTTTTGCAAAGGTTATCTTCTTCTGCTTTGTCTTGCAGAAGGGGCATTTGCTTGGGGAGGTTAGATGTATTTTATCCAGCACCTCTTCCCTGCTCTCCTTTATCATTATCCTGTTGCACTTCCTGCATGTGAGCTTTAACAAATGGTAGATTGTTTTTGTATAAAGCATGTGGATTATTGGTTTTGCCAGCTCCAGATAACCGAAATGACCAGGGCAGTCGCCAATTCCGCCGCTGCATGTCCTGCAATGGAGACCAGGGTCTATCACACCGAGCCTTGGGTCCATCACCCCTCCCTCAACAGGATAACCATCCGCATCATAGAGGTCTGATGTCACAACCCTTACCCTTGCCAGATTCTTTATCAATTCTGGTGAAAATATGCTGAATTCAATACTTCCTATCTTGTCCGTAACCACCATATCAATCACTCATGAACTGCTACAGTTCCTCCATGACCATCTTTGGGTATATGCCCATTGCCCTCAGCTCGTCCAATGTCAGCATGAATGCATGGCCTGTCTCTATCCATGCAACCCCGCTGTCCTTGCAGATCGGGCAATGTGTCCTGTTCTTTATTGTGTCATATATTACAATCATCCCGCACCTCTTGCAGATTGGCACTATTGCCTTATCCGAGTCAAATCTCTCCTTAAGCGTCAGGGCTGCTCCATGCCCAATAAGGCATTGCTGCTCCATCTCACCTATCCTCAAACCACCCCTCTTTGCCCTGCCTTCAGTTGGCTGCTTCGTCAGAAGTGTAACAGGTCCCCTGCTCCTTGCATGTATCTTGTCAGATACCATGTGGTCGAGCTTCATGTAATATGAAAGCCCTGAAAAAACCAGGACCTTGTATTTCTCGCCTGTCTTCCCGTTGTATATTACCTGCTTGCCGTCATCCCTGAATCCCATGTCCTTCATCAGTTTCCTTATCTCCTCCTCCCTCGGATGGCTGAAAGCAGATGCATTGAATTTCTTCCCTGCCAGGGCTCCTGTCTTGCCGGCCAGCATCTCAAGCAGCTGGCCTATCGTCATTCTGGACGGGATGGCATGCGGATTGAAGATTATATCAGGGACTATCCCTTCCCTTGTGAACGGCATATCCTCATGGGGGACAAGCAGTGATGTGACACCCTTCTGCCCGTGCCTGGATGCAAATTTGTCACCGAGCTCCGGAATCCTGTAATCCCTTATCCTCACCTTTATCATCTGGTTTGCATCCGTTGTTTCGGATATAAGAACAGTATCGGTTATTCCTCTTTCCCCGTACCTGACCACAACAGAGGATTCCCTTTTGTTCTCTATGTCTGCCATGAATTCCTCCCCGGAAAGGAACCTCAAGGGGGAAACCTTACCAACAAGGATGGAGTCTGACTGGACCGGTATTTCAGGGTTTATAATCCCGTCCTCTGCCAAATTCTTGTAGGATTCCTCGCCCCTGTAACCCTTTATCCCTGGCTCAGGTATCTTTATTTCATCCTCCTGTCCTCCCCAGTAACGCTTCTTGATTGTATCATAGGTTCTGAAGTAGAATGAGCGGAACATCCCCCTGTCCACAGATGACTTGTTCATGACAATTGCGTCGTTAAGGTTGTAGCCATCATGGCACATTATTGCAATAATTATGTTCTGCCCCTCCGGGTATTCATTAAGGATTCTGCTCACGTTTGTTTCAACAATGGGTGATTGGGGATATGAAAGTATGTTGAATTTTGTGTCCATTCTTATCAGAAAGTTTGACGCTGATAAACCTATGGACTGACCAACCATCTTGGCTCCGTAATTTATCCTGTCCCCCCTGTTGTATTCCGGATATGGTATCAGCACGGCTGATGTGCCAAACATTGTAACAGGGTCTATCTCCAGATGTGTGTGTTCCTTTGTCAGGGATTTCTCTTCCATGGCTATGTAGTTGCTTTCCTCCTCATTTGCATCCATATACTCCACTATGCCATGTTCTGTTAAGTAGTTCCAGTCAATCTTCCCCCTCTCCATCTTCTTTATAATGGCAGGGGTCATCTTCGGTTTGCCGTTCTCAACAATTATGAGGGGTCTCCTCACCCTTCCGTGTTCTGTTGAGACTCGTACTTCCCTGAAATCCGGATAATAGGCGATGTTGACCTGATTCGTTACCAGACCCATTCTTCTCTTCTTCCTTATACTGTTCACAAAGTCCAGTGGGTTTTTTGTCTCTGCTATAAATCTGCCGTTAAAGTAAATATCAACTGTTGGTTGCCTCTCTCTTTCCACTGGCTTTGCCTTCTCCACCTGTCTCTTTGCGGGTCTGGGTTTTGCCTTCTTGGGTCTTGTGACCGGCTTCCTTGCGAGCTTTTTTTTCTTGGTCATAATATACCTCTCCTTCTGCCTATTTTGCCTGCTCCAGCAGACGCAGCACCTTTTCATCCTCCCTTGTGTTAAGCCCTGGTGTTATCTCTGTCATCATGGCAAGATGCTTCCTCAAACCTATTGAACTCCCTTCAGGTGTCTCGGCGGGGTCTAATCTTCCGAATTCAGTGGGATGAATCTGCCTTGCCCTGAAGTGCTCCTGGGTTGAGGTTAAAGGCGATATGATTGACCTTAAATGGGATATTGTTTTCACATAGGAGCTTCTGTCCAGTCTCTGGGAGACCCCGGTCCTGCCGCCTATCCAGTTACCGGTTGCAAGGGAGGAGAGAATCTGTTTTGTAACGGCATCCGCTTCAACAATTCCCTGGATGCTGGGCTTCTTCCCCCTCTTAATAAGTTTCTGATAATTATAACTCATCTTTGCAAGGAGGCCCCATCTCCCCAGCAGTATTGACCTGAAGAGTTGGCCAATCAGTTCACCGGACATGAGCAGTCTCTTGTTGGAGTAGTGGTCAATGTCATCCTCGGGTATCTGGTTCATGGAGAGTGTAATTATCTTTTTTATAATCTTTGTCAGTACCCCTGCCTTGTTCACCCTGTCGGAGGTTTGCTGACCTATATGCGGTAAAAGATATCTGTCAAGAATCTGTTTGACCCTCTCCTCCCTGTAATCCTCGGCTACCCTCAGCTTCTTGCCTATAATCTCCACTGCTTCCTTTGATGACGTTGCCTCCTCCTGGTAAAGGTTTATGTAGAGCTCATTAAGTATCCTGGGGTCGGATGATATGGCACTGCATATATCCTTATCGGTCTCCATCCCTAGTGCCTTGAGCAGGGTGATGATAGAAAGCCTCCTTATGTTTGCGAAGGATATTGTTATCTCCCCGTCTGGCTTTCTTTCAATCAGATGCCTCTGCTTGAATCCGGACTTCTCGGAATTTATCCTCACCACTATCAGGTCCTTGCTCCTCTCAAAGATTGCCTTGTTTGAAGCTATCTCCTCAATCAGAACCAGAACCCTCTCTGTCCCGTTTATTATGAAATAGCCGCCGGGGTCTCCAGCGTCTTCCCCTCTCTCTATCAGCTCCTCATCACTCATACCATAAGTAGAACATAAACAGGACTTGATCATTATCGGCAGGTCGCCAATGTAAACCTTCTCTGACCTGTCCTGTACCCCGCTGATAATCGGTGTTATTGTTATCCATACGGGTGCTGCATAGGTCAGATTCCTTATTCTTGTTTCATTCGGGAAAATCGTGCTTCCCCTCTCCTTGCTCCTTACAGAACCATCAGCCTCTTTTATGTGAGGACTTCCTATCTGAACCTCGCCGAACTTAAGCTTCAACTCGCCTATCTCGGGGTTTAACTTAATCTCTCCTATCTCATCTATTATCTTCTGTATGCCGAAATTTACAAAATTGTTGAAAGACTCTATCTGAAAATTAACCCAGCCCTTCTCTTTCTCAAATCTATCGAGTAATTGGGTGAATACCATATCTTGAACCATTGGTCTGCAATGCAGGCCAAGGTCTCTCACCTCCTGTTCACATCGGATGCACAGGGGTGGGTACAAAGGCATGGCCTTTGCAACCCTTAATACCTATGAACATGATCCGGCTGGGTGTTCAGCCGCTGACAACAACCCTGTAATAAACAGATTCTCCTGCTGTCTGGGATTTTCTGATTATCCTCATAACATCGCCAATCTTTGCACCAGTCTCTTTCACAACAGGATCGGAATCCAGAACCTTGGGCAGCTGCTCTTTATCCACATTGAACCTTTCCAATACCTCTTTCTTCTCCTGGGATGTCAGGATTTCATGCCTGGGCACCATTTCATGATCCAATACCTTAAACATATCCTATCACACGTTTATAACAACTCTACAGTCTCGACAAATTTCATGTCCTTTATCTTCTTTATTTCCTTCACATCTCCGCCGCACTCGGATGTGTCCACTATCAGGTTCCATTCAGCGAGTTTTCCCTTGACCAGTGTCCTGCTCTCGCTCGTTATTATGTTCACATGCTTCTCAGCCAGCATGCTGGCAATCCTTGCAAGGGAGCCGGGCGTATCCTTTATCAGCAGTCTGAGCGCAGCTGTCTTTTCCTTTGAGAGCGGAATCATCCTTACCTGGGATTTCTCCATGTCAGAGACGAGCAATAACTCAGTCCCTTCCTTTGCATCCAGTATGTCCCTGATATGGGAAGGGACCAGGATTCTCCCCTTGCTATCTATCTTCGCAATGTTGGGATTTTTCATACACTATTTTTATGTTTTGATTGTATATAAACTTTTCCTTTTTCACTCATTTTTAGGAGTTAATCCTACTTGTGGGAATTATGTGAATATGAATATTATTCTTCTATTACACCGGCTTCCATAAGATTTGCTTCCTGTTCCTCAAATCTATCAAAAAAGTCTCCATACTTCTCTGCAAAGGGTTCTGGGTTTATTTTTCTCGTAGCATCCAACCTCTCTCTTATGATTCCGAAAAAATCATCAAAAAATTGCTTGTCGGTATCATATACATCTTCTCTAACCAGAATGCAGCCGGCTGAATAAAATACAACAACATATTCTGGATTTTCTTCTGAGTATCTGACTAATCTTACCTTCTTTACTGAAGAAGGCTTTGAAAGATTTGTTCCGCTCTCAAGCAAATCTGTTCCATGTGAGTAAAGACCTGCCATTACCTGGTTGTCTGCACTACCATATGTTCCTTCGACAGAACCCCTTATACTCTTTCTGCTTTTAAAGGCCCGAAATATGCTTGGAACCTCTGAAACGCCTGCATCATCATCCTCTACATCATTCAAATATCTTATACCGCTGTCTCTGTATGCAATAAAAACAAACATAACAGGTTTTATACCCGTAACTATTCCCCTGCGGCCTGCTTTTTTCAAATCATTAGCCATTTTTGACATCCTTTCTGTTGGATTTCGGAAGTCTCCGTTAAGGCTTACTGCTGCTATATTACTGTGGTCCATCTCCAGGTCATAACCACAGCCTATTCCTATTTTAACTATTCCCTTATCCATATATTCAGGCAGGTTCTGTATTGGAACAATAGGAACTAATATGTGTGGATTGTCCTCATAAAAAGCATAACCTGGCTGTGTAGGTATTGTTGTTTCTTTTACTCCAAATCTTCTACGTTTAATCCTGTGTGCTCTTTCTTCATTTCTCTCATAACCTGTTAAATGCTGTCCTGTGTCTGGATGGATTAATCTAATACCCCCTGGCAATGATTCCATTCCAAGTTCATGGTCAAAACTCAGTAGCGGTGCAATTGATAAATAGTTGTCCCCCTTTGCGATAGCAACAGAATTGCCATATTCCTGGAGTCGTTTTAAAACTCCGTCTTCTATTTGAAGGCTCATTTCCTCACAACCTCCACGTTCTTAATGAGTTTTGATTGCATGAGCTCTTTCTGCAACTGCTCTATGGTTCCGTTGCGCTCTGAGGTGTCAACAATAACATCCCATTCGGCTTGTTTGCCCTTGACCAGTGTTCTGCTCTCGCTCATTACTATGTTCATTCCATAGTCAGACAGTGTGTTGGCTATGCCTGCAAGAGAGCCGGGCAGGTCCGAAAGCAGAATCTTCAGCTCTGCTGTTTTCTCCCTTACCAGGGGAAGCATCCTGACCTGTGATTTCTCATTGTCAGGGATTATGACAATCTCTGTTCCCTCTTTTGCTTTTAAAAAGTTCCTTATATGGATTGGTATCAAAATCCTTCCCTTTGAATCGACCTTTACTATGTTAGAATTCCTCATATTTTGTCACCTCTTAACAGAAAGTGGAACTGCCCACAGTTTTCCCACTTAAATGATTATTAATTAATATAGGGGGAAAGGTTTAAATACTTTTCCCACACTAGTGGGAATGGTGGGAAATTTTTAAATAATCCTTCCTACAAAAGCTTTAAATAATTTAGTATCTTATGATTATCACTCGGTAGTGAAGTGGTTTTATGAATGAGAAATTACGTGCTGGACTTGCAGTTTATGGAAGTGCATTGGATAGATGGTATCTTTGTGATTTTTTAAGAGATGCAGGACTGCCTTTAAACGATGCTTACAGGCCCGGGAGTAGGGATGTTAGGGTTAGATTAATGGCAGAGGGATTGGAAGATGTTGAGATTGTTTCACTAAGACCAGAAGTAGCTCCGGAAGAATTATGGGCTGAAAAAGAGGATTCTGGTTCAGAGGGTCTTGATATAGCTATAATGGGCTCAGATATAGCAACAGAAGGGGAAAAGGAAGGGTATCCTGTAAAAAAGCTCGGAGCGCTGGGCATGGGTAATGTTGATATAGTTATGGCTGTGCAGGAAAGTCTTGGTGTGTCTGATCTGGGGGACTTGCTAAAGAAAATGAGAGAAACGGGCAAGCCAACAATATGCGCCACTGAATACTATACGCATCTTGCGGCTGAAACAATAGCCAACGATCCTGTGTATCAGCAGCTCTATCCAAGGGCAAACCCGCAAATAATGTGGGGTAAAACGATAAAATCTGGCAACAATTCCATGGTTATTATAAAATATTCCCAAGGGAAAACAGAAATAATGTGTGTTTCTGGATTTGCACATCTGATGATAGACAATGTGCAGAGTGGTGATACTTTGAGGGTGAACAACTATAAAACCCTAAAGAAACTGGGCGAGTCTTGGTATAGGTTGTATGCAGGACCACACATTACAAAAGCAAAAAACACTGAAAAATGGAACAAGGCCATACTTGTGAGGGATCTTCTTAGGGGAAAGGCCATTGGGAAAAAGTATACTTATGTAATATTTGATTTTGCAGAAGAAAATGAAACTGCTTTAATGAAATATATGGAACGTGAAGGGCTCTATACAGTAAAACCGTTTGTATTGAGGGGGGATGGAAGTGGCGAAACAAAGATTCTCGTGCCACGAAGTAAAATAGCAGCTGTAACAGAAGGTCTTAAGAAACATGGAGCTAAAGCACCCACAAGGATTCAGGTAGAAAGTACAGGCTTGGATCTTCCTGACGAGGAAATAGACAAATTAATAGAAAGAAAAGTGGTATAATTTTGTTTTTATATTCTAGCATGTATAAAAACAAATGGGCCCG
>JAUWZW010000050.1 GCA_030615165.1 Candidatus Aenigmatarchaeota archaeon
TGCGAAAAACATTATTATAATCAGTGCCCTGATGAAGTTCGCAATGGCTATTATCAGCCTGAAGGGCGCTGTGATAATTCTTCCAATCTTCATTTTATTTCTCCTTTCAAAAGAAGGATTAAAAACGAAAGACCAGCCAAGACAGGAAAATATCTTGACAAAACACGAACAAAATAGAACAAAGTTTGTAGGGTCATGTAGGAAAATCTCTGTGAATGTCCTACTGACTTAGTACAGATTTGTCACTAAGGAAAAACCTGTATTTTTGATTGATTTTTGTAGTAGAGCATGAAAGTCCATTATCTATCCCTAATATCCCTCGGATCCAGTGTTTCTAATCAAGGGTTCCAGGTTTAGGTTAATAAATGTATGTTCGTTTTTCTTGAATATTTTTGTGAAAAAACCGTAAGTTTTATAAATGCATGGAATAAGTATTCTATATGGCTTCTATACTTGATGACAAAGACATGAAAATACTCGAGGTTTTAAGGGAGAATTCAAAGCTATCGACACAGCAGATTTCCAAAAAAACACTAATTCCTATAACCACTGTACATTACAGGATAAAGAAATTGCGAAATGAAGGGATAATCAAGAAATATACAATAAACATTAATCATAAGAAGCTCGGAAAGGGTATTTTGGCGTATGTGTTTTTTATACCCCATTATGATATCCTTAAGGAAAGGAAGATGCATCTTGAAGACCTTGTTATGAAGGTAAAGAAACATGCTTTAGTAGAAGAGGCTGCAGTCATAGCAGGCGCCAAGGATGTGCTGCTCAAGGTAAGGGTCAATGATATTGATGAACTGAATAGGTTTGTTGTTGACTATTTACAGAAAGTCGATGGGATATCAAGGACTGAGACCCTTATTGTGCTGAAGAGTTTTGAATAGATGGATTATTTGGACCTTTGCGCAGCAATAACATAAACGCCCTGGTCACGTCCGTCATCCGGGCCCATCTTTTCCGCAAGAACCAGATTGAAACCGGCTTCCTTCAAGTTCTTTAAATGCTGGTTTTTTGAAACCTTGTGCTCATCAAAGGAATCAACACCATTCTTTAATGCCATGGATTCGCTCTCGGCTGTTAAAAAATAACCCCTTTCTATGCTTTTCTGGATAATAGCCCCGTGATAACTCTTCAGGGCTTCTATCCTTGAAGCCTCATCCTTAAATTCATCCAGTAATTCTTCACCTACTATGAAATACCCGCCCGGTTTTAACAGGGAGAAAATAACTCTCAGAGCATTTATCTTTTGGTCAAAAGGAATGTGATGGTCAGCAATAGAGGAGAATATTATATCAAAGGGTTTATCATTTGATTCTTTGGCTATATTCCTCATTTCAAATGTTAATCTGGGATTATTGCCTAATTTGTTTTTTAGAAATTCATAGCTTTTTTTGTCATCCTCTGTGATCAGAAAATATCCGAAAGGCAAGTCAGCCAGGACCTCTGTCAGATTTCCTGTGCCTGCCCCATATTCAAATATCCTTGAATTTTCATTCAGATGCTGTTTTGCAAATTCGAATATTCTTTCCTTCATCTCTTTTAAAAACGGGTGTTTATGAATAGCTATATCATATTCTGCAGGATTTTCATAAATTTTGTGTCCTCCAGGTAAGCTTTCTATTATCTTTTCAATGGGTATTTTTAGTTCCATGCAAATCAGATAATTCTTAGCATATGGATTAATTGATATATAAACCTTTGCCCAGAATTCTTGTCAAATCTGACAAAAGACAGCCAAGACAGGAGAATATCTTGGCTAAACACGGACAAATACGAACAAAACAGAACAAAGTTTGTAGGGTCATGTAGGAAAATCTCTGTGAATGTCCTACTGACTTAGTACAGATTTGTCACTAAGGAAAAACCTGTATTTTTGATTAATTTTTTGATGAGCATGAAGGTCCATGGGTGTTTTAATCTTACACCATTTATACCTTCCCCTTATTCCCACAATTCTCACTATTGAAACCCTTGATTCAATATTGAAAATCCCTTTAAGTTGACAACACAAAAGAACGGTTTGATTAGGTCCAAACCGTTCAAAATAACACCTGTCCCTGGAGGAGTGGTATTCAGCCAGATTTGCCTGCTGCAGGTTGGCAAAACTGCTTGAGTTGCTCTATTGAGGCTTTCACAAGCTTGGGGGCATTATCAGTGAAAACGAGACCGCGTTTAGTCTTGGCCTCAAGCCTTTCACCAATGATGCGCAGAGCTTCGATAGCTCCTTCAGGGGTTTTCAATTCGCATTTGCTTGCTCTTTCTCTGGCATCTTCATCTTTCTTTACCTCATCCTCATCAGCTTGGCTCTTTCCCGGAAACAGATGCCGGCTTGCAACATTCATTGCATAGAGGGCCTTTGTAAGCACATTGGTTAATTTTTCGTCCATACTGCCTCCTTTCTTTCCAGTTTCTGATAAAGCAGTTTAACATGATATCCCCCCTAGTTTTAATTAACTGACCATCTGCAGGCTTGCCAGGGCAACAAACTTGTCAACCACAATCTCAAAAATCTCGTCAAGGCCGGTTACTATAAAGATGCCCTTGGTTGATGAGACAACAGCGCATAAAACAAGCTTATGCTCGCAGTCGGCTAAAAGCTTGCGCAACTTCAGTAATTTTGCGAGACTGGAAGATGTTATAATATGCACGCTGGAAAAATCAAGTACCACATCACAGTCACCTCTGTCGCGCACAATCTCAGTAACCTTTTTGAGCTCATCACCCATTTCCGGCTCCTTGGGCAAGTCCACAAGAACAATATTTTCAGACCAATTCTGTATTCCCATTTTAATATCCCTTTTTTCCAAACCAAAAAACAGTTCTGTAAACAACTTCCGAAGCCATTGTGTGTTCTGCGGAACTACCGACCCTCCTTATTAATCAGTCTCTCCAGTTTTCCACGTGTAAGCGCAACTATTAGGAAAATCACAAGCATCGGGAGAAGCCCATATACTGCCACATCTTTAGCAGTAATTACATCCCTGGTGCACATGATGAACATAAACACGGGAATAAAAACAGCTGCGCCTATAGCAATAACAATAAAGAGCCTTAATGGTTTTTTCACTATTTTCATTTTATCTCTCCCTCATTAAACAATCATAAAATAAAAGGCCCCGGCAGGTCTGAAAAATATCTGCCGGGGCCACTGGACTGCTGTTTCCTATCTTGCTAAAATCCTGCCCCTGTTACGGCATGTTGCATACAGGCAGAGCGGAATGGACACCAGTATTACCAAAAACTGGAAATTCGTGCCCAGAACAGACAGGTGTTTGAAATCCCATGTCTGCAGAAAACACCCAAAGGAGTGGTAGACAGACACCACTGTCTCATACAGCCTGGAGAAGTAATGCAGGACGTCATTAAAAGCAGTTTCCAATGAGCACTCGCTAAGCCATGTCCACAGCATGCCTGAGAAATGCCTTATCATAAGGCAAATCAGGAGCGGGAACATCATTACATACAGGTAACGCATCCTTCCTGTCAGGTTGGGGACTACGTACTTCAACACGGCCAGGAGGGCCGTTAAAGCCGCAAAGGTCTTGCCCCAGCTGTTCGGGAGGAAGCATCCCAAGAAGCAAAACAGCACAAGCCATTTACTAATCTTCTTATCCCAGTTCATTGTGGTTTACCCTCCAAATTTAGTCATTTGCCGGGTCTAACTCAGCAGCACTACCGCTGACTATGTTAGACACATGTTCATTTGGAGGTTGCCCTGCTATCAGGTTCGCGGGCTCTTTACCGGCTCCAGTACGAACCGAGAGTGACGGGCCCGTAAGCTTCCAGTCTGTGGCACAACCCGCAACGCTCAACAATAGCAGCGTGCAAACCACACATAACAACAGGATGTTTCTTAAGGTAAACATAATTTAACCCTTTCCAAAATATGTGTCAGATCCATCAGATAGTTCAAAGTGCACCTCCCTATGGACTCAACCCCTACACTCATTAGCAAAGGAGTCTAACAACAATATTTCCCCTCCGGAAAGGCATCTTTTCTTCTTAATATCTTGGTTCAAAACGAAACGCTATATAAATTAACCGCCTCCCTCCATTGCGGCGGGTTGCTTTCAAAGCCTGAAGGGCTGCTAACGTCCATGTTGGCAGCCCGACATCACAAAATCCTGTTTCTCCTGCAGAGGGAAATATAAGGCACCCAGCAACTTATGGCCACCAAAATCGGCACAAATCTCATGTTTGAGGGCAACATGAAGAATGCAGCCACAAGAAGTGCTGCAATAATCAGACCGAATACAATCAGTCCCTGGTTGGTTTTGTATGAGGTTGTTGCCATATTGGAATCTCCTTCTTTCTGGAATTATAGGCATTTACCATCTCTAATTCGTTTCATTTCATACCCTTTCAAAAAAACGTTTATAATTACAATACAGGCCCCCCAACCTTGCAGAGGGGAGGCCTGTAGTTCCTGTACTAAGGAGTTAACCATTAGAGCATTTAGCTGCTAACATAAACAGCAGAATGAGAAAAATCCAGCTAATGATTTTCATTAGAATCTTAGCTAACATGATACGACTCCTTTCAAAAATGATGATTACTAATACAAGAACACATTCAAAGCGGGCGAAGGGATTTGAACCCCCGGCCACTGGTTTACAAAACCAGAGCTCTGCCACTGAGCTACGCCCGCAAAAGAGAACCTCTTTGAAGGTTACCCTTCATAAACCCCACCAGGAGGGAGCCTAAGCAAATCACCTCGCAGGAGACTCGAGTACGTTTTTATGTGCGGTGCCCATATAGGGGACCGGGGTAAAGGTAAAAACGCTCAGCCATGCCGCGAGGGGATTTCCCTTTTAAGTTCTCTGTCCAAAAACTATCTTTCAACTTACACAAGCAGAAATAGGACTGTCGTGTCCATGGATGTAAAGATTTGCTATTCTTATAGCTGTTCCCCAGGAGACAAAAACACTGTTCAGGTTTGGAAATTCCTGTTCGCATCTCTGCCTGAACTCTGCCTCGCTGTTGCACTCCCTGAGAAGTTTTTCAAGCTTTTTCTTAAACTCATCATCAGTTGAAACATTTCCGGGTTTATTATGAATCTGATTTTTCATGTTCTATCCTTTCAATCTTTATTTTAATCCCAGCTTCCTGCGGGCCCGGCTTTCGCTCATACCTGTCTGGAACATCATCTTTTCCACCTGGACTGGTGCGGTTTTGGCGGCGTTGAGCCCGGCAGTATTTTGGTCCGATGGTGAGTATCTCACTGGGCGCCACTGTGATAATTGGTTAGTGTTAGTATCAGGAATCATGATATTCTCCTTTACCTGAGACAAAGGCAAGACATGTTTAAAACGTACAATTACGGTTAACCAAGCGCGAAAACCACGCTCGGATAGAAATTTCAGGAAAGGTCCGGCTGACAAAATCCGGCAACCCAAGGCGCCTTTATTCCGGCTGTTCAAGCGCTTTCTGCGCTGTTCAGCAGTCCTGTTTTTGCGCCGGGTGTCAGATTTCTGGGCCGAATATGTGATTTACAGCGAACTGTTCTTAGGTGGACAGTCCGGGGACCTTTTTCAGGTTGTTGTTTCAATGATGTAAGGAATATGAGGGGGACAGGCACCTCGCAGTGCCTGTTTGGGGATTATTAAAATTTAACAGAAAGCTTTATAAACTTAACTATTTTGTCACCAAATGAGAGTAACAAATAGCTTTATAAAGAAGTTAGACTAGAGCCATCAATCTTATTGTATCCCTAAGGCCTGGGGCGAGGCCGAGGATTACTATCATAATCTTGATGAAGTTATTGAAGTTGCCCGGCTCGCCATAGCGGTCAATTATCCAGAGGACAGGGAGGACCACAACTATTTTTAGAAGGAACATGGATGCCGGGCCCAGTATGGGGATTACAAGGTTTGGGACAACATGCTGCTCAAGGTAGCCGTAAATACTGAGGGCTGTGAATGTTGCAGAAGCATCAAAGAGATGGACGCCGAGTATTCCCTGGTTGGTCAGGGAAAACAGATGGGTTATCTTCTGCTTCCTGAACCAGCCAATCCTGGAAACCCTGTATACAGCAAAGAACAGGAGAATCCAGAACGCTGTTATTGTAAGGATGAGTAGGAGCGGGAAGAAGCTTGTTATCGGAAGGAGCCATACATTTACTGCGCAGAACACTGCGCCTATGATGAACATCAGCTTCCA
>JAUWZW010000001.1 GCA_030615165.1 Candidatus Aenigmatarchaeota archaeon
GTGAGTTATCCGAAGGACTTCAGGGATTGGGGACCGTGAACTGAACACCTCGTTGCCTTAGTGCTTACATCCCGGTTCCATTAACCTATCGTCTATAGGACCTTCCTCTCTTCGCCGGTAGTTGCCTACCAGTTTGGAGAATGATTACCTCTTTTCAGGGACGGCTTCAAGCTTAGATAGACCGACAGCTTAAACTAGAGTTGTTTAAGCTTCGAATGCCTTCAGCTTTTATCCGCTATGGCGTAGCTACCCGGCGATGCTTACACAACCGGTACACCAGAGGCCACGACTCTCTGTTCCTTTCGTACTGAGAGAATCCTCCCCTCAGGCAATCCGCACCCCCAGTAGATAAAGACCAAACTGTCTCGCAACGTTCTGAACCCAGTTAACGTAGCTCTTTGATGAGTGAACACCTCCACCCTTGCACGCTTACAGAACCTCTAATGCGTTAGCGGTTTTTCCGTTAACGCTTTAGCCCGCTTGCTTGGGCTAAAGGGTTATGCTGCACGCGCAGGAAGAGCTGAACCGACGGCGGAGATTCTTGTCATACTAGCTAGTCACGGTGTAACGATACGGTGTCCCATAAATACCTCGACCATATTGTTTTTACAACTTCTTGCTTCATTGAAGCTGGCTAGCTAATACGATAGCAATGTACGAGGTCAATGTGGACTTTCACCCGCCACGACTCCATTATCCCCGGGGTAACTTATCCAGATCGAGTAGCTTCCAACAACAATTCAAGTCTTTTTGCTTTTGATGAATTTAAGAATATAAATTTGTGATAAAATTTTTCTATGTTTTCTTTGCCATAGATTGGCAATCTATGAGTTGAAATTTTTCCACACCTTATACCAAGATTTTCCAATACCGTTTTAGCAAACTCTAAAGATTTTCTATCTTTTTGTGTCAAATCAATTTGGTATCTATTGGGTTTATGTGGTACATGTCCTTCAGCATCGAAAAATCCTTCAATATATGCTTTCTGAATTCTTTTAGGAGCTGTCTTTATAATTTCCGGTGCATCTTTATGCATACAGCCATTAAACAGTACATTAAGTAGATGGAATAAAGATTTTGATGAAGTGTCAAGGTAAGCTGTATCAAATCTTTTCTGGTACCTTATATGCATATCTATTTCGAAAATAGTTTTGAAAATGTTTTTGACTTTTCTCGACCATTTTGCATCGCGTGTGTCATAAAGTCTAATGAAATGCTTACCACATGATGTTATCAAACTTCCATCTCTCATTGCTCCTAAAAGATATGCTAAATCTCTGTTAAATTTTTTTGGGAGTTTTATTTTTGAATGCGCAGAACCTGTTCCTGATTTAACGTGTGTTACATTTTTTAGCAAGTGTTTATATTTATCAAAGATTAATTCCAAAGGGAAGGAATTCAATCTTCTCCATTTGTATACCTGTCTTTTATGTACACCAACCTGTTTTACACAGCCGGATTCGAGTTCTACACGAATTTCAAGATTTAGCATTTTTTCAAGAAGCTTTTCTGTGCTGAAATTTTGAAATTTCATGGTTTATTGTTAGTGAGGCATCCTTATCTGTTTTTAGGCGCAAGCCGACCTGCGAAGCAGGTAAAAACAGAATATGGATGCCAAACCATTGTTGTTTGAGAAGCTACCCGTTTTTCTGTCAGAGCAAACTCCCAATTAAAGGAGTATTGCGGATCGCTAGGCCACGCTTTCGCGTTAGGATTCCTTACTTTGCAGAATCCTATCAGTCCTCCTTTTGCCCTTACACTCTTTTCGAGATTTCTGACCTCGATGAGGAGAACTTAGGGCTTCTTTGATTTCTTGTCAAAGAAGTACCGCCCCAGTCAAACTATCCATCTGATGCTGTCCCCAAGAAGAGTAAGCAGTATAAAAACAAAAGGGTGGTGTTACACTTTCGCCTTCCCTGAGCCTGACGACTCAGGTGCAACGCTCCCACCTACTCTATACAATCGTTGCCATACCGCAACATCAGACTATAGTAAAGATTTCCGCTGAGAGAAGGACATATTCCCTTCTCCCATCCACGGGGTCTTCTCGTCCCACTGGGGGACTCCTGAATGTGCGCAGGACATTAATTTCACTAGGTATCAATCCGGGACAGCGGGAATCTCGTTAAGCCATTGATGCAGGCCGATAATTAATCGGCAAGGGATTACGCTACCTTAAGACGGTCAGAGTTACCGCCGGCGTTTATCAGGGCTTCATCCAGTTGAAACTGGATTTAACACACTGACACTGGCCAGACCTCAGGGACTATACAAAACGTTTCCATCTAGCAGTCCCCTATGTTTTTGTTAAACAGTCGGACTCCCCTTGTCACTGCGACCTACCAGTTCTAAACTAAGTCAGAGTGGTAGGCATCCTTTCTACCAAAGATACAGGACTAATTTGCCGAATTCCCTAGATTGATTTCTCCTAACCACCTTCCCCGTAGAGCTAAGATTGCTTGTTTCAGTTGGTTCAAGCAATCAAACTTTCTCAGGGAGGGCACCAGTGACGGTTCTGGGTACGAATGAAAGAGATCCTTACTATCTCCCTTTTCATGGACTCCAGGAATTGACCAAACCCTATTCAGGGCCCTTCCAGCTTCACCTGTTTCTCACCATTACGGTACTCCACAGGCTTGACTGGCTAGATACATCTCTGTATTTGGTCTATCCAGAAGTGTCAGGAAATAGTCCTAGCGTCGCCGCATGTACTCTTTCAGTGCAGGAATATTAACCTGCTTCCCATTCGGCAAACTCCGGTTAGGGTTTGCCTTAGGATCGACTAACCCTCAGCTGAATCGACCAGGTGACAGCCTCGACGGCTTGGTTAACCATTATTAGCCGTCAACCTGTTAACCGTTGCTGAGGAACCCTTGCCCTGTACCTTCAAAAGACGGCTTTAGAAAAGCCGTCAATCGATTTAGGTGGCTGGGATTCTAACCCAGCTTTTGCTGTTACTATTGGCAAGATTCTTGTTTTCATGAGGTCTATTTAGGCTTACGCCCAAACTTCTGCCCTCACGAAACACCTCCCTACAACATGCCTTTCGGCGTTCAGGGTATCGGTAGCCTATTTAGTCCCGTCCATTCTCAAGGCTCCTAACCTCGGTGGGTGAGTTATTACACACTCTTTAAAGGGTGGCTGCCTCTAAGCCAACCTTCCCACTGTCTGGGGTTAGAAACACTTTTCCTCACTTAATAGGCATTTTGGGACCTTAACCCTGATCTGGCTTCTCTGCCTTTCGGATATTGAGCTTACCCCATATCCGCACTCCCACTTTCTACGATGATGAGGAGTTCTGAGTTTGACAGAACAACTGGAGGTTTCCCTCCTTGGTTACCCAATCAGTATCTTTACCTCCTCAACTATCTCCAGTAAGGCTGAGCTGCGGCTCATTTCGGGAGGAACCAGCTATTGCCCCTTTCGATTGGCATCGAACAGAAGACGGCTATAACTTCGCCTTGCGAACTGTTACGGAAAGCCGTCAAACTGATTTTCACCCCTAGTCCCAGGTCACGTGAGCGATTTGAATCTCAGCACCACTAGCGGGCCTCCATCCAGGTTTCCCTGGACTTCACCCTGCCCAAGACTAGATCAAGGGGCTTCGGGTCTTATCCCTGTGACTTGGGCGCTTTCACACCCACCTGCCTTGCAAGCTGCGCAGGATTCGCTTTCGCTACGGAATCGTTACCTTATCCTCGCCACAGAGATAAACTCCTTGCCGCGTGTTTCAAAACGGACGATATAACCCGGAATCCCTTCTTCGTACAATGCCCTTACGAGCCTTCCTTTGAAGGGATGAGCAGGCCATATCTACCTATAGTTACATGGTTTCAGGTTCTTTTTACCTCCTGTTAAGGATACTTTTCAGCTTTCTCTCACGATACTAGTACGCTATCGGACTCAGAATATTTTTAGAATTAGGAGTTATTGTCTCCCATATTCCTACTGGATATTCGACCAGCAGTACTCTGGATACTTGGTATCAACCTTCCTCCTTTCTCCTACGGGGCTATCACCCTTTGCAGCGCTGCTTTCCAGCAGACTTCGGATTGGGAAGTTAGGCAGAGCCCAAGTCCAAACCCCACATCTCCCTACAATTTCTTGCAGGGATTCGGTTTGTCCTGAACCGTTTTCGATCGCCTTTACTAACGGTATCGCATTTGCTTTCTTTTCCTGCGGGTAATAAGATGTTTCAATTCCCCGCGTGACCGTTCCTCGCGGAACACCAAAGGTAGGAAGTCCCATTAGGGAATACCAGGTTCAAAGTATGTATGCGACTACCCTGGTCTTAATGCAGCTTACCACACCCTTCCTCGGTATCTGAGCCAAGCCATCCACCATATAACGTAATGTCCTTCAGGATAACTCACCTATGAATATCATACAAAAGAGCTTTCACATGGTGTTCACTAAATCACTGAAAGCCGGTTAACAGCATGAACTGTTAACATGCTATCTCATACTGGAGCGATTAACCAATGATCACGGTGCTCTTTTTCAAATCTGCCCTCTACTCCCAGGTAAAGGGCTTCATATGCATTGTGAAACGGTGAACATGAATCCTTTATCTATATACGAAATACTGCTCAGAATCAGACAACCAATTCACGCCTGTCACCAGCGCGTTCATCATTCAGCTGCAAACCGCACCATCTGCCACACGGAACGGCTGACTCTGGACAGCCTTGTTTCCTATGTTATGTTTTTATTTATGGATTTATAAGCGTACGAACCCTCACTTCTGTATGATGGACTGGGTGGGATGTTCAGGCCTTCTTGAGGGGCTTAATATCAAGAAAGCACTTTTGAACCCACGGCCTCTCGCTTGCAAAGCGAGCGATCTAAAGTGCCCCCCAACGTAAGTTGGGTTTCCCTGCTTACGCAGGAAGGTACCGCTGATCTACCAGCCCTTACTGATATTTTTTATAGCAGTTAGTTTATAAAGTTTACCCAGTCTTATGGCTCATTGAAAAAATAAGGAGGTGATCCAGCCGCAGGTTCCCCTACGGCTACCTTGTTTATCGGACAGCGAGACTATAGTCTAAGCTGTGTGGTTCTGTTTCGCACACCGCTTTATCATCTGCACACGAAAGGTGCATCAGTTTGCCCATCTCGCTATCTTACGACTTAGCCCACCTTGCAAAACCGTGGCTCGATTTCGGCAAGAACCGAAAGCTCGCCAAAATTCCACTCGGTTGGCTTGACGGGCAGTGTGTGCAAGGAGCAGGAACATATTCGCCGCTAGATGCTAACCAGCGACTACTAGGGATTTCGACTTCATGAGGACGGGTTGCAGCCCTCAATCTGGACTGAGATCGGATTTGGGGATTAGTTCTTCCTTTCGGAGTCACATCCCATTATTCCGACCATTGTAGGCCGCGTGTAACCTAGGGGATTAAGAGCATACTGACCTGCCGTCGACCGCTCCTTCCTCTGCTTTATCAACAGCGGTCCCCTATGAGTACTGGACCTCCAAAGAAGCCCATAGTAACATAGGGCGCGGGTCTTGTTCGTTACGACACTTAAGTCGACACCTCACGGCACGAACTGACGACGGCCATGCACCACCTCTCAGCTTGTTTGGTAAGACCTTCAGCCTGACCTTCATTCTGCTGTCGCCCCTAGTGAGGTTCCTCGCGTTGAATCGAATTAAACCGCAGCCTCCACCCCTTGTGTGCTCCCCCGCCAATTCCCTTAAGTTTCATCCTTGCGAACGTACTTCCCAGGTGACCCACTTAATGGTTTCCCTACGACTCTGGGAACCCCCTTAAGATTCCCAATGTCTAGTGGGTATCGTTTACAGCCAGGACTACAAGGGTATCTAATCCTCTTCGCTCCCCTGGCTTTCGTCCCTCACCGTCAGATCCGTTCTAGTCGAGCGCCTTCGCCACAGGTGGTCCTCTTGGGATTACAGGATAGTAAGCTTGCTTACTGCACATGTGAATACAGCGAGCAGAGCGTTTTACCCCTACCCCAAGAATACCCTCGACCTCTCCCGGTCTCAAGCCCGGTAGTATTCCCAACAAGCTCCACAGTTAGCTGCGGAATTTCATGCTCATGATGGCGTTGGCCATCACGTAGTTTCATTAGGAACTTACCGAACCGGCTACGAACGCTTTAAACCCAATAAAAGTGATCACCACTCGTGGCGCAGGTATTACCGCTTACCGTGTTGATGGCAAAACTGCCATTAGCATGGCGGCTGGCACCTGTCTTACCCACCACTTATTCACCAAGCTGTGAAGACTTGGGAAAAGCTTTCTCCGAAGAGAAAGCACTCCAAATTCCTCCATCACGCTTGCGCGCATTGTGGAATTTTCGCGCCTGCTGCGTCCCGTAGGACCTGGATTCTTGTCTCAGAATCCATCTCCGAGCTTCCTCTCTCAAGGCTCGTACAGATTATCGGCTTGCCAGGGTTTTATCCTAGCAACAACCTAATCCGCCGCAGTCTCATCCTTGGGCGCCGAAGCTTTGGGTAATGGAACATTCCAGTATCCATTACCTATCTGGTATTAGCCCCAATTTCTCGGGATTATCCCAGACCCAAGGGCAGATTAACTACGTGTTACTGAGCTTTTCGCCTCCCTTGCGGGAAGACTTGCATGGCTTAGCCGAATTCGGATAGCGGTGACCTCCGGCGGGATCAACCGGAATTAAGGAATAGCGGGTTTCTCCTTATTGTTTTCTCAATAAGTTTCCACTGTACTTTCTTTGCGGAAGTGTTAGCTCCTGTAAAAAAAGTACACAGGGTTCGTACTTACTTTAAACTCGATAAACATCTTCGAGCTCACACCCTGGTCATCCCGAGCCCAGAGGCTTCGCCCGAGAACTCGGTCTGTTAATAGTTATTCATTATGGTCGCCCATTTGGTAACTGCATTATACAACAATAATTATATAAGATTTAGGGTATTTAAAGGTTACGCAGATACGGGCTTTTTATGCCAGAAATGAAATCATGAAACTGCTTTCTTCAGTTCTTTATCAACCTCATCCTGGCCGTATTTTCTTGCTAGAGCTAGGTAAAGAATTCTATGATGAGCAGGAACCCATTTCGGGGATTTTCCAATAATCCAGGCACTCTTGGGCACATTGGGCGGTGTTTCGGTTATTGTCTTTGTGAGATATTTTGCGCAATCCTTCGGGTTGAAGGGGATTGTAAACAATTTCCTTGATTCCCAATCTGCTCCCCTTATTGCGTTTTCTACCTGTTCCTTGTTGCCGTCAATTCTACCTTCCATGCCTATTTCCACATGCAAATCATCCAAGGCCCTGCCAAGCTCAAGAAGCTTGGCCTGTATAAGCCTTCTGCCCACCTCTTCCAGAGCGCCGTCCCTGGCCACTGTTTCATATGGTGTTGCATCTTTTTCAGGAGTCATAAATCCTGCCGGCACACCAAAAAGGGCCGGATATTGCGAGAGTTTTTTGCTCCTTTCTGCAAGAACTACATAACCATCAGTAGTGAGAAATGCACTATTGATGCCTATCGGGTTTGCAAGGATGTCATTATCCAGTTCCTTTGGGTGAAGATCATATACCCTCTTGGCGCTTCTGCCTCCAAGCTCTTTTATTCCCTTCTCTGTGGATTTGTTTGACGCTACATGCGCAAAAAAGCTTGTTTTCTGCATAATAAGTTTTAATTTTTGGTCATCCTCGTTTGGGAAATAATCCTTGAGTCTTACCAACGGACCGTCAAATAATACCCTGCCGTCAGCCTTTGCTTTTTTCTCCATTTGACTCATAATTCTGGCTTTATATTCAGCCAGAGGACCCTTCAGCTCAAAATCGCCAGCATACTCTACTTCAACCTGCTCCGGGCCAAGCCCTTCCGGGAAAGTCTGCAATACCACGTAAGGCACGCAGAGTTTACCACCCAAAAGTGTTACTCCTTGGTAGTTCATAGGGTAATATATACAATAAGGTTTTAAAAGCTTTTGGGCCCCTCTGGAGGGTTTGTAGTTTAAGGATACTTTTAAATATCCCGCTCAATAACCAATTATATACATGGCCGTCGTAGTGTAATGGTTAACATAAGGGACTGTGGTCAGGCCTTTAGAAAAGGCCCGAACGCCCAAAAGGTCTGATAGATATCCCTTGAACCGAGTTCAAACGCCCTGCTCGCTGCGCTCACAGGCACTTTCAGCGGTGCTGAAAATCTCGGCGACGGCCCTAGGAGGGTTGGCTCAGGCCGAAGGTCTGAGCATCCGTCCTCAATCATAAGGCGAAGAGTTGCGGGGGTACCCAAGCACCCTTTTCTGTGCGAACACGCAAAAGCGTGCACGGAAAAAAGGTTGGGAATGGCCAAAGGGGCAGGTTGATGTGATAGTATCATATCATGCCAAACTTAAGAGGATTCTTAAGTGTGTTTAGAAAGCTTTGCTTTCGATGACAGAAAATGCCCTAAGATATCCTGTGGCTTAGAACCCTTTTGCGCAGGTAAACGCACAAAAGCGTTCGCGGAAAGAACGCTACCGCAAAGGGTGAGTAATGCCTTCCAGGGTTCGAACGCGCTGCTCGCTGCGCTCACAGGCGCATTCAGCGGTGCTGAATATCCCTGCCCCCGCATTTATTTTTCAAGGAAATCACTAACCGAATCCTTTGCCTTTTTCCTTGCTTCCTGATGCTTCTCCAGGAAAGCGGTGAGTTTCTCCACAAGTATCTGCTTAAGCTCGCCTGTCAGCATCTTGCCTGATTCATAATCCTGCCTTATCTTTGCGAGCTTTTTGTCATCCGGCTCAAACATGTAGAAGAGCATATGATATGGTATGTCAACCTTTGTATTGCCGCCGTGCTTTCTGTGTTCTTCCACAGAGTTGCCGCCGCCGGAGAAAGCATATTTCATTATCTTCTCCTTTGCAAGTTTTGGAGAATCCGTCAACGCAATGTATGAATACGGATCGGATGATGACATCTTGGTATCAATACCCTTGAGTCCAGGCATGAACTTATGATAAGTTGCGCTTGGTAGTATGAATTCATAACCCTTGTCTGTAGAGAACCTGGTGGCTATATCCCTTGTCAGCCTCAGGTGTGGGTCCTGGTCTGCTCCAACAGGAACAACAACAGGGGCCCTACCCTCAAACTCGGGAAGCTCTGGGTGCAGTATATCTGCAACCTGCATCATCACGGACATTATCTTTCCCGGTGAAATCTTACCGTAAACAGCCTTCATTTCATTAAAAGTTATCTTCTGCGCCGCCATGCCTGCGAGTCTGTAGTAGGCATTGGCCTTTCCCTGGTCTTTTGACCGCTCACTCTGGAAGTAGAAATCACAATTCTTGGGCTTCAGGCCGAGTGCTATGTAGTTGGTCAGATATTCCTCTATGGCCACCTTGCGCAACTCGGGTAGTGAGGCGAGCCGCATATTGTATGCTTCAATATCAGCAACGCAAAGGTAAACCTTTCCCCTATGTTGCTGGTAGTATATTATCTGGTCTGCAACCATCTTGTGGCCCAGATGGAATTTCCCTGAAGGCATGAGACCTGTAAGCATTATATAAGGCTTTTCCTGTCTTATGCAATCTGCAATCCTGCCGAAGTCCCTGTGGCCGAATATCACCCCGCGCCGCATATAAACAAGAGGGTCTGGCAGTTTCCTTGCCATGGGCTCAAAGGGCTCCATGCCGAACTCTTTCTCCAGTTTGTCATAATCCTTAACTACTTCTGAACCCCATGGGTCGATTCTATTCTGCATGTTAATCTTTTGCCTCCGCGTATTTATTAGATTTATTTTTTTCCAATTTGTTTACAGTTATTTCAGCAAAAAATTTAATTGTATCTATCTTGGGTATTTCTATATTTTTTAGCATTAAGGAAAGTTCTGTGCATCCCAAAATGATAATACGACTTCCTGCCTTCAGGTATTTTTCAGAAATATTCTTTACTGTTTGTATTTGTTTCCTTTTACCGATTCCCCTGTTAAAATTAAATATTGCATTGGTTAATTGTTTCATTTCTTCATTGTTTATATCTATTGACCTGATTCCTTCAAATCTGTAAAGTCCCTTTCTGATTGTGTTTGGTGTTCCCAGAACAGTAAATGATTTTATATTTTTTCTGATTAACAGCTTTTTCATCTCCTTTCTCAAATCCAGAATTTCTGTATTTATTTCCTTCTGTAGTCTCTCATGGAACAAATGGATTGTGTTGCATACCATCACAATAAAGTCCACATCAAAACTATCCAGTTCTTTTAGTCCTTTTATATATGGTTTTAAATTTCTCTCAGAAATGTTGTCATAAATTAATTCAGGTGCAGGTATGCTGTTTATTATTATCTGTGGGAAATCCGGATTCCTTTTAATCCCTCTTTGCTGGATTATATTGATAAGAATGCTGTAAAATTCCCTTGTTGATTCAGGACCAATTCCGCCTAAGACACCTATTTTCATATTATCAAATCCGGATATTTTAACTGAACAGGTTCTACTATATTTTCAAAAACAAGCTTTACTGTTTTTCTTTTCAATCTCTTTCCGTACAGTGATTCTATTTCTTCCAAATCCAAATATGAGTTGCCAAGAATAATGCCTGCTAATGAACCAAGTCTGCAGAAATATCTGTCTGCTTCTTCAGGGCCTATAAGCAGCTTTGATTTTACTGTATTTTTTGAATCAGAAAGGAAGATTCTCTGTCCGCTTCCCCTGCTATGAGGAGAGTAAGGAATAACTGTTTCAGGTTCTTTGGTACCAAGCGTATAGCATGGCCTAAGATATGCAAATTTCATATCAAAACCAAGCCCTTCCATTATCCTGTCATAAGCCCTTTCCTTTCCGGGCCCTATCTTGAATCCGAATCCTCTTTCGGAAAGGTATTTTACACATGCAAGCTCATTTAATGGATACTTAATGCCTTTTTCTCTATGTTTCTCGGGAACTGTCTCAAGCAGCATCTCTTTTGTTTTTTTATCCAAACTTACCACTACTTCTCCGAAAACTTCCAAATATTCATCAGAATCCATAAACCGGGAACAAAAAAACCTAGGGCAAGGACCATATACCATGTCCAAAAGATGAAGGTGTAATTCTAATTCTGTGCGGGCATCAGACATATCATATTCATTGTACCCGTTAATCTTTAGGAATTCATCAGCTATTAACAACTGGAAATCATCGAATACATTTCCTAAAAGATGAATACCAACCACGTCTATTGGAACTTCAGAGCTGGGTATGATACCCAAAAAAGATTTTTCTTTTTCGATTCCATCATATTGTTCACTCATCAGATAATCGGATTTGCTTGTCATTTTTTTCATCTCCTTCTATATTTTCAGAAATTATTTTTCCCGCCTCTGTCAGCCTCAGGATATGCCCCTTTTCTCCTTCAATCAGCCCGCACCTTTTGAGGGAATTCAGGTTGTTGAACAGGCATGAACGCGAACAGGAAATCTCTTTAGAAAGATTTCTGACTAGAGCCGAACTTGTCTCTTTGCTGGTTAAAAGCCTTTTCAGAATGAGTCTCTGCTTATATGTAAGTCTTTCTCTGGCAAATTCAATTAAAACTGAGCCAGAGATTTTTTATAGAATTAGAACTGGACAAATGCTTCTTTTCTATTTCTTTTCTGTCCAGTTTGACGGCATCACCATTCACCAAATAAGTATTTTACAAGGGTATATATAAAACTTGTGTACAGGAAATGTTGGAATATTATCTCGTTACTTTCTGCTTCCTGACAAATTCGTACAGCTTCCTTGCTTTTGCATTCTTCTCGAAGTGGTTGCGTACGGGTTTGACCATCTTGTTGATGTAGGTTACAACACCATTCTTCAGGTCTGCGGGATGGAGTTCGCCCTTCCTGAAAACATTTTCAAGCTCTTCATAGCTGTTGAAAGAAATCGAGCCGCCGAACTTGGCATGCCTGTCTATGGTTATTTCCCCGAACTTCTCAAAAATCATGTATTTGCAGTATTCCAGAACCGGGTTCATATGAACCTGCTTTTCCGGGCAGTATGCCTTTGCTATTTTTCTTTTTATCTCATCTTTGGAATCATCCATGAAGATTGCAGAATCAGGCTTTGATTTCGACATCTTTATGTCAAGCAGTATGTCCGCAGGGTCCTTTGATGTTATTGCGGGTTTTGAAAGCCCGAGAATCATATGGTGAGAAACAACAACAGGCTTCCAGAACCCTATCTTTGGCCCAATCTCCCTTGCAAGAACATTAACCTTCCTCTGGTCCATTCCTAGTTGGGTGATGTCGCACTTCAGATGGAATATATCAGCTGCCTGCATGCAGGGATATATTATCTGGGCTGCGCTCAGGCTTTCCCCGGATTTCCTCCCCATTATCTGGGAGCACCTTGTTATTCTTTTGACTGTTGCATGCCTTGCTATGTCGATTGTTGTCTTCCAGTGGTCTTCCTTTGTTACAACATCCTTTGCCCATATGAAATCAATTTTCTCGGTCTCCATTCCGCAGGCCTTCCACACCTCTATCAGATATCTCCCTGTGGTTCTTATTTTTTCCAGGTCCCCGTCCATCTTGTTGTTCATCCAGGCAAACCAGTCTGCAACCCACATCTTGAATCTCACTCCAGCCCTTATCATCTTGTTAACATTAATGGTTCTCAGGATTCCCTGGGCTATGTGCATCCTGCCTGAAGGCTCAAACCCGTCATAAGCTATGGGATGTTCTTTTGTTTCCAGAAGCTTCCTCAGTTCATGCTCTGTTATTATCTCCTCCCCAACCTCCCTTATCAAATCCATTCTTTTCTCTATGCCCATATCAATCTTTTTGCTTTGCTAATTTAAATTTAGAAAGCAAAAAATAACCATGAGGGAAATAAACCTCCCGGAGCCCCTGGGCTCCCTGATGAGGGGGATTGAGCCCAAGGCGGTCACAAATTTTTATGGAGCGCCTGGGACTGGTAAAACCAACCTCTGCCTGCTGGCTGCATCGGATTGCGCAAGGAAGGGTGGCAGGGTTGTTTTCATAGACACGGAGGGAGGGTTCTCTCTGGAAAGGCTGAGGCAGGTCGCACCGAACGATTATGAACAAATCCTGAAAAGCATAGAACTTGTTGAACCGAAAACCCTAAAAGAACAAACAAATGTTATAAGAAGGCTCGCTGAAAGAAAGCCTGACCTCGTAGTCCTTGATTCATCCGTAGCCTTGTACAGGGTGGAATGCGCAGAGGTAAAGGAAGTCCCAGATGGCAAAAGGAAAAAGCCAGAAAATGGTGCTGTCATGGCAGCAAACAGGGAGCTTTCCAAGCAGCTTTCTGTCCTTTCCGCTTTGGCAAGGGAGAGAAATATACCTGTCATAATAACTACCCATGCCTTCAGGTCCTGGGGTAACGGCTCTTATGATGTTGTGGGCGGGGATGCCATAAGATACTGGTCCAAGGCGATTATTTACCTTGAGAAAACAGGCAAGACATCCGAAAGAAAAGCCACAGTTATCAAGCATCGTTCCCTGCCCGAGGGCGGCTCGGTTAAGTTCATGCTCGTGCAGGACGGGATAAAACCGAGCGGATTCAAGATATTCTGAGTTTAGTATGATTAAACAAGAAGATATCGTCAGATTATATAAACAAACTGTTATTCAAATTCCCCCATATATAGAGGAAGAATTAAGACAAGGTTTGCAAAGGGAAGAATATGGTTCTCTAGCGTACAAAGCTCTTGAAAAATGTTTGGAAAACATCAGAATAGCAAAAGAAGAAGAAATGCCGACATGTCAAGACACAGGAATTCCCAAATTTCTTATAAAGTTACCAAAAGATTATCCCCCATTTGATATTAAAAATATCATTTTGGATGCTATTCCGATAGCAACAGAAGAAGCATATGCAAGACAAAGTGGGGTTGATTCTTTAACTGGTGAACAAACAGGAAATGCGGGAATTACAACATTTTATTTTGATGAGTGGGAGAGAGAATATCCTCAGATATCTTTATTATTGAAAGGTGGCGGTTCTGAAAATGCAGGAGTATTATTCTCTTTGCCTGACTCTAAAATTGATGCAGAAAGGGATACTAATGGAATTAAGAAATGTGTAGACTATGTTATAAAAAATAAAGTCGTTAACGCTTGTCCACCTGTTATTTTAACTGTTGGTATCGGTGGAACCAAGGATAAAGCAATTGAAGTAGCACAGAGATTATTATTTAGACCTTGGGGAAAAAGAAATCATGATAGTCAGCTAAGGGATTTAGAAAAAGAATTATATGACTTAGGAAATGCTTCTGGGATTGGACCACAAGGTTTTGGAGGAAAAACTACTGTGTTAGATGTAAGGGTTGATAAATTATCAAGACATATAGCAACCTTCTTTGTCGATGTCTCTGTAAATTGCTGGGCTTATAGAATGGGGAATTTAAATTATGGAAATGGAAGAGCAGATTTCTTTTGGTAATCATGAAATATAGAATCTCTCAATATGGCGGCTTCTCCTCGCTGAAAATATTCGACCTGAATTTGTATATTTTGCATGCGCCTGTCTTCCATTCATCAGGCGGGAGCCCTGCCTTTGCGCATGTCTGCATGAGGAAATCCTCCGGGGTCCAGCCCCATTCTTTTGCCACCTGGGGGAGAAGCAGACCTGATATGGGACCCTTCCTTACAATCAGTCCGTCCTTGCCTATAACAATGTTGTCAGTATATTCACTCGGGTTTTCAACATTTATCTCAACAGGGTTTGTAAGGATTGAGACCTCTATTATTATTTTTGGGAGCTCTGTCCTCTTCAGACGCGGGAACCTTGGGTCACGTGTTGCTGATATCGCAACAGAAACAAGGGCATCTATAAGCGGCATGACCGGTTCAGGATAACCTATGCAGCCGCGCAATTCCTTTTTCGGATATGTGTGTATTGAAACAAAAACACCATGATTATCTCCAAAGGATTCGGGGTATTCCTTTATACTGGCCTTCTTTTCCTTGCGCACCCATTTCTCAATAACCTCTCGAGCTGTGCGCAGCGCGAACTGGCCTTCTTCTGGGGTCATGAAACCTTCGCCTTGTGAACTTGACGGAGACTGGCTATTGCCAGTCAAACTCCTTATGTCTTTATAAATTTTATTCTTAATTAATTAAAGATTGGGATGTTCAGGGATAAAGACAATAGACATGTTGTATCCATACGCGATTTCTTGAAGGAAGACCTTTTTGATTTTCTTGGAACAACAGGGGTAATAAAGACTAAACAGGGAACATATAAAGAAACCCTTACAGGGAAAAAGATGGCACGCCTTTTCTATTCCGACAGCACACGGACTTATGAAACCTTTGGAGAGGCCATGAGAAGACTGGGCGGAGAGGCATCCCTAGGTTTCAGAAACATACAGGGAACGTCCGTCAAAAAAGGCGAAAGCCTAAAATCCACTATACACATGTATGAAAGATACGGGGCTGATGTTATAGTGATGAGGCATCCAAAAGATGGCTCAGCTAAATACGCCACAGATGTTGCTAAAAAGGCATGGATTATAAATGGGGGGGATGGTAACAATGAGCATCCAACACAGAACTTGATGGACATATACACCATTCAAGAAAAGCAATGCAGGTTGGATGACCTAACGATTCTCTTTTTCGGGGACCTGAGATATGGTAGAACCACAAGGCTGGTTTATCCCATGTCTCTATTCGAAGGCAATAAATTTATATTCCTTTCACATCCTGTTGTGTCCATGCCAAACTATATAAAGGATTTTCTCAAGGAGAACGGAACGCAGTTCGAGGAGTTTTCAGACCCTAAAATGTTTCCCGAACTTATCAATAATTGCAATATTGCATACGGCTCAAGAAATCAAGAGGAGAGATGGGCCATAGAGGGCACAACTGAAGGGGACGAGATAAGAAGGGAGGTTAGGAATTGTGTTGTTTTGACAAAGGGTATTATTAACAGGGCTGAACCAAAGGATAATTTCATTGTAATGCATCCACTGCCAAAGGATGGGAAATACCCATGTATAACAGATGATGTTGAGGAAACTCCATATTGCTGGTATGAACAGCAGGCAGAGAATGGGGTTTATGCTAGGATGGGCATTTTATACTCTCAGTTCGGGGTTGAGTGGTGATTTGATGGCTAAAAAGGCTATTAGGGATATTGAAACAGGGATGGTTTTTGACCATATAAAGCCCGGATACGGAACAAGGATTTCCGATGTGTTGAAAAGAAGGCTTTGGTCTGAAAAGAGATGCCCTGTCTATACGGGGGAGGGTGTGAAAAGCTCTGCCATGGGTGAAAAGGATTTTGTGAAGCTTGACGGCCCACATCTGGAACCTGGTAGTGATACATTAAGTGAAATTGCGTTAATCCAGCCTGATATAACCGTTAACTGGATTAAGAAAGGGGAGAGAACTGGCAAAAAACCAGCAAGAGAATGTATCGGGGATATTATTCATACGGATTTGATTGGCTGTGGAAATACAAATTGTATAGCAAATGATGAGGCACCTGGAATATATGAAGTTTTGGATAAGGACAGTTTAAGGGTTAGATGCCATTATTGCGAAAGGGTTTTTGAAGCAAAGTATAATGGGAAGTAGGTCATTCCGGTAATCTTATGTTTCCTGCCTTGTAAGCAGTGCATGATTCTATTACATTCCTTGGATTTGTGTACAGCTTATCCCTCAGCTGTTCTTCGGTCAGCACAGCATCTTCAACCAGACCTTTGCATGACCATAGATAATTGTCCCAGTCAGCTATGCCAGTTACTTTGGGCTTCGGTTCGGGTGCATAGTCGCTGGCTATGATTTCTATTGCGCCGTCCGCAAGGGCTTCCCTTATAGCTTCCCTGTCTTCAGCATCCCCTACAGACGGATTTACAGGGACGCGCATAGTGTCCCTTATCCACTTGAAGTAATGTGGACATGTTTCAGCAGTAACGAGTGTCCCTTCAGTCTTGGCATACCTTATCATACCAACGCTTGCCTTCCTGCTGACATGCTGTATATAGAGTTTGCCACCTACATCACGGTTCAGTTCCAGATACTTTTCAACCCATTTGCTCTCTGTAGTATCCCTCGGCCACACATCATGTCGTGAATCCTCCCCGCAGTGCAGCATAACCCAAACCCTTTCTCCATTAACCTCTGTTTCAAGGATGTCTCTGAGAATCTTCATGTCCTTTAGGCAGTTTCCGTCGTCAGTGAAGCCCACAACATATGGCGCAATTTTTTCCACATCAACAAGTTTCTTTCCTTCCCTGCCAACTGTTATCGCGCTCATGGGAGCAAATGGTATTGCAGAATCCTGGGCCGCGTATTTCCTTATAGCATCAACATTATCCAAACATGGGGTTACATTCGGCATTGCCACAACAAAGCTTATACCACCTTTCTTTGCTATTTCTGTGTGGTATGCCACCTTGCCCCTGATATGCGCATGCGTGTCTATTACCGGGACATTATTGCCACATAAATAAATCGTCATAATATCTTTTTTATGTTTGACAATAAGTTTTTTAAGCACTTGGTCTAATCTTTTATCTCCATTAGGCAAAGTGATAACTATGTGGAAAATTTCTGCAAAGGAACTGGAGAAGCTCAGGGATTTTTTAGATATAAGAGGAAAGAAAATGCTTTTCTACCACAGGGATTGTGATGGGATTTGCTCTGCTGCCATGTGGCTCAGGTTCTTTTCTGATTTTGAGGCAAGGCCCAGGGAGGGGCCAAGGATGGACAGCGGATTTGTGAGACATGTGATAGACCAAGACCCTGACCTTCTTGTATTTCTGGATTTGCCAATAGACCAGGAATGGAAGCGGATTAGGAAGATGCTGGATTCCCTGCCTGATGTCAGGATTCTCATTATAGACCATCATATAGTTGAGAGGGACCTGAATTCAGGCAGGATACTGCACATAAATCCAAAGTTCAAAAATGATGTTTACCTGCCCGCGGCTTTTTTGGTTTACAGGATTCTGGAGCAGCTCGGTGAGGATGTGGGTAATATGGATTGGATATCTGCGCTGGGGATTGCCGGTGATTACGGATTTGAGGACTGCAGGGATTTCCTAGACAAGGTCGGGATTAAGAATCTGGACATGGGGGTCGGGCTTGTTTCAGCTGCGATGAGCCTGAAGGGCCTGAAGGGCGCGGACAAGGTTCTTAAGATAATGCTGGCATCCGACGGCTATAAAGAATTTCTCCGGACAAAGACCCTTGGACTTTGGAAGAAATATGTTGACAAGGAATTCAGGGATGTTGTCAGCGATTTTAAGAAGGAAAGGGAGGAACACAAGGATGCAAACCTTGTTATCTACATAATAAAGAGCAGGCTTAATTTCGTCTCTGTTGTTGCAACACACTTCTCTGAGAAACTACCAGACAAGGTTATACTCATAGGCAAGAAGGGCAAGTATGGATGGAAGCTTTCTGTCAGGAACCAGTCCGGAAAGGTTAATGTTGGGGATTTGGTTAAGAAATGCGTGAAGGGAATAGGTTCTGGCGGGGGGCATAAGAAGGCAGCAGGCGGTATAGTAAAGGACTGGGAAAAGTTCAAGAGGAGGCTTCTGGCGGAGCTGGAGGCGTGATATCTTCCTCTATTTTTTCCATTGATTTTATTGGTTTTGAACGACAACGCTGCAGTACTTTCTCTCCTTTTGGGATTTCATATACTCCGAGCCGTGGAGATTTATATGATATATGTTCCTCGGCTTCATCAAATAATAGCAAACTGCAACCCGGTTCGAATTCACCAGTCATGTCCCCCAATGATTTGCCAGGGGGTATATATCCTATCAGCTTCCAATAGCCTCCGCCTTTTGGTTTAACCCTCATCAATCTCCTGTAATCATCAACTACCAGTTCCTTATTTTTATCAGTTATGTACTTCGTTGGCATAAAGCGTTATTATTAGTAAGTTTTTTATTCCTTCGATTTAGGTTTCAGAACAAAAAAGGCATGGTCCTTTTCATAAGGGTCCAGTTTTATTTTTTCCATTATCCTGAACTCTTTCTTGAGCTTCTTTTCTTCCTGTTTGTATATAATATCAGGGTCTTTTGTTACATCAATGCTGCGCGCCTTGATTGCAATCATGGCTGTGCCATCCGGCTTGAGAAATGCCTTGCAGTTGCGAATCAGGATTTCTGACTGGTCATCTGTTGCAACATCCTGGTAAACAAGGTCAACAGGTTCAATCCAGTTGTATTCCTCTGGCTTCCTGGCATTGGCAAGTATGGGGACCATATTGCCCCTTTTTTCTGCGACAGGGTTCAGCTCCCTGAATGTGCGCTCTGAAATCTCCACGCCATAGATGATTCCTTCTGGACCTATTATGTCAGAGAAGTAGGAAGCGGTCTGGCCGCTTGCTATGCCTAGGTAGAGGATTTTCATCCCCGGCCTGAGGGGGAGGTTTTTCAAACCCTTGGTTATTGCTGCTGCAGGCTTGGAGCGGTTCGGGTCCCAAACCCTGTATTCCTTACCTGCTATCGTAACTAATTGCTCTGTATAGCCCCGGGAGCCGGGAACAAGGTTCCTGGTCAGGATCTGCCTGCCGCGCTTCCAGATGTTGGGGAAAAGTTGTTTCATATATTTAATTTAGAACTAGTATAAATTATGTTAATTTTCTTGCCTTCGCTTTCTCTATCCTTTGCAGGTCTCTTTCCGTGTACTTTCCTACTCTGGGTTCAGGGAATCTCACAATATATGCTGACTCTCCTATGTAATCAAGCTCTCCAATTTTTTCGCCAAAAAGCTCAAAGTTTTCTTGGCTGTAAAGTGCATCTACGGCTAGATTATTATTCCTGTCTGACAGACGTTTTCTGAATCCTTCCAGCTCCGAGCCCCTGACATCTATTCTGTTGTGGCTTGCCCTTATATTTTTGGACTGCAGGAACACAGTAATTACTGATGAGTATTCTTGCGCTTCATCACCAAAACCATAAACAATACAAGGTAGACCGTTCGCTGATATGTCCAGAAGTTCTGGTTCTATGCTGTCTATAAAATTCATCATCTCCCTCTCCTTTTCTGCAGGTTTTGACCTTCTGATTCCCATTTTTCTTAGCACGGCGTATGCTCTAGGATCTTTTCTTAATGTATACAAAAAAAGACGAGGTAAAAGAGGAGCTATGTTATTCATCTTGATCACCATGAAGCATCTCATAGAAATTTCTAAAGTCCACCTCTGAATCATCCTGTTCTCTCTCGGGGAGGTATCTAGATGCAGGTAAAATTTTTCCATCATTCACAAGCGTTTTCAAATAGTTCCTCCTTCTCAAATACTTCTTTTTAACAGGCTCTGGATTAAAATTACACCATGAAAAGTCAAGGATATTCGAGGCATCGGCTAATCCCCCTAAAATTATATCATCATCTTTAACACCGAGATATGTCAAACAATCATAAATTGTCATAACAGTTATAGCCTCGGATGTTGTATCATCAAAAATGAGATGTTTGCACGGATAGTCTATACTTTCCAGAATGTTTCTTATCTGCCCCAATGTGGGTATTACAACCCTAGCGTATCCTACATTACCTCCTCTTGATTTTTCTACCAAGAACGGCTGGATTATATATGGTATACCAAGTTTCCTAAATCCTGCTTCAATTGTAAATCTTCCCAGTCTGACAGCTCCATGTGCAGTTGGTGAATAGATTACCGGTCTCTCTTCTCTTCGTACATCTACTTCATGAGCCAGATAATCTCCTACAACTTTTGGCTTCGGCTTATCAAATAATGTTTCTACACTATCTTTGGCTCCCATTTAATCACTACTCCAAAAACTTTACATCATCAATTTCGTAATCACTGTCCCTATCTAAACCCATAACAACCTTCGCTATCTCTTTGTTGTCAATTGTGTTGCCCCCCATGATTTTTTCGGTGTGCTGTGTAAGGGCTATTATGGCAGCCCTTGTTCCCCTGGACCTCTTTCCCGCCAAGAGCAGTATCTTCTTCTTTTTGTTGAAGGGGTTATCACACTTTATTACAAGACCGACCGCCAGGTCATTGTAGGTCTTGTTTGTTAGTTTTGAGACAATGCTCCATTCTTTTTCTTTATCAAAATACAACGGAAGTGCAGAATTCAGTTTGTCCACAATAATGTTGAATTTGGGATTGCCAATTAGTATCAGATTGTCTTTAAGGTCACCCTCCCTCACCTGTGTATCTATTTTGTAACAGGGCAGCTCCAGTTTCTTTATAAAATTGCCTAAAAACAGGGCAAGGTCTGAAACATATGCCCCATCACGTGCAGCTTCGTCATACTTTCCATGCGGTCTTGGATTTCCGACGATTATTTTTGCATTCAGCTTCCCGTCCTTCACAAACGGGTGAAGGAACTTCAAGACAGCAGGATTTCTAACTGGGATATCATCTTCCAGGGGGTATCCGTCATTGTAAAGCCTTGTTGCGACAACAGGGGAGACAACAGCGTAAATCTTCGCTGTCATGCCATACCTCTGCTCTGTTCTTATCTGGTTAATTATCCCGGCCCCCTCTAGGTTGCGCAGGTGGTAGTAAATCTTCTGCTCGTGCTGTTCAAGCTTCCTTGCCAAATCCATTGCACAGCATGGTTTTTTGGCAAGTTCCTTGACTACTTTCAGGCAAAGCTCTGAGCCGAAAATGGAGAGCTTTTCCGGAGAAACAAGAATGCTGTTATAAGCCATTGGGCTTTCTCCGTTATCATCAATGAATTGTGGCATATTTCCCACCATTCCCTCCTTTGGGTTATAAGATTAGATGGTTATATTTAAATACTTTTATGGTTTTTTTCGTAGTAATACAGGAATTTTTTGATTATTGGAAGAGATTTTTTATAATATAAAAATTCTTATAAAAGAAAACAGCACACTGCAAGCCTTCCCACATAGATTCCCAATTTTTAGCAAACTCTGTTTTTAGGAGTTCCTTATATATCTAAAGTTCAAGTTGTGTATGCAACCAGTTTCCCACTAATCCCACAGAGGTGATTTTATGCCAGGAGAACTATTCGTATGTCAGATATGCAAAGAGCCCATACACAATTTTGTCTGCATAGATTGCTTGGCAGGGGATATAAGGAAATGGCTTCCTGAACATCTTGTTTCCGGGTTCCTGAGGTTTAATGAGATGTTCCTGGAATACTTCCATTATTCCCATGATCATGAGGTGAATAATCATCATCTTGTTTGCAGTGCAAGGGGTAAGGGCTCTATATGCCTTTACTGCTATGTAAATGAAGTCTTCCAGTGGATGCTCAGCCAGAATAAAACGCTCGCCAAGAGGTTCATAAAGATTTTTTCCTTTGGTCTCAAGGTATCAAGATTCGGGAACATCATAAGGGCAAACCCGCAACCAATAACAGAATTGGAAAGTGAAGAGAAAGAGTTTGGTATATGTGATGAGTGTGGGGAATACTCAGATGAATTAGGATATATAGATGGGAAATGGGTATGCAAAGAATGTGGTGCAATGGGATGAACTATGGCAGAAAACAAGGTTAAAAAAGAGAAAAAGGAAGTGGAGTGGTTTGTTGACTGGGACAAGGAGTATGATTATTTTTAAATAACTAAACCCTGTGTTTCCCTAGTTTTTTCTTTACTTTTTCCATCTTCTTCTTGTACAGCATTATCCTTCTCAGGGATTCTAGAACCTCCACGAAACCTATCAGAACAAGCGCAGTCCCAATAATCACGGATGACTGGCTTCCAGGAAAAACGTTTATTATGAGAATCCCCACACCTATAAATGCCAAACCGGTCTGCATGAAGGAAAGAATTGTTCTCTGCTTTGATAGTATTGTTCTCTCCATCGAAAGGACTAACTGTTCCTCTGCAGGATTTGTTCTCTTTCTTCTTGCCATATTTTATATTTAGGGGATTTAATAAATAAAGATACAGGATGGTGTTATGAAATACTCAAAGCTCGTTGATGTTTATGAATATCTGGAGAAGACATCAGCAAGGCTGAAGAAGACTGATGCCATTGCAAAGCTTTTGAAAGAGACGGATTCTGAGAACCTGCCCAGGATCGCGCTTCTCCTTCAGGGCAGGGTGTTCCCTGCATGGGATGAGAGGAAGATAGGGCTTGCATCCCAGTCCATGGAAAAGATTGTATCTATTGCAACCGGTTTCCCGGAGAAAGAGGTTGGTGCAAGATTCAAAAAGATAGGTGACTTTGGCCTTGTTGTAGAGGAGTTGGCAGGGAAAAAGAGGCAGAAGACGCTTTTTGAAAAGTCCCTTACAGTTGAGAAGGTATTTGAGAATCTGCAGAAGCTGGCATCGGTTGAGGGAAAGGGCTCGCAGGAGAGGAAGTTCAAGCTTGTATCAGAGCTCATAGTATCGGCAAAGCCAAAGGAGGCAAAGTATATTGTCAGGACAACTGTGGGTGATTTGAGAGTCGGTGTTGCACAGGGGGTAGTCAGGGATGCTATAGCCAAGGCATTCCTGGATACAAAGACCCCGGAGAAGGCAAAACAGGCTGTCAGTGCAGTTGAATGGGCATGGTTCCTCAGGCCTGATTATGCTGAGGTTGCAAAGATAGCAAAGAAGAAGGGTTTGTCAGGTCTGAAAAGGGTCAGGCTGGAGGTCGGAAAGCCATATCATGTTTTGCTTGCAGAGAAATCCCCAGGGCTAAAGGAAGCGCTTGAGTCATTTGAACACCCTGCCCTGGAATTTAAGTATGATGGAGCCAGAGTACTTATTCATAAAAAAGGCAACAAGCTCTGGTTCTACACGCGGCGTTTGGAGAATGTAACAAAGCAGTTCCCTGAGCTTTCAGATTTCGTCAGGAAGGGTGTAAAGGCAAAGGAATGTATAATAGAGGGTGAGATGCTTGGGTTTAACAAGAAGACAGGAAAGCCAATGCCGTTTCAATCCCTTTCCCAGCGCATAAAGCGCAAGTATGATATAGAGAAGATGGTCAAGGAGATTCCTATTCAAGTGAATCTCTTCGACGTTGTCTATCTTAACGGCAGGGAGCTGTTTGACAAGCCGCTATCCGAGCGGTGGAAATTGCTGAAAAAAATCATCAGGCCTGTAAAAGGCAAGTTCAAGCTGGCGGAACACATCGAAACAAAGGAGTTGCACAAGGCGGACGAATTCTACAGGAAATCACTTGCTGCCAGCCAGGAAGGCCTCATAGTCAAGAACATGGATGCGAAATACCATCCGGGCAGGCGTGTTGCCGGAGGATGGCTAAAGGTAAAGCCCGTAATGGAAACACTTGATTTGGCAATAATAGGTGCTACATGGGGAACAGGCAAGAGGGCTGGCTGGCTTGGCTCCTATATACTTGGGTGCAGGGACGGCGACAAATTCAAGAACTGCGGCATGATTGGAACCGGGATAAAGGAAAAAGAAGGAGCAGGCGGTATTACACTCCAGAAGTTGACAAAGATGCTTAAACCCGATATAACAGAAGAGCACGGCAACAAAGTGAAGCTGAAGCCAGATGTCGTTGTTGAAGTCGCCTATGAAGAGATACAGAAGAGCCCGAATTATGAATCAGGCTATGCATTAAGATTTCCCAGAGTTCTCAGAATAAGGCCCGACAAAAGCATATCAGATGCGGACACAAAGGCAAGAATTGAGCGGCTTTATCGTTTGCAGAAGGGCAAGATACGATGATAACTTGCCAAAACTTATTTAAATGTTTACTTCTGAACAGTGACAAAAGGTTTATAAAGCTTACTATTATACTATATTAAGCCGATTAACTACTGCTCAATATTTAAATACAGGAGCTGCAAAATATAAAGTACATGTGATTATATGGTGGCAACAACCGAGGTGCTTGACACCCTGAAGAGTATAGGATTGAACCTTTACGAGAGGAAGATTTTTGTAGCCCTATTAGCAAAGGGTATTGCCACTGCTGCAGAGGTTTCTGAAATAGCGGGGGTTCCAAGGTCCAGGTCTTATGATATTCTGGAGAGCCTTGCAGAAAAGGGTTTTGTTATTGTCCAGCCGTCAAAGCCAATCAAGTATGTTGCGATAAAGCCTTCTGAGGCAATGGAGAGAACAAAGGAAATTATTAAGAAAAAGCATGATGATGTTATTAAGAGGATTGACAAGCTGAAGGGTTCCAAAATACTTGAAGAGCTCGAGGGGATTTACAGCAAGGGGTTCAACCTTGTAAGGCCGTCCGAGATGACGGGAACCCTGAAGGGAAAATTCACAATCAACAGGCAGCTGAGGTCAATATTCAGGGACGCGAAGAAGGAGATAAACATTCTGACAACAGAGGATGGACTGAACGATTTGTATCAAAACCATCTCAGGGTTTTGAAAAAGGTTGTAAAGAAAGGTGTTAAGCTAAGGGTTCTGGCACCTTTAAAGGATTCAGAGACTGCAAAGGCATTGACAGAGATTGCAGAACTGAGGAGTCTTAATGAGCCTTTGGGGAGGTTCTGCATAATTGATAATGAGCATGTCCTTATGGCACTTACAGATGATAAAGAAACAGATGAATCGCAGGATGTTGCATTCTGGGCGAGCTCCCCGCATGTAGCAGAGAAAATTACCGGTCAGCTTTTCAACAGGCTCTGGGAATCCGGAGCTTAAAAGAAACAGTTTTAAAAGACCATACTAGCCAGCCTTCTCCATCTTCTCGAATCTCTCCCATTCAGAATCAACATAATTCTGTATCTTCTGGATTTCTTCCTGTGGAAGGTGCTTGAACCTTCCCTGGGTTTTCAGATATTCCTCCACATGCCTTCTTTCTGCTATGCGCTGTGTGATTCTGAACTGCCCATCTTCAATCTCATACAGAACCCACATCCCTGTCTGCACAGCAAGCCTTGCGATCTTGATTGTTTCATTACCCTCGAACTTCCAGCCGGGCGGGCATGCACAGTGTATATGGATGAATGAGGGCTGGAGCTCAAATGCCTTCTTCATTTTCTGAATCAAATCCGTTGGGTAGGCAATGGAAGCAGATGCAACATAGGGAATCCTATGAGCAGCAATTATCTCGGCAATGGGCTTCTTCCATTCCTTTTTACCAATAGAGAGTCTTCCTGGTGGGGATGTTGTGGTCCATGCACCGTAGGGAGTTGCGCTTGAGCGCTGTATTCCTGTGTTCATGTATGCCTCGTTATCTACCATGACCTGTGTGACTTTGTGCCCTCTCTCCAGCATACCCGACAGTGCCTGGAGACCGATGTCAGCTGTCCCTCCGTCACCTGCAACAGCCATAATCTTCCAGTCCTTGCCAAGCTTCTTCACTGCTGCCTCAATGCCGGATGCAACAGATGAAGCGGTTTCAAATGCGCAGTGAATCCAGGGCACATTCCAAGCAGTCTCTGGATACATGGATGTTGTTACTTCGGTGCATCCTGTTGCCATTGATACTATTACATTTTTAGGGCAAGCCCTGGATATGAGATTCATGGCTATGGCAATTCCGCAGCCTGGGCACATGCTGTGCCCCGGGGATATAAGTTTTTTGCCATCCATAGTAGAACCTTCTTCAGGGTGGCTTTTTAAATTTACTGCTAAAAAATGCCATATTGTCGAACAGTGGGTTATTTCTTCTCTTCCTTTTTCTCTTCCCTTGCGAGCTCCCTCTGCGCCTTCAGCTCATCAAGCTCGAGCCAGACCACAAACAAACCCACTATTATCAGAAATATCGGTATGACACCCGTGAGTACTATAATAAAATTCCTTATCCAGTCAATTGTATATCCCAAGATCGCCATTGGTGACAGAACAAAGAGTGCGAGCCCTATTATTATAAGGATGAGCCCTATTAAGACCTTTACTGCCACATGCATTAGACATCACCAATTAATTGTTTATATTTAACTGTTAGGTTTATATATATTTATCTTCATCTCTTATGTGAGAAGCATGTACAAATACCTTGCCAGATTGTGGAAGAGACCAAGGGAATCCCTTGGCAGGATTCAATCCAAGAGATTGATAGACTGGAGAAGGGAAGGGGTTTTGGTAAGAATACCAAAACCGACAAGGATTGACAGGGCAAGAAGCCTTGGTTACAAGGCAAAGGAAGGATTCCTGATGGTCAGGGTAAGGGTTAAAAAGGGTTTGAGGAAGAGACCGAAACCTTCTGGAGGCAGGGTTCCAAAAAAGGCAGGGAGGTTCTTCTCGTTAGGAAAATCCAAACAGCAGGTTGTAGAGGAAAAGGCTGCAAGGAGATTTCCAAACCTTCAGGTTTTGAACTCTTACTATGTGGGGGAGGATGGTGTAAGCAAGTGGTTTGAGATTATCCTTATTGATGTAAATCACCCTGCTATAAAGAAAGACAGGGATATCAACTGGATTCTTGGAAAGCAGCACAGGGGAAGGGCTTTCAGGGGGCTGACCTCTGCGGGGAAAAAATCAAGAGGTTTGAGAAGAAACACAAAGGCTTAACCCCATTAAAGCTTTTATTCTTATTGGTTTTCCTAAAAACATTTATAAGCTTATTGAACCAATAAATTAAATAGTTGTGTTTAGGGCGATAGGGTATGGTCTGGCTTCAAACTATGTTGCAGAACCTTGTAAATATGGAATTTTTCCAGCTGCTGTTTCCGTTTTTACTGGCTTTGGCTATTATTTACGGATTGCTTAGATACGCATTAAAAGACCAGCTTCCCAAATCAGCAGCAGGTTTGATTGCAATAATTATTTCATTCTTTGTCATGCTTTATTCGAGCTGGAACACATGGGTTTACGTGTTCCTAACAGGCATATCTGGTGCCTGGCTGATGATAGCATGTGTTGCGATATTCCTTGTTTTGCTGCTTGGAATAGTTGGAATAAGCTTCAAGGACCTCACAGAGAAATTATGGCTTAAGTGGGTTGTGGCGTTAGTTATAATCTTCATAATTATTATAGCATTCTTTGGAACAATCCCGCTTGGACTTCCTTACTGGATTGGTGGGGGTGACTTCTGGACAATCGTATTCTTTATAGTGATTCTTGCAATAGTAATGTACTTCTTCAGCAAGGGTGAAGAAGGGGCAGCTCCTGAAGAGAAGAAGAAAGGCTAATATGCTGGCACTAATCAAGGTTTTCCTTTTTTTTGTCCTCCTTTTTGTAATAATACTTGTTTCTGTCAGGATGTTGTACAGGGCTTTAAGGGTTCATTCACTTTCCAAAAGAAAGCATGAATTCGGGTGTTTCAAGTGTGGAAAGTGCTGCACACTAGAGGTTGAGCCCACAGAAGAGGATATAAAGAGGGTAGAATCTCTCGGGCATAAAAGGACAAATTTTATGGACGGAAAATGTTTAAAGAGGGTTAAAGGGAAGTGTGTTTTCCTTAAAAGGCAGGGCAAATACTATATATGTTCCGTGCATGAACACAAACCAAGGGTTTGCAGGGAATGGCCGTTCATCGGTGTTTTCAGGGGCAGGTTTCTTTTCAGCAAGACCTTCAGCTGCCCTGGTATTGCAAGGTTCTTAGAGAAGAAATATATATATAGTTGAATAAGATATTAAAATGGTGTTTAAAATGAAGAAATTTACATTCATTATATTTGCGTCTTTGTTAGTTACTTTCTCTATAGGAGCGTATGCAATTTCTTCTGAATGGGTCTGCACTTACGGGGACTCGCCTTATGGTGACATTGAAATAACATACACTAATGAAGATGCTACCAATAAAGCTGAAATCCATGCAATTACTCCGCAAAAACATCCGATAATCTATCCGGGTGGTGAATTAGTCCTTCAACTAAATTCTGAAAATTGTTTTGAATTCACTTTAGTCGTAAAAGACTATGGCGGTAACGAAGTTGGCAGATATTCTGAAAAGCCATACTCTCCTTACCCTGAATGCGAAATCCCCCCAGGAGGGTCCACAGAGGGGATAGAATTTCTTACTATGATTGTTTTCGATGCACCGGGAAACCCAGGTACATACACTCTTGATGTCTATGACCCTCAAAATGTTTTATTGACAACCGGTGTTATAGAGATTCTGGACCCGACAACCCAGGTTTCTTCTGTTTCAAGAACATCCTGGTGCACAATAGATGATTCAAATTATACAATAATTTTAAGTGTGCCCTATCCTGTGGTATTTGAACCCGACAATCCAGGCGAAATGAGCGTTATTATTAAGGGTTCGGATACTTCAGCTATCAATGAAATGTTCAATCAGATGTCCATGTCGATTTCACCGCAATATGCGGCGCAGATTTCATTAAACGAGTCAGGTAGCCCTGTCTGTTCAGACAATGAATGCAGGCAGGACTATTCCGTAACCTCCAGCACAAGTGTTTCTGCCATTGCATATGTCTGGCATGAAGAAACTAGTATAAGCAAGACAGCCATAAACAGCAAGGGCATAACCTTGTTGGACCTCAGCAAATTGAAAGAAATTAAATCAAAGTTAGATGAATTATCTTCTACTGCTTTGGATTATGTTGATTATTATTCTTCAATAAATGATAATGAAAATGTAATGAAGTGGCAGGATGCTTATGACAAGGTCAGCTCGATTTCGAGTCAGAAAAGCACTTTGATTCCTGTCCTAGAAAGCAGGGAATTTAAGATATCGGATGTTGTTGATTTGATAAACATAATTGAGGATTCGCAGCAGGATATAGATGAGACAATAACATCACTTTCGGGTGCTTGAGATGAAAAAAGATGTTGTATTAATTGCAATATTGCTTGCAGGGATTGTTTTGATTAGCGGGTGCATTCAGCCAGAAGCAGTATGTACACCAGGGGCTAAACAGTGTGTAGGTGATAATCTACAACAGTGTAAATCTGATGGTTCTGCTTGGGAAACTATAGAAACTTGTACATATGGTTGTGATGCTGAAAATTTGGTTTGTAAAGAACAAGTAACAAAACCAACTATGAGTGCTGAAGATTTTATTTCTGAATTAGGAAATGTGAAAGATTCTATAAATGAAATAGGAAGATCTTTATCCACATAAATCAGGGTATGCCTTGTCTTGGGTGAAGAAATAATTTGGCTGTTTAACTATTTCTTTTCCTTCAGCGCCTTTATGGTCTCAGAAAGCGACCTGAGTGACTGCATCATTGGGGTCAGGGAATCCTTCATTGCCTTCTCAATGGATTCCATCCTTGCACCCATCTCGATAATGGATTCTTTGTAACTATCAATCCTTGCCCTTATATCCTCAACATCGCTCTTCTTCTCCCCCTGCATCCTGTTTATATCCCCCTCAATCCTGTTGAGCCTGCTGCTCAGCTCCCTGAAGTGCTCGGTGATATCATCAACCTCTTTTCTGAACTCGTCAATCTTTTCCTCAACAACACCCTCTGCCAGTTCCTCTAATTCTCTTCTCTTCTCCCATGTCCTTTCCCTTTTGCCCAGCTTCCTCCTGACAGGGGGTATCGGGAGCTCTTCTTCTAGTTCCTCCCCAGGTAACTCCGGCCTTTCCAATCTTCCTGGTTCCAGACCAGGTATCTCCGGCAGTTCAGCTTCTGGCTTCTCCAGCCGCTCTAATATATCGGGGGTAATTGGCGGTTCAGGAGCCTCCATCCTTCTCGGTGCCAGCGGGGCTTCCTCTTCCGGAAAAAGCCTCCTTCTTGGCTCCTCTGGAGCTGGTGGAGCAGGAGAAGGCGGTGGTAAAGGAGCAGCCGGGGCAGTGGGTTTAACAGCAATTCTTAAAGCCTCCTTCATTGCCCTGTCAACCTCTACTGGTGAATAGCCCTCGGTCCTCAGGGCCCTTATTATTTCTGGTTCTGAAAGCCCCTGAGAAGACAATTCTCTAACCCTCTCTGTTGGCGTTCTTCCAGCACCCATGAGCGGTGCTGGTGCCAGTGCTGGGGTACCGGCCTCAGGCTCCTTTTTCTTTTTCTTTCCAAAAAATGGTAATGATAATCTCATATCGCCATCGCCTAGTTATATAATTATTATTTCTCTTTTATTAATATAATTATTTGGCCTTCTCTGCCAGCTTTTCCTCAACCAGTCTCTCTGCCTCTTCTTTTGTTATGAAGCTTGACTTTATAGGATTGTAGATGTCTATCAGATGTTCCAACCCCTTTATCTTTGCAACAGATGCAAGTTTCTTGAGCTCCTTTACTATCTCTTTTATTGTTTTTTCCAGTTTCCTCAGCATCTCCTCCTGCTTGGCAAGCCTTGATTCGAACCCCGAGAGTGAAGCCTGAATCTGCTTTCTCTGGTTGAGCATGTCCTGCTCCAGGGTATTCACCCTAGATTTGAAAATATTCCCTTCCTGCTCAAGAACCCTTATCCTCCCTGTATCCGTATTCGTTCTCTCCACCAATTCCCTTATTATGGTGTGCAGACTTCTCTTCGGTTGTTTTCTAAAGACCGGCATATAACCAACTCAAATTCGCACTAATTATTATTGGTTCTTGGATTTAATAAAAGCTTTAATTAAACAGCTCCAATAATTAATTAGGAGAGTCGTGCCTGCGAATGCAGGCTTCCGATAAGTTCGTAAGGCGATATGTATGGCTGTCTGTGATTACACCTATAATGAAGACAAGATGCAGGTTAAGATAAACTGTCTTGGATGTCTTTATGGGAGTTCAATCGAGGATTATCCGAGGTGTATGGCGAGGGTTATTGACATAATTCTTGAGGTCAAGAAGGTAACAAGCATTGTTCTTGCAAAGACAAGGGAATATGAATATGATTATTCACAGGTCAAGCTTCTGACAGAGGTAGCAGGCGTTATTGAATATGCCCTGAGGGAGAAACTCCTGTCCTATGCGGCCATAGCTCCCGGGGAATGCAGGAGATGTTACCCTGAATGGAGCTCAAGGCTCCAGTATATAGTTCTTGACCTTATGAGGAAGGACCCTATAGGTGCCTATGTTGAACTGGTGAGGTGCACAAGGGAGATGAAGACAAAGATTAAAAATGCAAAGTCCAGGATGTGTTACAACTGTTATTATAACTACAAGAAGAATGTTCTGGACGTTTTGAGGGAAAAACTCGGGGATACAAAGTTAATAAGGGCTGTCAAGCCACATCTTGCAGGATACCACATAGGTGAGAGGAGCTTATACAGGGATGTGTTCATGCCGAGTATAAGACCAAACTTCATGCTCACCAGGTACATGATTGCCCCGCCAGAGGGAGGAAAATCAATTGACAGATATAAGGTTGGGGATACACAGATTGAAATATTCAAGCTGCCTGAAACCGCCCAGTACTTCTACCATGTTCTGCCGCCTGAGTTCAGACTGTCCGAGGAGAAATACGCTGTCATGGATGCTGCCAGGAGATACATGGCAACGCACAGACCAAAGACTGCGGAATTCGTCAGGTCAAAAAGGCTCAGGGAGGTTTTCTACAACATAGGAAGGGATATGATAAGGGATGTGACTGAGCAGATGGGCGTATCCCTTACGACAAGGGACCTGGAGCAGCTTGCCAACATACTGACAAGGTATACTGCTGGTTTTGGTGTCCTGGAGATTCTCCTTGCTGATGAAAGGATTCAGGATGTGTACATAAATTCCCCTATTGAGAAGCAGCCGATTCTAATCTATCATCAGGACTGGGAGGAGTGCAAGACAAATCTCATTCCCACAATAGAGGATGCAGAGGCATGGGCAACAAGGCTGAGAATACAGTCAGGGAGGCCCCTTGATGAAGCAAACCCTGTCCTGGACACTGATTTAGCTGTTCCCGGAGGGAAGGCGAGGTTTGCTGTTATAACAAGGACGTTATCCCCTTATGGTCTGGGCTTTGCAATAAGAAGGCATAGGGAAAGGCCCTGGACCCTCCCACTGTTCATAAAGAACGGAATGATAAACCCCCTTGCTGCTGGTCTTCTGTCATTCCTTATTGACGGGACTGTATCAATGATTGTTGCCGGCGGAAGGTCAGCGGGAAAGACCTCTGTCCTGGGTGCTCTTATGCTTGAGATTCTCCCAAAGACAAGAATAGTTTCAATTGAGGACACGTTAGAATTACCGATAGACCAGTTGAGGGAGCTGCACTACAATGTGGAGAGGCTGAAGTCCCGGAGCGTGATAACAAGGGTCGAGACAGAGATGCCTGCTGATGAGGCCTTAAGGGCCGCACTGAGGCTCGGTGATTCTGCATTGATTATCGGGGAGGTAAGGAGCATGGAAGCCAAAGCCCTTTGGGAGGCAATGAGGATTGGTGCGCTTTCAAATGTTGTTGCTGGGACAATACATGGGGAATCTGCTTATGGGGTTTATGACAGGGTTGTCAATGATTTAGGGGTTCCACCTACATCATTCAAGGCGACGGACATCATACCCATATGCAAGATGCTCAGGTCAGCAGATGGTCTGCACAGGTTCAGGAGGGTGACTGAGATAACAGAAGTGAGGAAGGAATGGGAAAAGGATCCTATGAAAGAGAGGGGATTTGTAAACCTTATGGAATATTCAAGCAAGGCGGATGGACTGAAACCAACTGATACCTTTGTGAACGGGGAGTCAGAGGTGCTGAACAGGATTGCATCCCATGTAAAAGAATGGTCAGGCAACTGGGATGTTGTCTGGGGAAATATAAACCTGAGGGGGAAGATCAAGGAGATGATGGTGAAGCTCTCAGAGCAGTTAAAGAAGCCGGAGCTGATAGAGGCTGGGTGGGTTGTAAGGTCGAATGCAAAATACCATCTGATAGCGGAGAGTATGAGGAAGGAAACAGGGGCAATAGACCCTGAGAGGGTTTATGAGGAATGGCTGAAGTGGTTCAAGGCTGCTGTCAGGAAGAGCTAGCTTCAGCAAAAACCATGGAACAAAACCCTGCAGGAGTCTGTTTCTATGGAATAGTTATATTTTGTGTACGTGCTTTCGTTCAACCTCTGGATATACGTCCTGTTAACAATGTGCCTCGGCATGCATTTTTCTTTGTCTCCTAGCAAAATATATTCATTGTTTTCCTCTATAACAGGGAATCTGTGTATAAATGTTGTATTCTGCACATAATCTGGTTCAGATATATCCTTGTAGAAGATTAGTCTGTAACCCTCTTCTATTTTCTCCTCCACTTCCCATTGCCGTGGGGCTGGCTCTGACGGATAGCCCATATAGTTGAGAAATACCCAAGCATTTGATGCCAACATGCAATCATCCGGTTCAATCTCGTAACGGCTTCTGTCCTGGAGGGTGGCTATTGGTATTGAAAATGAGAGGCTTACAAGAACAAGGATTAAAACAGCTGATAAGTTTATCGTGCTGATGTGCTTGCTCCAAACTGTTTTCAGTGCAAACACAGCGAAGTAGGCACATGGTAATATCATACTGAAAGCATACCTTGGCTCCTTCACGGGTACTGTGGAATAGGAAACCAGAGCCAGTATGAAAATAGACAGCATAATCCAGTCCTTTAGCTCAAATCTCCTTCTCCTAAGCCATAAGCCTGCAATGAACAAAGGAAATAGGTAATTTGTTGCTACAAGTATGTCCAGAATGTTGAACGGCATAACCATGTAGCCCCTGTACAGGACATTCAGGGCATAGGAATTCGCAATGCTTGTCAGGGGGCTCCCGGTTGCCAGCATGTTATAAAGAAGCCAGGGGGTAAAAAGCAGGGCAACCGCCAGCAGTGCCAACAGTATTTTTCTTATGTTTTTGGTGAACAGGACAAGCGGAAGATATATGAGATTAGTATACCTTGCAAGGCTCTGGAGGCCTGCACCAATGCCTGCACCGAATCCCCTCTTTGTTAGAACATAATAAATGAGCAACTGTAGCATAGAGATGGACAGCAGTTCTGTCCCCACACTAAGACCATTAATCAACAGGAAGGGGTTCAGCAAAAGTGCATAGAAAAGCCTTGGGTCAATTTCGAGTGTTTTCGAGAGCCTTATACAGGAGTAGAAGAAAAGGCTGGAAACAAAAACTATGAAAATATACTCTGCAATAAGGACTCCAAAGGGGCTGAAACCGGCTATGAGGAAGGGAACAAGAGGTGCCCTGTACCATTCAAAATAAAACCCTTCACCGAGCATGTATCTGGCATTCAGCGAGTAGGCAGAGAAGTCCCAGGAAAGCCCTGTTGAGTGCTGATACAAGAAGAAGGCTGTTGAAAAAATAAACAGGAAAACCAAAAGCTTGTTTTGCAAAAGTATTCTTTTTACATCCATAAGATTAATTGAGGGTTTTTATTAAAATAATTCTGCTAAACCCTTTTCCAAAAAATTCCGCATATGAACATAGTCAGCCAAAATGTCAGGAACCTGCCCAGAATAACACCTGCTGTTGCCTGGGCTACTGTGATATGAACCGATAAGAGAAGCACGAAAACAAACTCGGTGGAACCTATGCCACCCGGCAGAAAGGATATCGTTCCCATAAGAACAGAAAATGCAAAGATGGATATTATGAAAAAAGGCGTCAAATCTATGGCGAGAGAAAGCATGACGAGACAGAAGACAAAACCTTCCAGAATCCATACCAGTAAAGATATCAGAAATGCTGACAGAAGTATTCTTTTTTGAACACGCATTCCGTTATAAAACTTTTCAGTTATTTCTTCACTTTTGGTTTTCCATTCCCTTGCCTTTCTATGGAATGAAAATAGTTTAAATAATATCCTAAATAGCTTTGAGATTGCTCTCCTGCTCCTAAGGATGAGAACTATCAGAACTATAAAAGCTATTAACAAGGCTATACTCAGGGTTGAGTACTCGAGTCCAAAACTGAATAGGAAAATTCCCAGAATCGAAAGGATTACCAAACTTAGCATGTCCAGAACTCTTTCTGTTATAACCCTTGGTATTGAGTGGGAAATTGAGCAGCCTGTAAGTCTTTTCAGGAAATAAGACCTGACTGGCTCACCAATCCTTGCTGGTGTAAAGTTGGCGATGAACAGTGCAGGTAAAAAGGAAAAGGCAGAATCCTTGAAGGAAACATCCATATCGCTGATTAATGTTTTCCATCTGATAATTTTTATCAGCAATGTTAAAATAGAAACAAGAGCGGCAGCAATTAAAAGGATTATGTTTGCTTTTGAAATGGTTTCAACAACCATTCCAAAATCTGAGAAGTAAAGAAGCGCAAGCAGCAAAGCTATACTGATTATTGGCAAAATTTTTTTCATACATAAAAGTTTGAGCTTTGAATATTAAATATGCTCTTCTTGCTGCCTGCGTTGAATGAGGAAACTGGACTAAAGACTATGGTACCAAAGATAAAGAAGGAATTCCCTAAAGCAAAAATCCTGGTTGTGGATGGCGGCTCTGTTGACGGGACAGTAGTAGCTGCAAAAAATCTGGGATGTGAGGTTTTTACACAAGCTGGCAAGGGTAAAGGCAACGCTATAATAGAGGCACTGGAAAGGGTTGATGATGATGAAACGGTTGTGATGATGGATGCAGACGAGACATATGAAATCAAATATGCTAAAAAGATGTTGAAAAAACTAACTGAAAATAACATAATTATTGGTTCACGTTTCAAGTTGAGACATCCTGGTTCCCTTACCATTTTGAATCTGATTGGTAACAGGTTGCTGTGCTTTGCTGCATCTGTTTTATTCCTGAAAAGGTTTAGTGACTTGTTGTCTGGTTTCAGGGTTTTCAGATGTGGAACTGTGAAAAATCTCCAGCTGAAAGCCCAGAACTTCGAGGTAGAAACCGAGATGAGCCTTAAGGCTGCAAAAAGGGATGTGGAGTTAATAGATATCCCTTCTCCTTATCACAAAAGGAAAGGGGAAACAAAATTAAGACCTTTCAGGGACGGGTTCCTTATTCTTAAAAGAATCTTAAAGGAGAGGTTAGCAAAAAGCTAGGCTGTTATTTAATGAACAGAAAATACCAGTCAGGGTCTCCTTTATTTGGAATCCAACATAGTTGACATCATTTATAATCAATGTTGGAGCTTCTATAATATCAAAGTTCTGTACCAGCATCTGGACTACGGGTTCATCCAAGTCCTTATCTATTGTGAAAATATGAATGTTTTCAGCATTATCCAAATTTACAAGGTAGTCAAGCACATATCCCTGTGAAAGACAAACATCAGAATCCTTTTCGTAAAAATACATGACATCTATCCTGCTCACATTGCACCGCTCCACCAGCTCCTTTGAAAAAAGCCAGCCCTGAATCAGGAATGCTGTGTATCTTCTTTTTATCATATCAAAGTATTTTTCGGTTAAGCCCTTTGGATTTACGAGTTTGTTGCCAAGCTCTGCAGTGCTCTTGTCCAGAACCTCCAGCCTGTCTGTCATATAAGAGCAGAATGTCTCATTCTTCAGTGTGTTAAGGAATGCTATCTCGAGCTGTATATTTCTCAGCTCCAGTTCGCCCCTCTCCATATCCATTCTGAGCTCTTCCAGCTGTACATTAAGAAGGGAGAAACCCATCAGAAATCCCATTAAGAATATCAGGAGTGAAACGACACCGGCAATAATATATGGTCTCTTTCTTACCATTTGAATTCGCTTCTCCTAATCTCATAATAAAAGGTAGAGAGCCAGAATGCTATGTTTATTATAGGGTAGAGGGGTATGTAAATCAGATAGTCAAGTTTTTTTATCCTTTCGCTTGCATGCCCCATGCTGAGTTTTATAAATACTATGAGGCCTGACAGTGTAACGAGCAGAATGCTGAGATTGAACGGATTGGACGAGAACCTGAATATCCTTGCCAGGGCATATTGAAAATCAAATCCTATCAGATAAAGGTTAAAGAATTCATGGAAAAGTCCAATACCTATTACATAGAACCCATACAAGAACACCGGGATTGTCAAAAACAAGATTATGTAGTGCATGGGCAGAACGAACACCCCCAAATCTTCAAACTTGGAATTGAAAAACATGTGTGCATATTTTCTTGAGTTGTGCAGAAGTCCCCTGTACCACCTTATTCTCTGCCTCCAAAGCTTCCTGAATGATGATGGTGTGCTTGTTTTCACCATGGCTTTCATGCATGTTTCTATCCTGTAGTTGTTGTCCCTCAAGCGCAGACCCATCTCCAAATCCTCTGCGAGGTTTTTCTCGTCCCATCCACCAAGCTTCTTTATAACAGAGGTTCTGTAGAGCGCAAATGCGGGCGTCATATAGAGGGAGTTCAGGAATGTCAGAAGCTTTCTCAGTAAGGCGGAGATTACATACTCTATCTTTTGAATCTTCTGTGAGAATGTCACGCTGATCTTTGGCTGTATGTTGGCTATCACACCCCCGGTTTTTGGGTCGCTCAGGTAACCGACCATGTTGCGAAGGGAATTCTTTTCCAGAACCGAGTCCGAATCAAGAAAGCCGATCAGGTCTGTGTTCACATGCCTTAATCCGGTATTAAGGGCAAATGCCTTCTTCCTGTTTTTCCTGTGCCTTAGGAGTCTAACATTCGGGTATTTTTTTGCATACTCCCTTGCCACATCAGCTGTCCTGTCTGTGGATGCATCATCTATCACTATGATTTCCAGTTTTTCCTTTGGGTAGTTCTGTCCAAGGATGGAATCAATGGTTTTGGCTATTCTCTTCTCTTCATTGTATGCAGGTATCAACAAAGATATGCTGGGCAGTATCCTTGGCGGCTTTGGTATCTTCATGACCTTCCCCTTGTTTTCAAAAAATATAACAAACCAGAACACTGACATAAACACCGTGAAATATATCAGTGCGTAGTAAAGGATATCAAAAACAACTATTCCTGCCATAGTATATAATTAGCCTGATGTTTTAATATTTATTTAATCAATTCAATCTTATTAAACAGGTGAGATATGACCAAATTTTATATAACAACAGCAATAGACTACGTGAATGCAAGCCCGCATCTGGGGCATGCATACGAGAAGATAGTGACGGATGTCATTGCCAGATGGCAGAGGCTTTTGGGTAAAGATGTTTTCTTCTTAACAGGAACCGATGAGAATGCCCAGAAAAATGAGCAGGCTGCCAGGGAAGCCGGAATACCTGTAAAGAAGTTTGTTGCTCAGAACAGCACAAAATTCGAAGAACTCTGCAGAAAGCTCAATCTTAGTCATAATGATTTTATAAGGACAACCCAGGAAAGGCATGTCAAAGTCAGCCGGGAAATATTCAAGAAGCTCCTGGATAAAGGCTATATATACAAAGGCACCTATGAGGGTTATTATTGTGTGGGTTGCGAGGCGTTCATAACAGAGAAATATCTTGTTGACGGCAAATGCCCAGAACATGAAAAGAAGCCTGAATGGCTTAAAGAGGAGAGCTATTTTTTCAGGATGAGCAAATATACGGATTTCATTCGAGGCCTGCTTGAAAAAAAGGATTTTGTTTTGCCTGATTACAGAAGGATAGAGATATTGAACAGGATCAAATCAGAGGGTCTGAAGGACCTGTCCGTGAGCAGGACAAAGTTAAAATGGGGCATACCAACACCAAATGACCCGAACCATACAATTTATGTGTGGATTGATGCTCTTACAAACTATATTTCAGCACTGGGATATCCGGATGGAGCAAGATTCAAGAAATACTGGCCGGCGGACATCCATATGATTGGAAAGGGGATAAACTGGTTCCATTCTGTTATCTGGCCCTGCATACTCAAGGCAGCAGGTATTGAGATGCCAAAAACCATTCTGGTTCATGGATATATCAACCTCGGGGGAGAAAAAATGAGCAAAAGCGGGGGGACTGTTATTGACCCCTTTGAGATTATAGATAAGTATGGTGCTGACACTCTCAGATATTTTCTGATTAAGGATATTCCCTTCGGTGAAGACGGTGACTTCTCAGAGAAGGCATTGGTTGAGAGAATCAATGGAGAGCTTGTCTCAGACCTCGGCAATCTTGTTTCAAGGGTATTGACCCTTACAGAAAGATACAAAGGCGGGATTAAAGGTAAACCAGAGCTTGACAAAAAATTAAATCTTGAGAAAATTGAAAAATATATCGAGGGATACAAGTTACATCATGCGATTGATGAAATTTTTGAATTCATCAGGGCTGCGAACAAATATATAAACCAGCATGAACCGTGGAAGCTTGAAGGCAAGGAACTGGGCAATGTCTTGTATAATCTGCTTGAATCCCTGAGGGTCATAGCTATCTTTGTATCTCCCTTCATGCCTGAGACCGCTGAAGAAATAAACAGGCAAATCGGGGCAAAGCCCGGTTTTCTTAAGGACTGCAAATTTAAATCCTGGAAGGGAAAGATAAAGAAAGGCAGGCATTTATTTGAAAAGGTAAAGGATTGACGCAGCTTGTCTGCGTCCCCGTAACCAATTGCAAGGCGAGGTATATGGCAAAGTTTGAAGAACATGCAAAGGAATTGAACATAAAGGCTGTTACAGGTACAGCCATTATCAGCTCATTCGGTTTTATAATAGCGCTATTCTGGAGGGATGCAATAAAGGAGCTTATTGTAAAGGTCGTTCCAGCGGGTGAAGGCATGGCCTATTCCTTTGTTGCAGCAATAATCGTGACAATTATTGCAGTGATTGCAATCTACGTTGTTTCCAGATGGATGAATATCAGCATAAAGGAGCATGCAAAGAAATTAAAGAAGGTAAAAGACGGGATAGGAAGGGTAGACAATAAAATTATTGGAAGGGACATCAGCCTGAGGAGAAAGAAAAAATAAATTCAAAACCTATAACAAAAAACTAATTTTCCAAAATATATTCTGCAGCACCGAAATCCTTTATTAGGGGTTCTGACAAATTATATACTGCACTCAACCACAACATATTGTGGTAGTGGTATGTAGCTATAACAAGATATAGTATTCATCCCCAAGTGGTAAATTGAGCACTTGCATGTTCGTATATTGAGGTTAAACAAAGTAACAGTTCGAACTGTTAATCAATTAACAGATGAATTTATGATTGTTTAAGCCTCAATAAGGTGCTCTCCGTTACAGATTGTGAGGCGAGGTATATGAGATGTCCATTCTGTAAGCATCCTGAAACAAGGGTCATAGACAAAAGGGTTTCTGATGACAAAGCCAACAGGAGGAGAAGGGAGTGTTTAAAGTGCAGAAAGAGGTTCACAACCTATGAAAGGATTACAGGCCTTATAACAAAAGTTAGGAAGAGGAACGGAAGGTTTGTTGATTTTGACCAGGAAAAGATAACTAATGTGATATGGAAGGCAGCGCAGTCTGTTGGCGGAACTGATAAGGAACTGGCAAAGGTTTTATCTGACAAGGTTGTTTCTGTTCTTGAGGACAAGTTTGGCGGTGTGACCATTCCTACTGTGGAGCAGATACAGGACATTGTGGAAAAGGTGCTTGTTGAGAATGGCCACTACAAGACTGCAAAGGCATACATACTTTACAGGAAACAGCATGAGAAGATAAGGGAAACGAAGACCCTGATGGTTGATGTAACCAACACTATAGGGGAATACCTGAGCCAGACAGACTGGAGGGTAAAGGAAAACGCAAACGAGGCTTTTTCATTCTCCGGGCTCCTGCTGCACACTGCAGGGAAGGTCATGTCCAATTATAATTTGAATGAACTCTATTCTGCAGAGATAACCAACGCGCACAAGCAGGGATACATCCACATACATGATTTGTCTCATGGTGTTATTGGCTACTGCTGCGGTCATTCCTTGAAGAATCTCCTACTCTGGGGCTTTGGTGGGGTCCCGAACAAGGTTGACTGCAAGCCTGCAAAACATTTATCCACTGTTGTCCATCAGATGGTCAACTACATAGGCTGCTTACAGATGGAGTTCGCCGGAGCGCAGGCCTTCAGCTCCGTGGACACCCTGCTTGCACCCTTTGTGAGGGCAGACAAGCTCTCCTACAGGGAGGTCAAGCAGAACATGCAGCAGCTTGTTTTCTCATTAAATATTCCTTCAAGGTGGGGAGCGCAGTTTCCATTTTCCAATCTCACCTTTGATTGGGTCTGTCCAGATGACATGAAAAAGGAGATGGCTGTGGTAGGTGGTAAGCCGCAGAACTTCACTTATAGGGACTGCCAAAAGGAGATGGATATGGTAAACAGAGCATTTATTGAGGTCATGCTGGAGGGTGATGCCAATGGAGGTGTATTTACATTTCCAATCCCGACCTACAACTTAACAAAGGGATTTGACTGGGACTCCCCTAATGCAAAGCTCCTCTTTGAAATGACCGCAAAATACGGTCTTCCTTACTTCCAGAATTATATAGGTTCTAACCTTGACCCGAAATCCGTACATGCCATGTGCTGCAGGCTTAACCTGAATATGAAAGAATTGATGCAGAGACCCGGTGGGATGTGGGGCCCTGGGGATTCAACAGGCAGTGTAGGTGTCATGACCATAAATGTCAACAGGCTGACATACGAGGCAAGGAAGGAATCAGAATCTGATGAGGAGACAAGGACACTCTACTTCAACAAGCTCGGATATTACATGACATTGTGCAAGAACGCCCTTGAGATAAAGAGGGAGGTTGTGGAGAAGAACATGAAAAACGGCCTTATGCCCTTCACCAGGAGGTATCTGGGAACATTCAGAAACCACTTCTCAACAATCGGGCTCTGCGGAATGAACGAGGCCTGCCTGAATCTACTTGGAAAGGACATATCAAGCCCAGAAGGGAAGAAATTTGCAATAGACACCCTGAATTCCATGAGGGACAAGTGTTTAGAGTTCCAGAAGGAAACAGGGAATTTATACAATCTTGAGGCAACGCCTGCTGAATCGACCGCCTATAGATTCGCCAGGGAGGACAAGAAGATGTATCCTGACATAATAACATCAGGTAAGAAGGAGCCTTACTTAACCAACTCAACCCAGCTCCCTGTTGGCAGGACAGATGATGTAATCGAGGCAGTAGAGCACCAGAATGATATACAATATTTATATACAGGTGGAACAATCTTCCATACATTCCTAGGTGAAAGGATGTCATCAGGCGAGGCATGCAAGCAGCTGGTCAGGAAGATTGCATTCAACACAAGGCTCCCATACTTCTCAATAACCCCTACATTCTCCAGATGCCCTGAACATGGCTACATAAAGGGTGAACACTTCAAATGCCCGCAGCCCAATGGTGGGGGTAAGGGTAAGAGCAAGAATGGTGTTTGCGGCAAGCGCTGTGAGGTCTATTCCAGGGTTGTTGGATATTTCAGACCCGTGCAGACATGGAATGAAGGTAAGCAGGAAGAGTTCAGGGACAGGCTAGAGTTCAGCGAAAGGAAGGCTCTCAAGAAGCCATTACCAAACATGGCTGCATGATTTTTTATTTCTTTAATGTAATTGGTTGGTTATGGACAAATACATATCTGACTCTGAAACCGGAATGCAAGAATTCCATGTTGATGAATCCACATTCGGGGAAGTGGAGATGACTGCCATCCTCTCCATGATAAAGGAAACTATAAAGGCCCCGATATTCAATGTAGGCATTGGTGGGAGCATCTATTCAACACCCGTGGTTTACAAAGGCACAGTTTATTTCGGCGCATGTGATAAGAATTTATATGCTGTTGATGCAGAAACAGGCAAAGAGGTCTGGAGGTTCAGCACGGATGGTGTTATAGTAGGCTCGCCCACAGTGTGCAATGGTGTGGTGTATTTCGGCTCTTATGACAACTGTCTTTACGCGCTCTCTGTAAAGACTGGAAAGCTTTTGTGGAAGTTTGATACAGATGATATGATATTTTCAACTCCCTTCATCCACAAGGATATTGTCTATTTCGGCTGCAAGGATGGTAATCTTTATGCAGTATCTGCAAATAATGGAAAATTGCTGTGGAAATTCAGCACAAATGATTCCATTGCAACCTCACCCAAGGTATACAAGGATGTTGTCTATTTCGGTTCGGATGATATGAATTTCTATGCATTAAGTCTGGATGGCAAAAAGTTGTGGAGCTTTGCAGTGAATGGGTGTATAAGCGCAAGCCCGGAGATATTTGATGATATAATTTATTTTGGTTCAATGGACCACAATCTCTATGCGCTTTCCATTGAAGGAAAGCTGCTATGGAAATTCAAAACCAATGCTGCAATAGCGCTTCGGGAGCCTGCTGTGCATAATGGAGTTGTCTATTCTGGCTCGCGGGAAGGCAACCTGTTTGCGCTGGATGCAAAGAACGGAAGGCTTTTGTGGAAATTCCCTTCCAAAGACATCATCATTACAACCCCCATCATATACAAGGACAGGATATTCTTCGGTTCGGATGACAAGAACTTCTATGCGCTGGATATGGATGGCAAGCTATTATGGAGGTTCACCACAAAGGGCTTCTGTCCTTCATCCCCATCTGCTTACAAAGACGTGGTTTACTTCGGCTCATTTGACTGCAATATTTATGCTGTCACAATTGATGGTGAGCTGGTATGGAAGTTCCCGACCAGTATGAGCAGCCAGTCGCGCATAGAGATTGAACCCGAGCACTTGCCTAAGACAGTTCAGGTTGTCTGGAAACCTGAAACAAAAGAGGAAAGGAAAGAGTACAAGAAAGGTGAAACCGATATAGCTGATTACGGCGCGTTCTCAGGAACATATATTGACACAGCAAAAACAGATTATTTGGGGCATAAAAAGAAGGGATACAAGGCAGGGTGATATGGACAAATATATATCTGAAGAAGATACAAAAAACGTAGGATTTGATGTGTCTTCAGAATTTGGTGAGCTGCAGGCAATAATAGGATTGATGGAGGCAAAGGAATCGAGGAGCAGTCTGATTGAAGGTATAGGAGTTGGTGGTAGCATATTAAGCTTTCCGCAGATGTATAAAAACAGGATTTACTTTGGGTGTTGCGACAAGAATATTTATTGTGTGAACCTAGATGGAAAGGAGGTATGGAGGTTTTCAACGCAAGGTGTTGTTCTTTCAGCGGCACTGATATATAATGATATTATCTACATGGGGTCTTATGATAATGTTTTCTATGCTATAAACCTGGACGGGGAGCTTGTGTGGAAGTTTGCAACAAATGGAAAGATCATAATCAAGGCAGCCATTCATAAAAACCATATCTACTTCGGTTCCTCGGATCATAACTTCTATAAGCTTGATTTGAGTGGAAAGCTTATTTGGAAGTTTACAACAGGGGAAAGGGTTGTGGGAGAGCCTGTTTTTCATGGAAACTGTGTTTTATTCCCATCCGGGGATGGGAATTTCTATGCCGTTGATACAAAAACAGGCAGGGAGGTGTGGAGATTCACAACAGGCGGTTATACAACAGCTTTTCCTGCATTTATTATGGATAACAAGGTTTTCTTTGGTTCAGCTGACAAGCATTTGTATGCCCTGAATCTTGATGGTAATCTGGCCTGGAAATTCAAGTGTGGTGATACAGTCTATCCTGCGGGTGTTTACAAAAACATGGCATTTGCTGCTTCAAGGGATAACAATCTTTATGCAATTAATATTAAGACAGGGAAGATGGTATGGGTTTTTAAAACAAAGGATGTGGTTGCCACCCATGTCATTCCCTTTAAAGATAAACTATATTTTGGTTCCTGGGATAAGAACCTTTATTGTTTAAATCTGAAGGGCGAGATGGCATGGAAATTCTCGACAACCGGTTTCGTAGCATCCACACCAATAATACATGACAGTGTTATATATTTCGGTGCCTGGGATTGCAATCTATATGCAGTTGATTTGAAAGGGAAACTGGTTTGGAAGTTTCCAACAAGTCTAAGTTATCAATCCTCAATAACGCCTGCTGAATCAAGGAAAACAATAAGTATTGAAATTAAGATTCAGGATGAAACAGAGGGAGAAAGAGAAAAGTACAAATCTGAAGGTGGGGGAAGTTACGAACTCAACCTGGCCCAATATGGTGCTATGGACAAGGGGTATCTGGGCCGCAAGAAGAAGGGTTATAAGGAAGGTTGATATGGACAAATATATCCAAGAGGATTCGGGACCAACAGTAGCAATAGAGATAGAGGAATCTGTTTTCGGTGAGCTTGAGACCATTGGCATGCTGCAGGAAATTGTTGATTATGTCAGTGAAGCAAAAACAACAGTGACTTTTAATCATACGGCTGGGGGGAGCATTCACACAGATCCTGTATTTTACAAGGGTGTGATTTATTTCAACGCAAGCGATAAAAATCTATATGCCATTAGCCCGGATGGCGAGAAAATCTGGACATTCAAATGTGGGGATATTCCATTTCACATTACAATAGAAAATGATATCATTTATTTTGGCTGTTATGACAAAAACTTGTATACCGTTTCTTTGGAAGGGGGGCTTTTGTGGAAATTCGCAACAAACGGAAAGGTCGTTTCCAGGCCGTTTGTGAAAGATGGTAAGATTTATTTTGGCTCTGAAGACGGGAACCTGTATGCAATCTCTGCAAAAGGTGAATTGGTGTGGAAATTCAACACCCAGGAACGGGTTTTCTCTGCTCCGGTTGTTTATAAAAATATGGTTATATTCGGAGCAGAGGACAAGAACGTATATGCACTTGACCCTGAAACAGGGGAAATGATATGGAAATTCCCAGGAAACGCGGCAATGGGTTCGCCCGTTGTATACAAGGATGTTATCTATGTCGTAAGCTATGACCATAATCTTTATGCTTTGGATTTGACCGGTAGGTTATTATGGAAATTCACCACAACCGCACCAATAAGTTACAAGGAATGTTTAGTGGTAAATGATGTCATCTATTTCGCTAACGACGGGGGTGTTGTTTATGCACTTGGCATAGACGGGAAAGTAATATGGAAGTTCCAAACAAAAGGGAAAATTAATTTTATCACGCTGGTTTTGCATGATGGTGTTATTTATTTTGGTTCCCATGACTTCAAAATGTATGCATTGGATGCCAAAACAGGGAAAAGGCTTTGGGCATATGGAACAAAAAATATCATAATTAGCAAGCCGGTAATTTATGATAACAAATTGTATTTCGGTTCCTGGGACTGCAATTTTTATTGCTTAAGTTTTGACGGGAAATTGGTATGGAAATTGCCGACAAGCACAAGCAAGCTTGCTTCTGTTGATGTCCCTGCTACTACTGAGAAAAAGGTTTCAAGATTTATTATGAAACTGCAGGATGTTGAAAGGAAGGCGTACAGGACTTCTTCCTCAACTAAAGGCCAGATTGGTGGGACATACAGTCTTGATATAGGATATAAAACAGAACATGAATATAAAGGGGGGAGGAAATATGGCAAGTGATACTGTGGACATCAAAGGCCTGCAGAAGACATCCCTGATTGATTACCCAGGCAAAGTATGCTGTGTGGTTTTCTTTGGAGGATGTGATTTCCGTTGCCCGTTCTGTTACAATATCGACCTTGTTCTCAATCCAGAAAGGCTTCCAACAATACCAGAGGAGGAGTTCCTTGAGTTTTTGAAAAAGAGAAAGAAATGGCTTGACGGGGTCTGTCTCGGTGGTGGCGAGCCATGCATTCATCAGGACCTTCCGGAATTCATAAAGAAGATGAAGAATCTCGGCTTCTTGGTTAAACTGGACACAAACGGCTCTAAACCAGAGATGCTTGGAAAACTCCTGAAAGAGAATCTGCTGGACTACATTGCAATGGATATAAAGGCACCCCTGGAAAAATATGACAATGCTGCCGGGGTTAAAGTGGACAAAAGAGCAATCCAGAAAAGCATTGATTTGATAAGGAATTCCGGGGTTGATTACGAATTCAGGAGCACGGTTTTGCCCAGGCTGCATTCAAAGCAGGACCTGCTTTCAATCGGAAAATGGCTGAGAGGGAGCAGGAGATTCTTCATACAGCAATTCAGGAATGAAAAAACCATGAACCCGGAATTCCAGAAAGAAAATGTATTTAAGCCTGAGGAGCTGAATGGGTTTAAGGAGATGCTGAAGCCGTATTTTAAAGAGGTTGAGGTGAGAGCGTGAAAGTAGTTCTTGCATCCAAATCCCCGAGAAGGAAGATGCTTCTGGAGCAGCTTGGCTTGCAGTTTGATATTATACCCAGCAATGCGGATGAAACAGAAATCAGGGAGGGAAACCCGGAAGAGCTTGTAAAGAGGCTTGCAGAACTCAAGGCAGAATCCGTTGCCAGGAAGCTTGACGGGGAGAATGTTGTAATAGGTGCTGACACAATTGTTTATCTTGACGGAAAGATAATAGGGCAGCCAAGGGATGAAGAGGATGCAAAAAACACCCTGAGAATGCTTTCAGGGAAAACCCATGAGGTGTTTACAGGTGTTTGTGTGGTAAACACAAAGAACAATCAGAGGCTTTTTGATGTTGTCAGTACCCTTGTGACATTCAGGGAGCTTTCTGAGAAGGATATAGAGGAATGTATAAAAATAAAAAACAAGGTTGCACTCACAGGAGCAGGTTCTTACACCCCGGAACTTTACAGCAGGATTTTTGAAAAGCTTGAAGGCTCATTTAACAGTGTTGTTGGTCTTCCAACAGAAAGGCTTATACCAATGTTAAGAAGCCAGGGTGTTGATGTTTAGCAAATAAACGAAAATCATCTTGCACATTTATAAAGGAACTCAAAAAGACTATTAACAAGGTGATATCTTTATGCCGAAACCAATAGTTGACGCGAAAAAATGCACCGGAGAGGGGACATGTGTTTCAGTTTGTCCTGTGAATGTGTTTGAGATAAAGAACGGAAAATCTGTGGTTGTAAGGGCAAAGGACTGCATAGGATGCAGGGCATGCGAGACGTCCTGCCCCACTGGTGCAATAAAGGTTGTGGATTAACCGCCCTGCAAGCAATCTGTGATGTTTATGGCTGAAAAGACTACTGATAAGATAAAGAAGAACATGACTTTAGGTGAGGTTTTGACTAAATATCCCGAGATTGCAGAAGTTTTAGCCAAATACGGCTTCCACTGTGTTGGCTGCCCTGCCACCTTTATGGAAACAGTAGAGCAGGGCGCAAAGGTGCACGGCATAACAGGCAAGAAGCTTGAAAAGCTGCTCAAGGAAATGAATGATGCTGTTTCTAAAAAGAAGTAAGGCGTTAACTTTATAAATAAACTTAACGATTGTTTATTCATGAAAGAGCATATGCCCCAGGAGATAGAGGTCTGGTACATTCTGCCCGCCATAAGGAAGGAATTCGCCAAGCTCATGATAAAGAAAGGTCTTTCTCAGAGGAAGGCTGCAGAGAAACTCGGAATCACGGAGTCTGCGGTCTCGCAATACCTGAAGAAGAAGAGAGCAAAAGAAGTCATTGCCTTTGATAGGGAAATAAAGTCAGAAATGGGGAAATCTGTTACAAGGGTGTTGGAAGGAGGCAGCCTTATGAAGGAGATGCAGAAAATCTGCAGCCTAGCCAAAAACAAGCGCATACTGTGCAAGATATCCAAAAAGCTAGGATACGCGCCCAAAGAATGCAGGGAGTGTTTTGTATGAAACTAAGAGCTCATCATTTGATGTGTCTTCATACATTTGAAGATGAAGGCTATGACGAAAATATAATCAGAAGGATGGCGGAGATTATAAATACAATAAGGAATCAACCAGAAACGAGAATAGAAATCCTGAGGCGCTGTGATTATATTTGCGAGGCGTGTCCCTACATAAAAAATAGTAGATGCAATAAAAGACCAAACCTTGAAGAGTTTGTAAGGCTTCTAGATAGTGATGTCTTGGAAAGGGCAGGGCTGAAAGAGGGACAAATCATGAAAGCCAAGGAAGTGTTCCCTCTGATAAAGCAAAAGATAAAACCTGAAGACCTGGCGACAATCTGCAAGGGATGTGAATGGCTGGAAAAGGGATGTATTGATTGCTACAGAAGGGGGGAATTGCCATGAAGCGCATATATATGGACCACGCAGCGACAACACCTGTTGACAGGGAAGTGCTGGAGGCAATGAAACCCTACTTCAGTGAGAAGTATGGTAATGCATCCTCAATACATGATTTCGGGCAGGAGGCAAAGGATGCACTGGAAGACAGCAGGGCTAAGGTTGCAAAGCTCATTGGAGCAGACCTGAGTGAAATTGTTTTCACATCCGGGGGCTCTGAAGCTGATAATCTTGCAATAAAGGGCACTGCTTTTGCCAAAGGCAAGGGGAGCCACATAATTACCTCTACTATTGAGCATCATGCTGTTTTGCACACATGCGAGTTCCTGGAAAAACATGGGTTTGAAGTGACATATCTGCCTGTTGGTAAATACGGACTTGTTGACCCTGCACAGGTGGAGAAGGCAATAAAAAAGAACACAATTCTTGTGTCTATAATGCATGCTAACAATGAAATCGGGACAATTGAACCTGTTGCAGAGATTGGCAAAATATGCAGGAATGCAGGTATTTTGTTCCACACAGATGCTGTGCAGAGCTTCGGGAAGATTCCCATAGATGTGAAGAAGATGAATATTGACCTGTTCTCTGCATCTGCACATAAGATGTACGGGCCAAAGGGTGTTGGATGTCTTTACATGAGGAAGGGTATTAATCTAATCCCGCAGATACATGGCGGAGGGCATGAGTCCGGTATGCGGAGCGGGACAGAGAACATTGCAGGGATTGTAGGATTTGCAAAGGCATGCGAGCTCGCAGGGAAGAATATGAACAGCTGGGCAGAGCAAGAGGTGAAGCTGAGGGACAGACTTATTAAGGATATGCTCCAGATACCGAAAAGCCGGCTGAGTGGTCACCCAGAGAAAAGATTGCCTAACAATGTGAACATGTGTTTCAGCGGCATAGAGGGGGAATCAATGGTCATCCATTTAAGCATGAAGGGAATTGCAGCATCCACTGGCTCTGCATGCTCGAGCAAGAGCTTGAAACCAAGCCATGTACTGACTGCTACTGGTCTGAGCCCTAAGGATGCGCATGGCTCGCTGAGGCTCACCCTGGGGAAGGAGAACACAGAGCAGGATGTTGATTACCTTCTGAATGTTCTGCCTGGTATTGTTGATAACCTGAGGAAGATAAGCCCGCTGGGAGGGGGTGAATGATATGATATTCTGCATTCCCTGCATTATTTTGGTTTTGTATTTTGCAGTGTTGGGCATATTTTTCCCGAGGTACAGGGGTTACATAAGGGAA
>JAUWZW010000013.1 GCA_030615165.1 Candidatus Aenigmatarchaeota archaeon
TTATCATGTAGCTGCCAGGTGTAGGGAATATGGGGGAGTTGTAGAAGGCATTGAGCTCAGGGGTTGCGAGCGCCCCTGCAAAGGCTGCGTCATGCAGGACGCGGGTTGTTGAGCCCCAGAAGATAAAGGGAAGGATTGCAAGTAGGAAGTATTTATCAATCTTTATGTGCATTTTTTTAAGGAGCCTGTAGATCAGGAAGACTGCAATCACAAGGACAACTGCATAAACCGCTGTGTTTACCGGATTGTACCAGCCATTCTGGAGGATTGGCAGGATGAAGAATTCATATATGGGGTTTTCAGTCATATTTTAATTATATTGTGTTTGGCTTATATTTGTCTGGGTAAGTATTTCTTTAGGGGAAGGTATGAGAGGGGTACTCTTTAAGTTAGAAGGCGACAAAGAAAGCCTTACGGATATATTTACACATAAAACCATAAGGTAACCACTTAGGTGTAGCAAAGGTTTAAAAAACTTTCCTCTAATACCTACTTGTGGGAAATATGAAACTATCAACAAGGTTTTTCGCAAGACCACCAGAAGAAGTAGCCCCGGATTTGATAGGCAGAAGAATGTTCAGAAGGTTAGGCAGAAGGCTATATGAGGTTGAGATAGTGGAAACAGGTGCTTATAGAGGAACTGCAAGAAGGTCTGGGGAGGGTGTATCATACGCCTCAGGGATAATCTACGTTCATGTGGGGCAAAGAGGGTACAGAACACTGGCAATAGGGACAGAAAAGAAGGGTGAACCATCTGTTGTTACAATACGCCATGCCCTTTGTCGCTCTGGTTTTGAAGGCCCGAATGAACTGATAGATGGCCCAGGGAAGCTGACAAATGCCCTGGAAATTGATAGAGAATTGGACGGACAGCCAATAAATGGGAACGAACTCTGGGTAGAAGGAGATACAATTATTCCCTCTCTGGTAGAATATATCTCACCCAACGAAGCCAAGATGGCTTCAAACTGCCTTGGCTACTACAGACTGAAGATTTAGACTTTGAGTTGGTTCTATGGATGAAAATACAAAAGCAGAAGATGTGAAAAGGGTGCTTAGGTCTATTCAGGAAGATCTCCGAATATATTCTAAAAATGTAGATAGGATGTATGACAACGGAATACCAGGAATAGATAACAAGGTCATAAACCCAGCACTGGAATCGGGGCAAAATGGGAATGGTGATGAATACTTGTATGATTTCCCCTCTTTTTATCAGATGGATGGTGTTGAATTCCTTCTAGAAAAGAAGCGGGTTCTGATAGCTGATGAGATGGGTGCTGGAAAGACAGCACAGGCTATTGCCGGAAAATTGGAGATAGAAAACAGGTACGGAAAGACGGTAAAAGCCCTTGTTGTGACACCGAATCAGGTCAAAAAACATTGGGAGGAAAAGATAGGTAAATATACGACCAGGGAACAGAAAATAGTAAAATTGGATTCGTATGATGAAGAATCTTTGGCAGAGATAGATGACGCCGACTTCACTATAGTAAACTTTGATGTTTTTGGTAATAGGGATTTGAGGGATAGTATAACGGAAAGGCTGCTAAGGGAAGGGTTCGATTATGTAATTCTGGATGAGGTGCACAACACCAAGAATCCGTCTGCCAGGCGCTCAAGACATCTGAGAAGGATATCCAACAATGCAGAGTATCTTTGTCTTCTTTCTGGAACCCCTATACCCGACAGTCTGGCAGATACCTATATGCTTATTGCTCTATTGGAAAGCGATATATACAAGGACATTGTTCTGCCGGGCGAAGAAGAGGTCAGCAAAGATGCTGTCAGGGATATAACCCCTCAGGATGCTACTCTAGTGGATAAAAATGGTAGGATAATTAAAGATGAAAAAGGTAGGACAGTTGAAGGAAGTTATTATGTAACCTGTGACGGAAGTGTAATAGTATCAGATGAAAAAGGCAGGCTTAGAAAGGGTAGAATCGTTAGAACAGCCCCACAAGTTATAAGGGACACGTATTGGAGACATCCCACGCTCATAAGGGCCGTTCTCGGGAGAAGGAAACTAAGAAGGGATATGGCAGATATTACCGATCTGCCAGAGATTCACAGGTATCCACCTGGACTAAAAGGAACTATTGAATTAACACCTGAACAGCAGGCAGTTTACAATACAATCTATGAGAATGATGAGCTGGATGGAGCATACAAGCTACAGCAGCTCAGAAAGGCACTGACAGACCCCTCCCTTGTTAATCCTGACCTGCTCCCTGAAGACTTAAGGGAAAGGGCAGAACATATGGATTCTGTCAAGTACAAGGCGCTTGACAAAATAATAAAGAAAAGGATAGCAAAGGGAGAAAAGGTTGTGGTTTTCAGCCCCATGTTCAAGGCAGGGCTTGATAAGAGGTTAGGTGTAGTAAAGAAACTACAGGAACGATACAAAGAGTATGGAGCACTTCGGACTGATGGAGACATAAGAGGTTCCGAGAAAAAGGAAAAAATAAGAAAAATGTTCCAGAAAAACCCTGAGAACAAGGTTCTTATAGCAACAGATGTTGCAAGCGAGGGCATAAGCCTGACAGCCGCCTCCACGGTTGTATTCCTAGACGAGCCCTATTCACCCGGCGATCGAAGCCAGATGGTGAAAAGGGTCCACAGGCCAGGGCAGGAAAAAGAGGTAGACATTATAAGCCTTGCCATTGCAGATACAGTAGATGACGGCATGCTTGAGCTCCTTTACCTGAAACAGGAAGCCATTGACTTCATGGAAAAGGGCATGAGATTAAGACCCGAGCACATAGATGCAATGGGGCAGAAACCATCAAGCTCAAGGCCCCTTACTGATAGAGAGTACACACCACAGCAGAAAATAAGGAGATATTCAACAAAGTTTGCCGGCATGGGCTCAAAAAGAATCTCCAAAGCCCTTAAAAGGCATGATTCTGCAATGGCAAAGAATTATGCAAAATGGTACAGGATGGACTGGGAAGAGTCATATTCAGCGAATGTTATAAGGGGTGTAAAGAAGGTTCTGGATTCGCTCTCACCCAAGATTAATTTGAAAGAAAAACTTGATATTGCCTCTGGATTTGGTGTTTTGTCAGAAATAACAGGGGAGGAAACCACGAACGTTGAGCTGAATGAGTACCATTTTGACACGCCTTCGGAAAGGAATATAGTTGCATCCATGCACAAAATGCCTCTTCCTGACGGGCATTTTGACCTTGCAGTCTGCTCCCTGGCGCTCTATGACGCAACAATAGAGAAGGAATGGGAGAAAAGGAAAAGGAGTAAAAAGAAAGACAAACCATCAAAGTCAGCAAAACCCGAAACCAGGGTGACAGAAAGGGAAAAGGCCATAAGGGAAGCAAACAGAGTCCTGAAGGATAACGGCTATTATATCGTGACAATGTCCAGGACGGTCATAACCCAGGAGCAGGATATGAAATTCAGGGAAAACTTTGCAAAACTGGGTTTTGAAGTAGTGCCAGAGCTCATTGGCTATGTCAGGATTGGGGGCAAAACAAACTTTCAGACATATATGGCTGTCATGAGGAAAACCGGCCCCCCGCAGGATGAGCCGCTGGAGCCGGATGACTTATTCCTGGAGGTGGATGACCGAACAGCAGGAAAGAGGAGGAAAACATATTCAGGAGCAAAGGGTATTTTCGAGGAATTTGCATTCATCAACCACGACGGCAGCGAGGATAGTATAGAGGACAGGGCAAATGAATACCTGAAAAGGCTGTTCGGTGATGATGTATGAAAAGAAAACCCCCTGGATATTGGTTCAATTGGAATAATATAGAAAGGGAGCTTAGAGAGGTAATAGAGAACGAATACAAAGATGAGAATGGTAACGTAATTAAACCATCTGGAGAGTTTCCCAAAGAAGTACAATTAGTAAAAACAGGAAAAAATTATTTACTACATCCTATTAGAAAATATTTTGGTGGCATCCCAAATGTACGAAAAAGAATGGGTTTTGAGCCAAGTTACAAACCTGATGGTTACTGGGACGATTGGAGCAATGTGGAAAAAGAACTCAGAGAAGTAATTGGCAACGAGTATAGAGATTCTGAAGGTGTATTAATTAAGGCTGCTGGTGAATTCCCGATAATAACAAAGCTAGAAAGGGTTGGTAAGGGAAATTTGGCTTGTGCTATTTATGGAAAACATGACGGGATGGATGCTGCACGAAAAAGGATGGGTTATAAGTCATCACAGAAGCCTAAAGGTTATTGGAAAAACTGGGAAAATGTTGAAAGGGAATTGTTAGAGGTAATTGAAAACGAATACAGAAATACTGATGGGAGTTTGATTAAAGCTAAAGGGGAATTTCCTACACAAAAACAACTCTCAATGATTGGTAAATTAGGTATAGCAAGTGCCATATTTAAATATCACGGGGGTGCATATGCCATTCGCAAAAGAATGGGTTTCGAGCCATATCGCAAACCCGATGGTTACTGGGATAATTGGGATAATTTAAGAATGGAGCTAGAGGAAGTGGCCAATAGTGAATACAGAGATGAGAATGGACATATAATTAAAAGGGCTGGAGAATTCCCAACGCAAGAGCAACTCTCCAAAATAGGAAGATGTAATATAGAGGGTGCCATGGAGAGACATGGTGGGTTGTCTTCTGTCAGGGGAAAAATGGGGTTTAAAGAACTACAAAAACCACACAGTTACTGGAACGATTGGGGTAATTTGGAAAATGAATTGAAATTGGTCATAAAAAATCAATATGTTGACAAGGACGGTAATATCATCAAAAATGCAGGCGAATTCCCCACCACAAACCAATTAGCAAGAATTAATCGCCATGATATGATCAATGCATTACACAAACACAATGGTATATCAGCAATTTGTAAAAGAATGGGTTTTAAGTTAAAATGCAAACCTAATGGTTATTGGAGCGATTGGAACAATGTAGAAAAAGAACTCAGAGAAGTAATTGATAATGAGTATAGAGATTCTGAAGGTGTATTAATTAAGGCTGCTGGTGAATTCCCCACCACAAACCAACTAAAGAAAATCGAAGAGTATGGTCTACTTGATGCTATACTTAAGCATGATGGAATGAATAATGTCCGCCAAAGAATGGGTTATGAATTAATTAAATATCCTCGAAATTATTGGGATAATTTTGAAAATGTTGATAGAGAATTCAGGGAAGTTATTGAAAATGAATATAGAACGCCAGATGGGACTCTAATAAAAGCAGCTGGAGAGTTCCCAACTTATACTCAATTAAAGTTAATTGGCAAAGGGGCATTGGCAAGTGGGTTGCTTAGGCATGGTGGTAAGAATACCGTTCTGCAAAAAATGGGCTATCCTATAAATGGCCAGATAAAAACCCCCCAAGCCTTTACCGATTTCATAGAAACAGAATCCGATGCCAAGCTAATCCTTGAGCGCTTTGGTGGTGATGATGCAGATGTGGCAGATATAATGGCAGTTGTATATGAAGGCAGGATATCCAGGGAGGATGCCATGCTGCTTATGCAGGACCCAAGCTTAAGGGACTACCTTGGCAGGTTCCAGAGACCTTGGTGTATTGGGGATTTGTTCGAGGCAGGGGAGCGGCTTTTGGCATATGACAAGAACAATGTTATCAGGGACATAGTTTACAGAAGGGCTTTGGAATATAGAAGTGAGCAATTGGGGCCGAAACCTACAAAAGAGCAGAGGGAAAGGTTTTTGCAGGAACTTGATAGGGAAATTGCTGGGTTGGTTGCGTAGGTGATGCATGAAAAAGGAACGAAGAAAATCAAGAAAGTGGAAATCAATGAGTGATGACCAGCTTAAGCAACACTACATTGATAATTATGATGGTTTAACCACTTCTGAGCTTCAAAAGAGAGATGATTGTTTTTATGCTGTGTTGCAAAGGAGGGGGCTACTTAAAATCACACCAAAAACCCAAGGAAAGTGGCAATCAATGAGTGATGATGAGCTCAAACAAATGTATATAGATAATTACAATGGATTGACTAGGTCTGCTGTGAGAAAGAAAGACCGCAATTTTTTCAATGCGTTGAAAAGAAGAGATTTGCTTGAAATCGTGCCAGCCAAAGAACATATAGATTGGCAATCAATGAGTGATGATGAGCTCAAACAAATGTATATAGATAATTACAATGGTCTGAGTAGAACTGAATTATATAAAAAGGATAACCGTTTTTATGATGCATTGCTAAGAAGGGGGCTAATTGGAATCATACCAAATAAACTAAGAGATTGGCACTCAATGAGTGATGACCAGCTTAAAAAACACTACAGAGACAATTATAGTGGCTTAAGCAGAAATGAGTTAATGGGAGCTGATCATGGATTTTATAATGCATTGAAAAAAAAAGGACTAATCAAAATCATACCAAAGAAACGAGTGAGCTGGCAATCAATGAGTGATGATGAGCTCAAGCAACACTATATAGATAATTACAGAGGATTGGGGAGAAATGAGTTAAGGGAAAAAGACCAACGTTTTTATGCTGCATTGCAAAAGAGGGGGTTGATCGAAATCATACCAAGGAAACAAAGAGACTGGCAATCAATGAGTGATGATGAGCTCAAGCAACACTATACAGATAATTACAACGGCCTAAGTAAATCAAAACTAGTAAGAACAGACAATGGTTTTTATGATATATTGCTAAGAAGGGGACTAATCAAGATTATACCAAATAAACTAAGAAACTGGCAATCAATGAGTGATGATGAGCTCAAACAATACTACAACGACAATTACAATGGTTTAAGCAGATCTGATTTAGTGAAAAAAGATCAATCTTTTTATAAAACATTGAGAGAGAGAGGGTTGCTTGAAACCATACCTCTAAAAAGGCAACTAAAAATAACCACCTCCAAGGCCTTCGCCGACTTCATAGAAACAGAAAAAGATGCCAAGCTAATCCTTGAGCGCTTCGGCGGTGATGATGCGGATGTGGCAGATATAATGGCAGTGGTATATGAGGGCAGGATATCCAGGGATGATGCGATGCTGCTTATGCAGGACCCGAGTTTGAGAGATTATCTGGGCAGGTTCCAGAGGCCTATGGGGATTGGGGATTTGTTTGAGGCAGGGGAGAGGCTTTTGGCTTATGACAAGAACAATGTTATCAGGGATATAGTTTACAGAAGGGCTTTGGAGTACAGGAGTGAACAGCTTGGGCCAAAGCCGACAAGGGAGCAGAGGGAAAGGTTTTTGGATGAATTGGAGGGGGAGATTGCTGTATTAAGCTAAGTTAGATTCATTCGGTGTGAAGGATAACATAAGCGTGAAATATGAACATTTTATGCGCAATTCCCTCTCGGATATATATGAACAATTATAATTTCCTGTTTTTACACTATGATTTCCACATGCCATTATACTTATATTTTTTCTCTGTTATTATATAAGCATGGAAAACAGGGCCTGAATAACTTTTTTCTATTAGAAGCGACAATTATATATAGGAGAAAGGATAATATTAGTTATAAGTGGATTTACTACTATGAAGTAATAGAGGTATAAGATGTATGAAATGCTGATAAGGAAAAAGGCATTGAAGATTCAGGAAAGGTTAGGGATGAGAATAGGGATTGTGGAAGGGACCAGCAGGATTCCGCTTGCAAGGACAACAGAGCAGGTCCTGAATGCTCTGAGGGAGATTTACAAGGTCGGGCTGAAGGCGTTTGTTTTGCCCAGGGAGCTCTTCTCTGGGATAGAAACAGGAGCTGATTTGTACAAGGCAAAGTACGGGGACCTGCTCAGGATAAAGGAGCTGGCCAAGAAGTATAATATAGAGCTTGCACTGAGGCACACCGCCCTGACAGACCAGCCTGATAACACCCTGAGGATATTCTGCAACATTGCTTCCATAATGGACTGCAGGACATTCATAGTCAGGCCTACATTCTATGCGCGGATGCCACAGGACCAGGCCCTGAAGCTTGTTGTTTACAAGATAAACGAGATAATGACAGCCCTTAGACTTGATGTGAAACTGGGTGTTGAGACAACAGGCAGGATGAATGAGGTCGGAAGCCTGGAGGATGTGGTTGACATTGTCAAGAGGACAACAAGGACAGAGCCGATTCTGAACTGGGGATACATACATGCAAGGGGGACTGGTGCCCTGAGGACGCAGGATGACTTCAAGAGGATAATGGACACTGTGCACAGGGATGTTGGTGAGGGCTGGGTTCAGAATGCATACTTCATATTCTCTGGTGTTTCTTACGGTCCATCCGGGTTCATAAGGCATGTTCCGCTTGCCCGGTCAGACATAAACCTTGAGTATCTTGTCCGGGAGGTCATGGGCCTTGGAGTCAAGGGGACCCTGATATTTGAGGACCCTGAAAAGGAAAAATACATACTGAAGAATCTGGAAAAGATAGGGGATATGGTGAGGTAATATCATATGGAGGTATTTCTGATATGGCAAATACATTCCTGAAATTTCTGAAACCCTATGAGAGGGAGCTTCTGAAGAAGGGTGAGAAAAAGAGGGGTCTGATTATAACGGTTTCCGGTATGGGTGGGAGCGGGAAGTCAATGGTTGTGAAGTTTATTCTGGAAAGGTTGGAGCTTCGGCATTTCTCCGCAGGACAGGTTTTCAGGGAGCTTGCATCCGAGAAGGACATCAGCATCGAGGAGTTTTCAAAGACAAGGGACAAGAGGGTTGACCATGCACTTGAGAAGAGGATTCTCAGCGAGGGCTTGAAAGGCAATGTTGTACTGGATGGGAGACTTGCTGGCTGGGCACTTGGCAAATGGGCTGATCTCAGGATTTTCGTAACATGTTCTCTGAAAAAAAGGGCGGAAAGGGTGGCAAAGAGGGAGAGAGTTTCAAAGGATGAAATGGCTAAGAGACTGGAGGAAAGGGACCTGGCGGACAAACATAGATACGGGAAAATCTATGGCATAGACCTGAATGATATGAGCATATACCATAAGGTTATAGACAATTCAGGCTCCCTGGATGAACTGAAAAAACAGGTTCTGGATGCAATAGAGAAAATAGGTTTTGCAAAGAAGTAGCTTTTATTCCCCGCTGTTCTCGACCTGAATCTTCTTTCTCAGGACCTTTCCTGCTTCCCGGATAAATTTGCGCACATATTCCCTGTGGAGCAGGATGTCCTGCTTTGGCAAATCCAGGACCTTGCCCTGTCTCACAATCTTCTGCATCTTCTCCAGTTCTGTGAATATGCCCAGGTACTTCTTGTCTATCAAACCGGCATCAACAAGGTATTTCTTGAATGCCTGGGAAAATGATTCATCCTTCTTCGGGGCCTTCTTCATGGCCTTCAGGAGGGTCATGGCTGTTTCCGTCATTATTGTATAGGATTTCTCAATCATTGATTCCCTCTTCAGGACCTCTATCTTCACAATCAGCCCCTGCATCTTTTTCACGAATGCCTTTGTCTTCTTTATCCACCCATCAAGATCTGAGCCTGACATCTTCTTGATGAGCTTATGCTCCACCTTTTTCCTGATTTCTATGATGTCCTCCAGGTCCTTCACGTTTTCCTCAGTTAGGAATTTCATCTTGACCAGGGTCTTCCTCAGGACATTGGGTGCATCGGATGGTCTTGGTGGTGATTTTCCAAGGAACATCAGAACAGCCTGGGCTGATTCAAGCATTGCATAATAGCAGTCCTCAACAACCATGTAGATTTTTGCATTTTCCACACGCCTTACCCTCTTCGGTCCTCTTTCTATATACTTCTCAACTGCCTCCTTTGACGGCTTTATCTCTCCCATCTGCAGAAGCCTTTTGATGGGCAGGAATATATCCTTGTCATAGACAGGGACACCCTCTCTTATGAAGTTAAAAATAATCGGATGACCCAATCTGACCATGTTCCAGAATTCTGTCAAGAGGTATGGCTGCTGCACAGAGAGCTGTTTGCTGCATTTCTTTGCAAAGTAGTCCAGGTCATCCTCTATCTTGTTCTTCATTACAGGAGAAATCCTCTGCCTTGTATCATCAAGTATGACAAACACATCAATATCACTTTCCCCCTTAAACTCCTGTCTTGCAGTTGAACCGAAAAGCACAATGCTCCTGATAAGAGGGCCATATTTCTTCAGCACGAGCTTCGTGAACTTCTTAAGAATCTCTATTCTCTTCTTCTTTCCCAGACCTTTTTCTTTTGCTTTTTTATTTCCTGTGGGTTCTATGGGTTTTTCTTTACCTACAGCTTCCTTCAGGACCTGCTTTACCTGCTTTTCCCGGGATTTCTCTTTTTCTGGCATTTCTCCTCACTTAACTTATTTTTCACTACTAAATAATGACATTTATTGGTTTATAAAGTTATCGCAGATAGCTGAATGATATCAAATTTGTTTTTCTGGTTTAAAAATAAGACCCACTGAAGTGGGACCTCAAATCACCCAGCCTTGTAGCCCTTCTTTCTGCGGCCTAGGTAGTCCGTTTTGGTTGTATCTATATATGTTCCCTTGAACTCGCCGTAATCTGCAATATCCCTTTCTTCCTCCCTTGTCTCCTTTTCTTCCCCCAGTGTTTCTATTGGTTCCCAGATAACTTCAATGGATTTTTCCCTTCTCATTGATTCAATGTCATAGCTTGCGGGATAGCTGAGTGAGGTAGGGAACTTCCAGATGAGTTCTCCATTTAAATCCAGTACATAAAGGTTGCAATCCTCGCAACCGAAAATAACAGTATTTTTATACAGAATTGCCGGAGGGACAATAATATTCGTTACGCTGAACTTCCACAAAACCTCTCCGTCCATATTAAGGGCGTAAAAGTTATTATCACATCCCCCAACAAAAATCATGTTATCTGTTACAGTTAAGCTCTTAGAAAGCATCTCACCTGTCTTGAATTTCCATCTGAGGTTTCCATCCTCTGTTAAGGCATAGACATGGTTGTCCCTGCTTATACAGACTATCAAATCCCTGCCTGCCGCAACTGTTCTTAAAGGACCACCAGTCTTGAATCTCCATTTCTCTTTTCCATCCAGGGTTAGGGCATAAACATTCTGGTCAGCTGAAGTGAAGTAGATGGTTTCATTGTGAACAATTGGTTGTGAACCAATTATACCATTGGTTTTGAATTCCCATAGTCTCTGACCATCCTTATTAACAGCATGCAACGTTTGGTCCCATGAACCGAAGTAAATGACATCATTATGAACCATGATTGAGTCATCAATATATCCATTCGTTGCAAACTTCCACTGCAATTCCCCTGTTTCTGCTGATACAGCATAAAGGTTATAATCCTTAGAACCGAATACTATCATTCCGTTGATAGCCTTTGGTTCAGAAACAATAACATCGCCGGATGTGAATTTCCAAAGCAGATTCCCGTTTTTCTTTACTGCATATAAGTTTTTGTCATAACTCCCGAAGTATAAGACATCATTGTATAATAATGCAGGACTGGCAATGAGTCCGTTTGTTTCAAATCTCCATATTTCTTTTCCATCTTCTAAATTAACTGCATAAAATATATGGTCACAAGAACCAAAATAGATGATGTCATCAGAAGCAACAGGCTTTACTACAATGCTTCCGCCTGTTCTAAGGGCAAAGGCAGCTGATAAGCCTGTTTCCTTTATTGCCTGTATTACTGCTATAATATTGATACTGCCAAAGGAGTCATCAACCTCAAAGCCCACACCATTGCTCTTCCATTCCTGGATGTATTTCCTCATGGTTTAAAATTAGCTGGTAGATTTAAATTAGCTATCCGTCCTTATAGCCTTTCTTTTTCCTGCCCAAGTAATCGGTCTTGCTTGTGTCTATGTAGGTTCCTGAAAACGTGCCATAATCTGCGATATCCATCTCCTCCTCTTTGCGCTTTTCTTCCCTTTCTGTTTCGGGCTGCCAAACAAGCTCAAGGGGTTTTATAGGAGCCCCTCCCTCCACATGGACAGGGGATTGGAAGCTCAGACTCGTGGGGAATTTCCATATCAGCTTTCCCTTTGTATCCACAGCATACACATGACAGTCATAGGAGTTGATATAGATGACACCATTATGCATGCACAGTGCCCTTGAGATTATAATGCCATTTGTCCTGAATCTCCAAACAAGCCTTCCTGTCTTTGCATTGACTGCATAGAAGTTGTTGTCGCAGGAGCCGAAAAAGACCGTGTCCTTGTGGACAATCGGTGTGGAACTGATAATCTCATTCGTTCTGAACCTCCAGATCTCCCTTCCCCGCAGGGTGATGGCGTAAAGGTTTTGGTCAGAGGAGCCGAAATAGATAGTATTGTTTTTTACTGTTGCCCTTCCGAATATGGGGCCGTTTGTGGGGAACCTCCACAACTCCTTGCCATCATCAGCAGAGAGTGCATAGAGGTTGTTGTCCAGGGAACCGAAGTAAACCGTGTTTCCATTGATAGTGGGAATGGACACTATCTGCCCGTTTGTGGCAAATTTCCACAATAACTTGCCTTCTGTGGATAAGGCATAAAGGTTACGGTCATGTGAACCTATAAAAAACACATTGTCTTTGGTGATGGCTGATGAGGACAGGGATTCACTGGTCTTGTATTTCCATAACAGCCTGCCTTCAGGGGAAACCGCATAAATGCTTCCGTCTTCTGAGCCGAAGCAGACAACACCGTTATGAACGCACGGTGTTGAGAATATCTTGCCGTTGGTTTCGAATTTCCAGAGGAGTCTGCCTTCCAGGGTCAGGGCGTAAAGGCTGTTGTCATAGGAGCCGAAGTAAATAACATCATTATGTATGGTTGGTGAGGAGCAGATTGGGCCTTCGGTAGGGAATCTCCAGGCCTCCTCACCGGTTTCAGCATCCACTGCATAGAAGTTCTTGTCACATGCACCGAAGTACACAAGGCCCTTGTGGAAGATGGGGGATGAAACCACGCTGCCCCCTATGTCCACATTGAGTATCTGCTGCTTTTTCTTTTCCCTGACAAAATCCAGAACATTGGAAATGTTGATGTTGCCAAACAAATCCTCATCCACACTAAAATTGACAGTTCCCAAATCTTCATCAGAGATGTATTGTTTCATACAATAGAATTAGGGGAAGAATTAAAATTGTTTCTTCTTCACATGATTGACTATAGCACCAATTATTAGTCCAACAATAGTCAAACACAAAATTATTACAGCCAGGGCAGGCTCTATAGGAATCGAAAGGAGCAGCAATGAAGATATTATTGCGATGGTGGAGAGCATACCAAAGGCAAGCCCCACTGCTATTGTGATTGGTGATATTTTTTTATTTACCCAGCTAGCAATTATAGGCACTGCCAACGCCATGAAGAATGCCGAGAATATATATGTAGTAATAACAAGATTTTCTGTCAAAATCGTAATTATTACTGAGACAAGTATAACCCCCACCAACGCGTATCTTAATGTTGATACGGGCTCCCTTTTCTTGAAGAAATCCTGGGCAACCGATGATGATGCAGTAAAGAAAAACGTGTCAGCAGTGGACATTAATGCTGAAAAGAACATTACTATCGCAAGGCCAACTAGTCCTGGCTGAAGCAGAATGGAAAACCCGCTCACAAGTGCTATGTCCGGGTCTATGCCCGGAAGTTGCGTTTTTAATCCTAATGCAACAAATGCCAGCATCAGGGCAACAAAAAAGTAAATTATTATAGATAGTATCATCCCTTTTCTGAATGTCTTTACATCCTTTGCAGCATAAACCCTCTGCCACAGGTCAGGGGATGCAAAGGGAAAGGCCAGGCCTACTATAATGAAGCCAATAATAGTTGTAATGCCTGCGCTTGCCATGTTCCACTCAGCAGCCGGTACGGATACATTCCCTGACAATACAAGAGCAAAAAGTACAATTAAAATAACTATAACACCATACTGCAGAATGTCTGTCTTTACAACAGCCTTGAAGCCGCCCATTAAAAGATAAACAAGAATTACGCCAGCTATCAATACCACTGATATAGGGAATGTTATACCGCCGAAAATCTGGAATATCTTGGCGCCTGCAATAAGGTTTAATATGCCCAGACCAGCCATGGTTATTATTGTAAGCAATGATGCCAGTATTGCAGCCTTCCTTCCATAATTATGCAGAAAATAATCAGCCAAGGTATAATACCTTCCCTTTGAAGAATTCTTCAGGTTGTCTGCAAAGAATATGAAAATAATATAACCAATAATAACCCCTATAAAATACCATATAGCAGAGAAACCAAACAGATAAACTAATGCAGTAAATATCATCAGTATAGCGCCTGTTTTTGATGCATTTATCGTGGCCATGGAAGAAAACACACCAAGTTTTCTTTCACTGATTAGAAACCCTTCCTTTGTTTCCCTTCTCGACGCTATATATCCAACAGCCAGTATGATTATGAAATAGGCTGCAATAACAATGTAGTCGATACCCAATAAAGCCATGATTAAATTTTTGTTTCCTGCTTAAAATCCTTTCTTCTTCACATAGCCCTGTTTTTTCACACCCAGGTAGCTGGTCTTTGTTGTGTCTATATAAGTGCCAGAGAACTCGCCGTAGTCTGCTATTGTTACCTCTTCCTTGGGCCTTTCTTTTTTCTTCACTTCAGGCAATTTCAGGGAAATGCTGACCTCCTGCTTGTCTGCGCGGGTGTCCACCTCGTAGTCAGACATGTTGCTCATGCTGGTCTGGAATTTCCAGATAAGCTGGCCTGTTTTTCTGTCAAGGCAATAGACATGACAGTCCCAGGAGCCGAAGTAGACCTTGTCCCCACAGATCTCAACTGAGCCCACATTCGGTCCGGTGGCGCTGAAATGCCATATCTCCCTGCCTGTGGATGCGTCAACAGCATAGAAGTTGCAGTCCAATGAGCCGAAGTAGAGCACACCGTCCTTTACCATGTTGAATGAGGATGTCATCTCTTGTGTGGGGAATTCCCAGACAGGATTCCCTGTCTTTATATCTATTGCCATCACGCTCTTGCCCCTGTTTCCCATGAATATCATGCCCTTATAGAGGTCTGTTTTGATGTTCGCGCCAAAATTACTTTTTGACTTAAATGTCCATAAAACCTTGCCTTCAAGAGAGAGTGCGTAAAGTATCTTGCTTACGCTGGGCAGTATGATTATATCCTTGTGGATGTCACAGCCGCCAGTGGCGCTCCTACACATAAATTTCCATGCAAGCTCTCCTGTTTCTGCATCAAGTGCATAGAAATTGCCGTCAAAGTTGCCGAAGAAAACCAGGCCCTTGTGAACTGTTGGTATTGCAGCTACAGGGGATTCTGTTGCGAATTTCCAGAGCAGCTTGCCCTTCTTGTCCACACAGTAAAAGTTGCCATTTTCGCAGCCGAAGTACACGCGCCCGTTACGGGGGCATGGGTTGTTACCAAGCCTGCCGTTTGCAGTGAACCTCCAGAGCAGTTTGCCGTCCAGGGTCAGGGCATAAAGGTTATGGTCAAAGCATGCTGCATAGATTGTGTCCTCATCCATCTCAAAGGCAGGCAACACATCACCTGCCGCGAAGCGCCAGATTTTCTTTCCTGTATCAGCGTCAAGGCAGTAGAAGTTGCCGTCACAAGAAGAGAAGTAGAGCCTGCCTTTCCGGGCAATTACGTCACTGGATATGCTTCCGCCCTTTTTTGTGCCGAATATCTGTGGTGTTGCGGATTCTCGTATCTCACCCAAAACCCTTACCACATCAATCGGGCCGAGCTCCGGGCCCAGCTCTATGGATATGCGCTCCAGGGAGTCTTCTTCTGAGATGTATTGTTTCATGTATTAGAATTAGCAGAAAGGTTAAAATTCTTTCTTCTTCACATAGCCCTTCTTCTTTACGCCCAGGTAATCTGATTTTGTTGTGTCTATGTATGTGCCTGAGAATTCTCCGTAGTCTGCTATTGTGGCTTCATCCTCCCTTGTTTTCTTTTTGCCTTCTGTATCGGGATGCCAGATTACCTGCGCTGACTTAGGCATGAAGGACGCTGGCGGAGTGATTTTGGATGGAGAGCTCAGGCTGGTGTGGAATTTCCATATCAAATCGCCGGACTTCGCATTGATGCAATACAGATTGCAGTCCCATGAGCCGGCATACACCCTGCCATCGAATGAAACGATCTGGGCAACAAAGCCTTTGGTTATGAATTTCCAGATAACTCTGCCTGTCTCTGTATCCATGGCATAGATGTTGTTGTCAGAAGACCCCGAAAACACTTTTCCATCCTCAACTGCTAAAGAGCCGCTTACAATACCATTGATATCGGTCTTCCATACGATTTTTCCGGTTTCAGCATCTATGCAGTATATGTTATTGTCCCATGAGCCTACATATACTTTTCCTTTAACAACAATAGGGCACAAAACAGGGTATGAGGCAGAGAATTTCCATATCATATTGCCATTCAGGTCAAGGCAATACAGATTGCAGTCCCAAGATCCGAAATAAACCTTGTTGTTCCAAAATGCTGCTGGCCATGCTGCAATATTATTCTTTGCCGCGAATTTCCACACTATATTTCCATCCATGTCAAGGCAGTAAAAATTGTTATCACCATAACCGCAGTATATATGGTTGTTGTAAATAAGAGGAACAGATACTGTTCCTTCTTTAGTGTGGAATCTCCATATCTCCCGGCCGGTTTGTGCATCAAGGCAATACATGTTATTATCCAAACAACCGGCAACATAAATCCTGTTATCATGATAAACAGGTACATCAACTATCTTGTTCTTTGCCTTGAAATTCCACTTCTCCTTACCGGTTCGCTTGTTAAGGACATAGAGCTTGTAGTCATTACAACCAAAAAACACGGTATCCTCGGATATAGCTGGCCCTTCCAATATCTCTCCATTAGTTTTGAATCTCCACTTCTCCTGTCCATCCAAAGAAAGTGCATAGAAAATATGGTCACATGCTCCTAAAAATATAGTTTCATCAGAAACCAAAACACGCCCGGTAATAGTTCCACCTGTTCCGATGCCTTCCCACCAGTTCTGTTTCAGCTCTTTCATTTGCATGAATATACCAAGCAGCTCAAGGTCGCCAAACTGGTCTGTGTCAAAATTCTGCGTGATAGTGATACCTAATGAATCCTCTTCTGAGATGTATTGTTTCATGTATTAGAATTAAGGAGCAGATTTAAATCTGTTGCGGGAAATATAACAGTGTTATATCAACACACTGCGGCGCTACCTGAACTCTCCTTTTTTCCATACTTCCGCTTTTTTACCCTTCTTTATTGCGGCCTGGGAAAGCATGGTCCATTCCTCCTCAGGGATTTCCAGCATATCCTTAAGCGGCTCCCATGCATGGTCCTGCATTATCTGCCTCTGCCTCCAGTAATCACCTGCAACAGGCCCCTTCATGCCGAAGTATTCCTCAGGCAGCTCATCCGGATGCGTATCCTTTACAAGGGACTGGACACACAGCCTGAGCACAGCAACCGACTTCTGGAAGGGGTCCTTTGCCCCTCCCCTTTCATATATTATATACACCTTCTGTTTCTTCCCGAAACCTGTCTTTCTCAGCATCCAGAGGAGCTTGTAAATCCTGACATCACCGAGTTCCAGGGGCTCATGCGCATGCAGGGGGTTCGGTGCATTTGAATGCACTGCCAGGCATATCTCCCCGTAATCCGGATAGTCCTTTATTATCTTTTCTGTCTCCTTTATGGGGTCCAGCCCCTGTGTTGCCTCATGCTCAAAATCAATAAGCATCCAGACCCTGTTTGTGTTCAGGGTTTTCCTTATGGTCTTTATCGCTGCGTAGATTTGTTTCGGGTGCCAGAGCAGATGCAGCCCTGCATGTGCCGGGTCCCTGGCATCAGGAATCTCAATTGCTATCTTGAGGTTCTTGGCTATCTCCTTCAGCTTCTCATCCTTCAGTTCCTTCTTAATCAATGTCTCATCAATCCAGTCAAGGATTCTATTCATATGCCCTTCCAGAAACTTCGCACCCACAGCGCCGTAAAAGAAGTTTTTGAATTCCCTGTCATTTGTGTCCTCTGCCTTTTTCCATGCACCATCCAGCCAGAATTCCCCGTCAGGATAGCTGTATGTTTCGTCCTTGTATGTGACAGTGGAGTACTTGGACAGCGTGCCCTTGTACATCTCTGCCATTTCCTTCCATATAGGGTCTTTGTTGTAATACAGGTAATGCGCCATTATATGATAGCCGTCAATGATTCCTATAATAGCCCTGAGTTCCTCCTGGTACCATCTCCTTCCTTCTGAAAGCTTTTTCTCAAGTATCCTGTCGGCATGCTTCTCCTCTATCCTTGCATTATGTGTCACCGCCTCATGCCTTACTGTGTTAAAAAGGTCGTTTATCTTCCTGTCAATTGAGATAACACCTGTGGTTGGCGGGAGGTTTCGGGTCAGTGCGTCGTTAATCATTCTTTCAATTACCTCTGCCCTGCGCGGCTCCCCTGATGGTATCTCCCTTTCAAGCAGGGCCCTCAGCCTTTTGTTAATCTGCTCCCTTCTCCAGTAGTCTGCTTCCAGCTCTACAGCACTGCGAAGCTCCACCCTCTCATCCCTGTCCAGGATATCATGCAGGTAGAGGTCTCCCTTCTCCTTGATGAACCATCTCCTGAGCTTTTTATTCTCTTTCAGAATGGATGATATGAACCTCCCCCAGTGATCGCAAAACGCCATTGTCAGCTTCCTTCCGGCATACGTCATCAATTCCAGCCATATGTTAAGGCATGCATGAAAATTAACATACTTGCAGCCGGAATAAACAGCAGAGCGTATGGACTTCTGCATGTGGTCATGGGCATCCCTCCAGTCCCCCCTTTCCGGGATGCACATGGGAATGGTCAGGGAGCCGTGAAAAAGCAGCTCAAGTCCCTGCTTCCCTGCTATATATCTTATCTCCTTTCCATCCGTTTCTGTAATCTCATGGGGAACATCACCGGATATCTCTATAACAGATGTCCCTCTTGTCAGGGCATAACCAATCTTCCTTGTGCTGGTTGCTATCTCCTCTGCCCTTGCGATTGTGTAAAGACCTGTCGTGACTCCTATTTTATATGGCATTTATTCACCTGCGCACCTATCCTGTCTTCCCTATCTTCATGGCGTCCTTTAGGTAATCAACCATCTGGCCATAATATTGCCCGGAAGCCCTGAAGTACATCTTGCTTACCCTCTCAAAGAAAACAGGCTCATAAGGGCCCGGCCTGAAAAACAGATGGTAGAACTTCAGCAGGCCCGGCTTTGCCCGTGCCTTGAAAGAGCCACACCTTTTCTTGAAGTTTCTCCAGGATTTGAACCTCTCAGGCTTCTTTGGCTTGAACTCTTCCTCAACCCTCTCCAGGATTTCCTTCTCTATCTCCTTTGCCCCTATTATCTCATTTATATAATGGGTTATTGCATCCTCCCTCGCCCTAATCTCCATCAGATGGAGGAGCAGGGCATTCTGCGACATTATCCATGTTTTCAAAGGGAAAATCATGAGGTTGTCTGTCTCTATCCCCTCTGGCGGAGGGGTTTTCAGTAAACTGATAATCCAGTGCATGTCGAACAGTATATAGTACAAATCTTCTGGATACATCTGCTGGACCTCCAGCGTCATCCCTTTCTTGGCTGTTGCCGCTTCCAGAATATCATCAATATCCTTCTTCTCAAACTTCAGGTTGTATTTGTACTCCAGCCTCTTCTGCCATCTCTTGACCCAGTCATCATAAGGGTCAAACTCAAACTTTCCTTTATACCCCTTCTCGAGCTTTGCGGCAGCCTTTCCCATCTCCACAATCGGGAAGGATTTCCAGACCCAGAGCCTTGTCCCTACAAGTGCCTCTGTCTGACCGAAGCCGGGGGTTACATAAGCATCAGACGTCCATGCGCCTGGCCTTGTCTCCTCTGTTTCCTTCATTGTCTTGAACTTTGCAATGTAGGGCTTCAGCCATTCCCTGTATGCATCTACTGACTTCCCCCTTGCCTTCACAAGGTTTTCTATCCTTGCATACCTCTCCTTTACCTGTGGAAGAAACAATTCCACCCACTCCCTGTAAAGCATGTTCTTTGTTTTCAGGACAGTCGCCTCTGCGGCAGACACATCAAGCTCCTTCCTTACGTGTTCCACCTGCTTATCCCCTTTTATAACCTTCGGGTCAGTCCATTCGCTCTTCATCCTTATGAAGTCTGTTATTATTGTCGGCCATCTCCTTGCCATTGTTACCATTGAAAAGCCCTCACCGGTGTAGGCATCAACCCTGTCCACGAAGAGCGAGCGGAGGACATGCTCATCCCCTGTCTTCTCAGCCTTCACAAAGTAGTCTAAAATCTCCCTGTACCTTCTTGAATCATGCTTCAGCAGTTCGTAGTCGGCAACAGCCTGCGTTGCACTGGCAAGCCCTGTCTTTATTGCGCTCTCTATCTTCTGTTTCTGTACAATTGTCAGGTTGTAATACTCAGCCCAGACAGGGGAAACAAACAGGGATTCACCAACCTTCTTGACTGTGAGCCTCCACTTAGGTGCCAGGTAGATAAACTTGTGGTATATGTTGGAACCGGAGCCCCTGAGGCCAGTGAAATCCAGGATAATCTGCATTTCTCCTGGTGCGCCGAACATAACATCCCCTGTGAATGGCGCTTCCCTTTTTGCCTCCGCGAGCTCCTGCAAAACGTCCACAACCATGTTGTTGGGTTTATCCAGAAGCTCTATCTGCTCCTCACTGCTTATGTCATTAATGGGGGGTTCCTTCAAAATCTCCTCTTTTATTTTTTCTCTTTCTTCAGGGGTCAGTGTGCGTGTCATTCTGCTGCCTCCTAAGGTATAAATACGAGTATCCCGCCTATTATGAGCAGGATGAATCCCAGCAGGACACCTACCAAACCAAAAGGTGGTGGCTGGTGTTCCTGAGGGGCTGGGAAGAAGAATGCCAGGAACAGGCCTATCAAAATCAGGATTATACCGAGCACGAGCCCTCCTATTCCAAACATATATTAATATTTATCTGACAACAATAAATAAGTATATATAGGAGTATGGGTTATGGTTTTCGCTAGGGCAAAACTCGCGCTTGAAGACAACTGTTTCATAGAGGAGCCTGGAGCAGTCACAATGAGGTTTGTTGGCCCGAATGTGACAAAGATTTATAAGAAGGCATACGAGCTCATGAAGAGTGTCTTCAGGGTGCCTGATTCTGCCATACAGGAGGTTGAATATAACTGGGGAAAGGGAGAAAAGGGCGACAAGTTCAAGGTCACATGGTGGCTCCACAAGGATATGGATTTGTTCTCTTACCTCTACGTAAGGCTCAGGCTGTGGGGTGAGGGCAACGGGGGGACAGGTAATGCAAAACTGGAGATAAGAAGTCTGCTCAGGTCTGAATACCCGCAGGACACTGTCTGGCAGAGGTCCCTCTTTTATGAAATGCTGAGGACATTATGGCACAGAATATTCTACCACAAGAAGAGGGAGGAGTATGCCGAGGAGTGCAGGCACTCTGTTGTTTTGGTCATGAAGCATATGAAGGAGTTCTTCCATGAACTGAAGGGAGAGGTTGAGTCAGAGGTTCCTCCAGCTGCTAAGGAAGAAATGAAAAAGGTTGGGACCGAAGGGGCGGAAACCAGGCCAGTGTTCAGACCCGAAGGTGGTCCGCCAAGTCCGCCAGGTTCACATGGTGGGGCAGAAGGACCCACACAGCAATAGCCAGAAGGCGTTCTCTGTCAATAATTATGAGGCGAAGTTTTTATGGCAAAGATGATAATAAAGGACGACTGTCTGGTTCCGGACAGGTATATAAGAATGAAGTACCAGGGGCCGGACCCCTGGGGGGTTGCAGAAAAGATAACAGACAGCGTAAGAACTTTCTTTCATGTTAGCACATCCGGTTTTAACAACTACAGGATTAACTGGGATATAACAGGTGACCCTGTAACCTTTTACACGAGGTGGTGGGTAAGGAAGTATTTCAGCAGGTTCAGCCACATGATGCTCCTGATAAAGCTGCGGGGCAGCAGGTCAAAGACAGGGAATGTGGGGGAGTTCAGCCTGATATTCCATGCAAGTGTTATAACAACGTTCAGCGGCTGGGGTGTTTTCCTTAAACCAGCATGGCTGATGTACTCCTATCTCTTTTACAACAGGGCAAGGAGAACGTTTATAGACAGGTGCAGGAACTACATAATGAACTTCAGGAATGATATTAAAGAGCACTTTAATCTGGAAGCAACAGATGTCACAACTGCTGCGGGCTCATACGGCTAATAAAATTTAATGATTTTCAATTAAAGGGGTGATAACACGGAGAGGCAGGTTGAGTACGTTCCTATAATCGGTAAGCTCAGTGCACTAAAGGGTTTCCTTTCCGGCACTATTATGGCTGGCGGTTTGTTTGTTCCTTACGGCGCTGCCCTGCAGGTCATACTCTTCATAATAGGTTTCCTTGTTTTTCTGGACAGTGTAATACCAGCGAACAGGGGGATATATGTAATAACAAGTGTTTTCTTCCTCCTTATCGGGGCGATAATAGAATTCGCCCTTGCCGTTGCAGATGCCACATACGCATCCGCCAATGCATGGCTTATTATCATATTCTTGTTAACTGTTGTAATTTACCTAGTGCGCCTTGGCAAATTGAGAATTCTAAGAAGGTAGTGGGATTTCTGAACCCAACTTCGTCTATCTGGACAAGATCCGTGGAATGCGCAGTTTGTGGAAGATAACATCGGGGTTATGACTAGTTTTCCGTTTTCGGAAAATTAGGACGGAGCGTAACGTTTACTTGTTTAGCGGAGTGTCATAACCTCTTGTTATGGGTAGCCACGTTTACTGTGGCGGAGTTCGGCCGAGGCCGTTTCTT
>JAUWZW010000003.1 GCA_030615165.1 Candidatus Aenigmatarchaeota archaeon
TTAGAAAGCGCAGTGACTTAAACCCCTCAGCATATTTTACCTTTCCCTGAAAGCCCCTAAAGTTGGCAACAGCCCTGGCACTCTCTATGATGTCCAGACTGGCTGGATTGGATTTGGTAATTTGAGACTTATACACTTCCAGAAGCCTAATCTTCTCCTCTAAAACATCCTCTATATCCACAAAAACATCAGGTTCAAAGTTACAGGTTGTATAGCCTTCGTAGAATAATACCTTCTTGATATATCTGGTAGCAGAAATAACACATTTGGCCAAGACCCTATGATCCTGATGGATATCATCAAAATAATTAACATACACCTCATCCGGCTCTACTTCTTTTATCACTTCCTCAATAATAGAAATGGTCTTTTTGTTTACAGGGATTTCCGTATCCTTAAAACCTCCCCAGAAGACCTTCTTTGCCTGCAGTAACTCAGCAGCCTTTTCCTGTTCCCTTCTCCTCGCAGCAGCTTCACCGCCTGCGCTACCGTCAGTTAAGACCATAAGATATACATTATCCCCTTTCCTTGTATCTTTAAGCAGTGTTCCGCCACAGCCATACTCAATATCATCAGGGTGGGCAGCAGTAGCCAAAATATTCATTCTATCTTTCCTCATCCCACCACCTAAAAAATGTTATTTACTTTTCCGTCCGGTTCGCTTGGCTTCCTGTTCCCTCTCCCCGTATTTTTCGAAAATGCAGCGAACCTTTAAATCCCCTTCATTCATTGTGTTGTGAACGCGATGGAACACCCCCGCGGGGATGAGGACCAGATCCCCCTCCTTCACATAGAACCCGCGATCGTCAAGCTCCATCCCTCCGGTGCCTTCCAGGAAAAAATAAACCTCCTCCTGATTATCATGGCTATGACCCTTTGTACTCTTTCCCGGATGAAGAATAGTCTCTGAAACTGTCAGGTGGTCGAGCCTGTCTGCCAGGTCAAAAACATCATAAACATCAGTATGCCTTATTCTTTCCGCAATCTTAGTGAAATCATTCAATGATATTTTTAGTTCCTCTATTGGATAAGCCTGAATTCCTTTTGCCATATTCAAGAGTCATCCTCGAAAGGTAAATACATTTGGTATAAAAAAAATCAACCAAAAGGTTTAAAACTACAGCTGTTTTTTTGCCTTCGCAGGCTTTGTTTTCTTTCCTTCCACTTTCTTGAGCAGCTCCTCAAAGTCCTTTTCCAGGGTGGCGAATCCGAAGACCCTCGCAATGCCCAGCAGAAGCAGGGCTGCTCTCACAAAACACAGGGAAGTCAGGACAAATGCTACACCTGTTGATACCAGCAGCGTGGGCGCATAGATTGACCCCGTTATTGATGAAAGAACATAAAGCATGTTGAGGAATGAGCCGAGTGTGAATGCTACCGCTGCTGCCACAATCCAGTTTATGAAACCCTTAAACTCCCCCTTCAGGAACTTCCTGCTCGAGTAATAAAGAACGCACGCTGTAGCCAGGGCTATGAAAAACACAATGGTGTAAACACCTATATCCACAATCGGTATCATATACACCTCGCCTCACAAACTTAACGGAAACATAGACTTCGTCTATGTCAACCCTCCTTCAGTTAACCTTTATAATCCTGTCGCAGAACTGCTTTATCTGCGAGAGCAATATCTCCTCCATTTCCTTTTCCACGACCATGAAGATTCCAGCCAGGCCCAGGAGCTTAACCCTTGTCATGAGGAAGTGCGAGAACTTTGCAATGGACTTCGATGAATTATAGATTACAAGTGTGCTGAGGGCATCTATAAACAGAAACTTCTTCCCCGGCATTGCCTGAAGTGCCTGTGTTATCGATATGCCGAGCTCTGTGAGGCTGCCCGGGGAATTGATAAATAAACAATTCCTAACCCTTTCTGACCTGCCGCCGCTTGTTTCTGTTATGCAGTCTATAAAGAATACCCTACTGGTATCAATTCTTCCATTTTCCATTACTTTTTTCAGTCTACTGTATGGCTGGTTGATGGCAACGTAAAGACATAAGTTTTTATTTTTCATTACGGTTTTCACTATTTTTATGTTTGTACTCATCAGTTTTTCCCCTGATGTTATAACCATTACGGCAAGGTCTTCCCCCAGGTCTCTAAAGCCATCCAGCATTACTTGGTTCTTCATTTGAACCCCCTAAAGCACTAATAATTAATTATTATAATACCCTAAATATAAATTAGTGGTTTTATGGTTGTTGGTGAATTTATTGGTATCAGCAAGGAATTGATTTCGCAAATCCTGCAGCTTGATGTAATGCTGATATTCATAATACTCTTTGTCTTCATAATAATAGCCTACAAGGTTTTCAAATACCTGATGAAGGCACTCATTATAGGCATAGTCTTTGCACTCATACCCATACTTGCAAACTTCCTGGGATTTCCCGTAGAAATAAACTTTTATGTAATATTACAGTACGCGATATATGGCATAATTATTTTCGTTGTCTACTCTGTCATACACACAGGTCTCAGGATTGTTGGTTTTGCGCTCTCCCCGTTCAAGAGGTCATTCAAGAAAAAGGAAAAGGTTGTAGTAAAGGAAGTCGAAAAACCGAAAAAGAAGAAAAGGAAATAATTTATTATATCAACCTGTTATCTCTTTCTTCAGAAGGTTATCCCCTCTTCTCAGCTGGATGAATGCATAGATGTTTACCTTGTCCCTCTGCCATTCCACTGTTGCATTCTCTGTATCAAACAGTATGGTCATGTTGAATGCAGAGGCAATCCCCGTGAATGTTGTTGAATTTGTTGCATTATCAGGAGCTGTCAGATTTTGTGATGTAGCTCCTATTGTGATATTTACTGTCTTGCTGGAGTCCAGAAAATTCCCCACTGTTATATTCAGGTCATTTGTGCTTATGTTCTCTGTGACAATCCACAGGGTTGTGAAGTTGGCCAGGCGCTCCAGCATTATTCTCTCAACAAATCCTGTGAAGTTCTTCAGGTATTCCATTGGCTTGCTTTCATTCAGACCGAGATTCAGGACATTCGGAATCTCCCTCTCAAGGTTATCGGACAGATAAGTTAAATCCTGTGTTACAGGCATGACCAGCTGGCCTCCCCTTGGTATCCCCATATAAAACAGGGTGCAGAGCATGAATGCCCCGAGTATGAAGAATTGCCCCTTGCGTTGATGGATGCCTTTCGCTACCATAAAAATAACCTCACTTCGTGCGGGTCGTAACTGTCACTGCCAGCTATGAGATAAACCGCAATCCATATGTTGCTTGCATCAGGAGTGGGCCCGACACAGGTGCCGGAATAGTTGCATATCTTTATGCTGTGATTGTAACTGCCCACTGCTACCAGGGAGTTAAGGCCGGTGTAATTCTTATCAACCACATAGCTCCTGAGCAAGCCCTGGTCATCAAGGCTCTTTAATGTCTCGTAACCCATGACGCTCAGGTCTATTGGTTCCGGTAAAGTAATGTATGTTCTCCCCAGTACGGTAAGGAAGCCGATTATAACCACACCAGCAAGTACAGATTCTATTATGTACCAGAACCCTCTCATAACAACCCAATTAATATTTTAGTTCTGGGTAATAAAATAATAACATGAACCTATACTCTGTTCTCTCTTACATTGGCATGATTCTGGAGATACTTGGTATTCTGGCTTTCATACCCATAATCATTTCCCTTATATATGGGGAGGGGCTGCATTTCCCGTTCATTATCACAGGGATAATATCTTTTGCAATAGGTTCTATTCTGAGCAAAAGATTCGAGAAAGAGGATTTGGACCTTGGTTCTGCAATGGTTGTGGCTGCCCTGAGTTTCATAGTGGTATCCTTAATAGGCTCCATCCCTTATCTCTATTTCCTCAATCCCCTGGATTCCGTATTCGAATCCGTTTCCGGCTTTACAACAACAGGATTAACAGTCATCCAGCCTGAGGGTTACCCGTTATCCCTCTTGTTCTGGAGGAGTTTCACACAGTGGATCGGGGGAATAGGCATAGTGATTATATTCATTTTGCTCATAGCCTCGCCCGGAATCTCATCATACCACCTCTACAGGGCAGAGGGAAAGGCAGAAAAGATAGAGGCCGGGATTAAGCACACTGTCAAGAAGATGTTCAAGGTGTATGGTTTTTACACGGTTCTTGGGATAATCCTGCTCTGCCTTGCGGGAATGCCCCTGTTTGATTCCCTTCTGACCACATTTACATCCGTATCAACAGGCGGCTTCAGTCCAAAAAATGCCTCAATAGGCGCGTATGGAAATCCCTGGATAGAGCTGGTGATAATAATCCTTATGATAATCGGAGGGACATCGTTTTTCGTTCACAGCAGGATATTTAGTGGTCCTCTAAAAGAGGCCTTGAAAAAAACAAAAACAAGGGTTGTTAAATATTTGAAAAACCCGGAGACAAAGCTTTTCTGGTGCATAATGGTCGTATTCTTCATCTTAATCACCCTTACTCTTATGCCCCAACAGGATGCCATCAGGCATGGTATATTCCATTCTGTTTCAGCACTGACAACAACAGGGTACACAACATTCGCAATAACCCCGTCAGGAAGCGTGCTGTTCTTTTTGATAATCTTGATGGTAATTGGTGGTTATGCTGGCTCAACAGCGGGTGGTTTAAAGCTTGTCAGGTTCGGGATTGCCGGGAAATCCATTGCATGGCTTGCAAAGAAGATATCACTGCCATTTGAGGCAATAATCCCCTTCAGATTTGGGAAAAGGGTTATAAAGGAATCAGAGCTGACTATAATATCCCTCTTTGTTGCGATATACATCATGCTCCTTGTGGTAAGCAGTATAATATTCATACTCCTCGGTTATCCTCCTCTCACTTCCTTCTTTGAGGTGGCCTCTGCACAGGGGACTGTTGGTCTGAGTGTCATAAACATGGCTGCACTGCACTGGCTGGGCAAGATAGTTCTGATGATAAACATGCTTCTGGGCAGGCTGGAGATATTCCCGTTCCTGGTCTTAATCTACGGCATATGCAGGACTATCGGGAGGAAGAAGTACTGAGGTTAAGCAAGTAATAAAAATACAAAACCTTATTGATTTTTATGAACCTTCTGAAAATCTATAACAGGCTTCTGAAACATTTCGGCCCGCAGGACTGGTGGCCAATGCAGCGCGGCTTTAAGCCACCGGAGTGGGAGGTGTGTATAGGTGCTGTGCTCACGCAGAACACGAACTGGGGGAATGTTGAGCTTGCCCTGAAAAACCTGAAGAAGGCAGACCTTTTATCCAGAAAGGATATTGAAAAAACCAGGAAGAAGAGGCTTGCGGCCCTGATAAGGCCTGCAGGCTATTATAACCAGAAGGCAAGGAAGCTCAGAATTCTGGCCTCCTTTTCCGGGAAGCCAACAAGAGAGAACCTGCTCGGTTTGTGGGGCCTGGGCCCTGAAACAGTTGATTCAATCCTGCTCTATGCGCATGGAGAGCCCTATTTTGTCATAGACGCATACACGCGCAGGGTTTTCTCGAGAATGGGCCTCCAGCTGGATACAAAAACAGATTATGAAGAAATCAGGAGCATCTTCGAGGATAATCTCCCCAGGGATGTCAGCCTCTATAAGGAATTTCACGCGCTGATTGTGGAGCTGGCAAAGAGGCACTGCAGGGCAAGGCCGCTCTGTGAGAACTGCCCCCTGAGTGGGGAGTGCAGGAAAATAATTTAAACTGTCAATTGACTTATTATCCCTTTAAGTTGACAATAAAAAGGGACAGGGGAACAGGTTTTGGTAACCCTGTTCCCCAAAATAAATATCTAAGAAATCGCATCCAGGATGAATAAAGCCGCTTTTCTCAGGAGCGCACGCAATCCCCCGCCGCCCCGAAAACCATAGACCAGTCGGTGCTGACCACGCCGTTTGTAACAGCCTACATTGCCAACGATCTGCTCACATATTTCTCTGTAGACATACAGCTCTGGCTGGTAGTCCATTCTAATGGCATAGTCGACTGGCCAGGCATTAGAGTCCAATGACAGTTTGTCATTGGCTGTGGGCTCGATTGTGTACCATTCCCAATCACCGGTGAATAAGTCGGTGCACACATCCACCCAGGCATGCCCGTTGCCTTGGAATGCTCCAAGAGGCACCCTTACCATATCGTCCGCGTATACGTTCAAACCGCTGCCTTGCAATTCATCCAAATATTGGGTTGCAAGCAGCAGTGAACCCAGCAGCCAGGAAACGTCCTCGCAATCCCCTTTGAGCCTCTTAAGCGTCTCGCATGGGAATGACCAGTATTCAGGTATCCCGTGCTGTTTCCTGTCGGAAACGTATTTGATGGTTCTTACGAAATTGAAGAACACCATCAGCGGGTCGTCTCTCCAGCCGTTTTCTTCCATCAGCTTTTGCGCCATGGCTATTACTTCTTTGTTTTCGGGTGTCAGGAACGAATAAACAAAGTAATCACCTTCCGGCCTGGCAGGGTATGTAGGGCAGGGTTTCACCACCACCGTATTATCAAGCGAATCGGTCTTTCCTGCGCTTTTAAATTTTAGAGCCGTCATAATATCACCTTACCTTTGCGAAATTTCCGAAAAGTTGCAGTTATGGACATCCGGTCAACAATCAATCTTTGCCAATATCCCTGACATCCGAAGTCCTTAGTGCATTGCGAATCTTGCGAATGCGTAAAGGCAGGAACCAGACATTCCGGATTCTGTACCACTCGATTTTGTTCTCGGGGTTGTTGACCACAACATCTCCTATGAAGAAAGGCGGCAATGCTCTGAAGAGATTCGGGTATCTCGAATCAGCGTTCTTGGTACCGGCAACCGCGGTTTCGGTGCCGCCGATGAGATAGAACCTTCTTATGGTCTCGCTTTGCACCCAGTGCATCTTGTTCAGCCTTGTCCATATTATGGAACAAATGATGATAAACATCCAGACCACGCTCCAGACGAAAGCGAAATTCCTCAAGTCGCCCTGGTAGGCGATATCCAGCTCCACGTAATAGTCCTTGATATCTCCCAATATGTTTATGCCCTGGGTTCTCAAAAGGAAGAAATTACCAAGCGGTAGCAGCAATGACAACAGCAAAAGGAACCCAATCATATGCTTGCTCATGGAGTTGTTGAGCGCACAAACAGCGTATACGCCAGTGAGAATCCATATCAAGGCGCATGTGTTTGGGCTCAACCAGCCGGCATCGATTATAGGGCCCATAATGAATCCTGCAAGGACCATCCAGGTCAGGAATAGGAAATCAGAATAAGAGCCAAGTGCAGGCGCACCCGCCTCTGTTTTAATCACGAATAGCCTGATGGGCGCTTTGATTATAATTTTCAGGAACCCCGTTACCTTACCTTTAGTGTTCCTTCTCATGATAAGCCAGGCAATAACAACAAATGCTGCAGGCACTGCGGTATACATCACTACGGCTTTGCTCGTCTCCCATTCCATTACCAGGACGGCAATGGATGCGGCTATTCCAGCTATTCCGCATAGCACTCCAAAGACGGCTTTCAGCGTTATGGTATCTTTCCTGGATATTAGTAACAGCCACAACATCACTGCAGCCGTGGGCGCGGCGATATACAGGGCTATCATTTCGCTTGCCTTCCAATGGATTGTGTCCCTGTGGGCAATTATGCCGTATATCAGCGCCCCCAGATACGTGAATATGAACAGAGAGAACATCTTAGCAACAAGGGCTCCTTTGGAAGTTTCCGCATTTTTATCATTTTTTTGTGTTTTTTCTTCATTCATCATATTGCTCCTTTATCAGAAAACTGAACCTGTGGTTTTTGTTAACAATTTTGTCATTTCCCTTACGCCCGGTATGTCCGGTATGCTCGGCGGCACTTTCCAGACACGCTTACTGTATGCCGCTTTATCCGCTTATACAGTCGGACAATTGCCGCGATTAATCTCTTGACTATGTATTTCTCGGGGATATCAAACGGAACTTCTGTGGCTATCTGTGATTGTGATACATCCGCCGAGAAAACAATAGCACAAACATTATTCACGAAAAGCTCCTTTTGCCTTCCGTCACTTGGTGGGTCTTTCCCTGCACATTTAAAGTATGCTTCATTAGCCGCTGAGATGGCAAAGTCAAACAGACTATTAATGTTCTGTTTAAACTTGGATTTGGCGTCTTCAGTGGTTGTTCTGTAGTTGTCTGTGATGGTCTTGATTTCCCTCTCAAGGCGCCTTGACCTCCAACAGATTCCAAGTATCGTGAACGCCAAAATTAGTGTAATCGAACCCCAGGTTGCATTTCTGCTAAAGTCGCCCTCATGTATCGGAATTGTGATACCAAACAAGGACAAAATGAAAAGCACGACAACGGTTAAAACTATACCAACACCGCCTATCGCACAGGCCATCAAAAGCAGTCTTATCCCTCCACCAAGAAGGTAAGTCAATTTTTCCTTATTGGTGATGCTTATTCTCCCGTTCTTGGCATTTAAATGGGCGTCAGCCATCTTTTTGTCGTATTCAATTTTCTCTAAGTTGGTGTGCAGGGCAAGCTTTGACACAATGTCACAAATAGTGGTGGCATACAATGACTCCCTGGTGCCTGTTTTAAAGGATTTCATGATATTTAAAAACATTTCAACTACGGCACTCGATGATTTGCCAAACAATGATGCAGGATCTTTATCGCGAAAATGATTCCGAACGAACAGCGCATAAGCGAATCTCGCGAGAATCCCAGCAGGGCACATGTCATGCTCAACGGAAATCTGTTCATCTTGTTTTTTATTATCCGTCATCGGTAAACTCCTTTCTCCCAAAGGGCTAACTAAATCCAAAATACGAAATTATAATTACAACATATAAGAGATCATTGCCTCTTACCATATCCCCAACGAACAACCCACAACAACAAACAAACGTCCTTGGTGGTGGGGAAGTGGTGAAAGGCATTGCATGGACTCTTGGTTAATGAAAAGGATTTTATCATGTATGGCTATAATGAAGGTTTTATGGCGTTTCCCAAATCGTTCTTTTTCGTTAATATCCATCAAGGCCTATAATCTGTGGTTCAGCATAAAGCAGAGCAAAGGAAGAGTGAATTACCAACCGCCGTTCTGATGGGCATTATTCCGCTCTTCCTTGCTCTTGCCTTTGCTTCATAGCCATTATGCATGCTATGCTGTTGAAGTTATTCTTTATTCATCTTCACCGGTGGTAGTATCATCATCATCTCTCTGCTTAACTTCGAGGATGTCCCTGATCTTTGTGTATGCTTCAGCCAACGTTGCGCTTTTCGTGTCCCTACTCGTTGACACATCGCCTGCACATTCCAGCAGAATCTTTAAGGCGGTTTTATGCTCGCTTCCTACTACTATTTCCACGTCCCGGTCTGCGCCCATTTCAATGAGTTCTGAAACGGCATCGGTCAACCCCAAACGCGTTGCAGTAATTAGAATGGTGGTTTCATCCGGCTCGTCATCTGTATCATGGGCAAGGGGCTTGAAGACCATATTGATGTCATCATCTTCAATAATGCCTTCGTTCAAGCATTCCTGAATCTTATCCGTGGCGCTGCTTGCTTCGTCTGCCCCTTCCGAGAGTTGGCCTGCGAAGTATGTCATCAGCAACTGTGTGGTTGTTCTTCCGTCGCTATCTATGGCATCAATGTCTTCTTGGCCATCGTTTTTAATCCATGTCAAGATGTTTATGGCGCCGCACCGGGCTGCCAGGCATTTAAATATTATCATATTCCCGTCGTCTTCCGGATCGGGTACTTCGATATTACAATCTTCCCAGACATAAACGAGTTCTTCGGAAGTGCTGCTTCTCCACTGCAACTTTTCATCCCAGAAACCGTTGAGGATATCCGTGTCGTCGTTAGCGCAGGCTTCCGCAAGGCATTGCAACACCATATCACACGCTGTTTCGCCGTTGTTGTCTGCCACATCATTGAATGCGCCCAAACTGATGAGCCATTTCATGACATCGAACTGGAAGTAGCGTGTTGCGATGTGAAGGGTTGTTTTCCCGTCATCTGTCACAGGGAAATTGACGTTCTTATCTGTCAGATGGCCGAGTTTCTCCAACCCTTTCAGGGCTTGCAGATTGCCTTTCATGGCGGCTGTGGCAATCCTTGCGTTAACCTCATCCGGCGATAACATCGCCGATATCGTTGACTTAACTATTTTTTCCATTTCGGCTCTATTTTGCGTTGCAGTTTCTTGTGCCGCAAGGGTTGCTTCTGCACCACCTATTCTCCCAGTATCTCTGACATTGGATGATTTATTATCCATGAGCTGCCGGTTTTGTTGCATGATTTCGAGGAAGATTTTGCGCAAACCTTTTATGCCCTTAGAACAATTAGGATCTCTGCATTCACTACTACCACAAGGTTTACCGTTGATTGCTTCCGCGACAAGCTCCAGGATTTGGCGAATGCTCATCCTACCATAATAATCAGATTCCCTATTGGCGCAAAACAAATTATTGATATTCTTTGTTTCAGCGGCAATTTGCTTCAACATTTCCGTTAACTCCGCTGCATCCACGATTCCTTCAAACGGATTACGGTCGGATGAGGGTTGGACCTGTCTTCCGGCTGTGCCTGCTGTTGACAACTTCTTAATACTTTTTGAGATTCTTGCAAATGCCTTTTTGGTGCGCCTGCCGCGCCGCCACCCGAATAGTATTATCAAAACGGCTGCTATTACGATCACCTTAATCATGGTGCGTTCAGCCATGAACCCGGTATAGAGCCCGACAGCAAACCCTTTGGAAACACCGAAGCCTTCCCAGGCACGCCTTTTCACGGAAACTACCAATGTCTCTGGTTCAGACTCGGTTTCAGACGCTTCAATGGCTTCGGCGTCCGTGGTCTCCAGGGTGGCAAACTTCACCTGCGGATCCTGTTCGGACCCGGGCCCTGCTGACAGGAGTTCCGGCTGCTGCGCCTTTTCGATTTTGGCGTCCTTGAACTCAATCAGTCCGGCCATGAGCTTGTACTCAGCAGCGAGCTCTTTCCCATCTTCAGCGTCGATATTGCCTTCATAGTCTTCGAGTTCTGTTCGTTTCTCGGCGATGAAGCTGTTCGCGTCTTCAACGGTTACGGCATCCAGCCCTGTTGTTTTACAGAGAGCTTTGTCCAAGAGTTCATCTTTAGAACGCATGTGTTTCAGGAACTTGTTTATCTTGGCCCAGTCTTCCTTGGTTTTTTCCGCGTTGACAACCTCCATATCGTGCCTTATGGACTCCTCCAGCCCAGAGTCGACGACGTACAGGCTAGAAAGATATTGTGTTGAGGTATTCTTGTCCCTGATTTTCATTGTTTCGTGCCTGTACAGCGGTGTAAGAGCCGCGGCAACAAGCACCACCAAAAATAACATCACTATGACTCCCCTTAGCGTGAGTCCTCTTCTTTTAACTGTGATTTTTTCCTTTATGGTTTTCATTGTCATTCCCTTTCTAAATTTTTCGCAAAAAGTGTGGTTATTGAAGTTTTTTGTTTCGTAAGTGTCAAGTATCCGGGCTTTTAGCAAATCCGAATACAGAGGTATATAAACCAGATTACGAAGATTATCCCAAATATAAACCTCAACCGTTTCCTCCAAGCGTCTTCTTTCTGGCTGTGGGGCTGCTGCCTTAACCGCCTGATAAGCCCCGAAGTGATGCTGAACAGGAACCATAGGGTCAATATGTAACCCGACCCCTTGAGCGCAAAATCATCCCAGGTGTTTATTTGGAGCAGACCTATCCGCAAATGGTTCAGAATCAGAAATGCGAATATCAATGCTATACAGAACCGTACGGTGTACTTAGCAAACCATACCAGCCTGTTCCTGCCCATCTTTTCCTTTCTGGCCTTTTTGGCTATTTTCGCTGAATTGCCAGATAAACCAATGGTTTTCGGAGGCGGCCGCCACAGGCCCAAAGACCACAAGCTGAAACCACTGAAAAAGGCAATTAAGTATATTGCACACAGACTATCCATTTTGTGCCTCCTTTCGTTTATCCATTTACGGGTTTTCATTATCCATTACCGGGTTTTTTGCTTAAACCCAAGAATTTATGACTGTTTATGGTCGTATGACTGTTTTTGTTTATCGTTCATGAAGGCTATAACAAACCTACATATGCTAAAGAAGGGGCTGAAAGTGTATAATACATGAAGCTAATACACAGCCTACCAAACCTACCAAAGTTATAACCCAGAAAACCAGCCATGTGCCCAACATAAGATCGGTGCCTACACTTTTGAATGGGTACTGAGATTTCCAATTCGCGGCCTGGTATTTCCCCTGTATGTTGACTTCCTCGATCCTTGACATGAACACGCTAAGGGCCGAGACAACCACCACGAAAGCCCCGCCCCAAAGGAACATGCCTTTAAAGCCGATGATCTTGAGGCCGAGGACATCAGTGATCAGCATAAGCAGGGCGCCTGCGACGATGAAACGCAGGATGAAACCAAAGCCCCAGATGAACAGGTTTTTTCTTGCTTGTCTTATTTCCGGTTTACTGCAGTATATGTTCAATACGTCCAATGCCTTCGGCAGCGATTTCAGCAGCTTCACGCGCCAGTTGAATGCCGCGACGCCGAGAACGATATACGTTATTATCATGCTGTTCATTATCATTTGTGTCTCTCCTTTCTTGCATTCATTTCACATTTCTTTTATTGCTTTTCATTAATTATCCGCAGGTTGGAGATGTTACCAACTGCGTCCTGATTTACTATTAGTTCACCATTCTACTGAAGTATTCTGAGTCTGGACACCACCAGGAGAACCACCCAGATGTCAAGTAACACAATCCAATATTTCCACCAATTGGCCGAAATGTCGGTCTCGGCAGTATCCGCGGCGTATTTATGCTGGATGTACACTTCTTCAGAGACTGAAAAGACCAAGCTCAATATCCAGTAAACGAGTATGTAAGCTGGCCCCAGGGCAAGCAAGCCGCTCCATGTATGGATCCGGGCTCGGCCGACGAAATGCATGAACAGTGATGTTAATACAAGAATGACGCAAAACCTGCCAACGAATCCGGCGAACCATATCAACCTGTTCTTGTCCGTCATCACCTTCAGTTCCATAAGACACCTACTACAATTATCATCGTATCGACATTTCACATCAGTATCGCAGTTCAGCTTTTTCAACAGCGTCGTGCGCCAGTTGAAACATCCGGCAAGGGAAATTATGTATATTGCATACAGGTTATCCATTTTGTGCCTCCTTTCATTATGCCGAAAAATGCTAATGCTGAATAGCATATACAGTTAAACCAATAATTGAAACTATTATCCAGATTACCAGAATTATGAACCATGTCCGTGCACGAATACGGATTGCTTAAAGATGACTAACTGTCCACTGAAAAAATCCTAACCGGTTAAGAACATATATCACAACTATAATGAACCAGATAATCAGAAGTACACTCCATGAAGCCGCCCATACATTAAAAGCTACTCCCTCGGGTGTTGACAGCTTTATGTTAATGAGTGAAACAACCACCACGAAAGCCCCACCCCAAATGAGCAGGCTCCACACGCTGGTTATTTTGAGGCCCAAGACGTCAGTGATAAGCATAAGCAGGGCGCCTACGATGATGAAACGCAGGATGAAACCAAAGCCCCAGACGAACAGGTTTTTTCTTGCACGTCTTCTTTCCAGTTTGCCGGGATTAGGGCCGCATATGTTCAATACGTCCAATGCCTTCGGCAGTGATTTCAGCAGCTTAACGTGCCAGTTGAATCCCGAGACAAGAGAAATAATATATATTGCATACAGGTTGTCCATTTTGGTCTCCTTTCCGCTTAGCTTATTGTTATTGATGGAACGGGTTTAGAGAAATTATACTGACAAAATCAGCATGCAGGCAGCAAGTCCCTGACTTGCGTTCCCGCATGGTAACGCTTATGTCATCAAGACAGCTTTCCAGACCAAAATTTAATCTGTCTGGCAATAGCTGTTAAGGTGTGTATCTAGGAGCATGATATCAGCACGAAACGGTTTGAAACTGGCTAGCTACAATGAGGTCAATAACAATAGATTAACAAAAAAACTTTATATAGCTATCCACCTTCCTTTTCAAAAAATCAGTAAAGTTAATGTTTCGGTTAATCGCAAAAAACAGAAAACCCGCTCCCGCAAACATAATTCCTATTTATGTTCATTTGTGTCAGGCAGGTTGGGTTCGGGCAAGTGCTGGATGGCTTGTCCCTGCTGCTTCCATTTTCTGTACTCTTCAGTATTGCGGAAGGAATTGATTTCTGTCGCGTTCGGGTCTTTTGTGATAGCCATTTCGACCTCACTATGAAGCAGAATTGAAAGGTCATCCCTGTAATAAATTGTGTCATTAAAGCGCTTTGGCATTGACTTCTATTCTGACCAAATAACCCGGCACTTCAAAGACTATCTCTTTATGAAATGGCACAGAATTCGGGTCTATCAGAAAGGTTTCTCCCCGGCCCCCCAGGGTCCTTGCACCTTCATACATATGCCATCCCAAAGAGAATTCAATTCTTGCTAGTGCTGGTGCATCTGGATTCTGCTTGAATGTATTATTTTCCGGTGTGAGTATAATTATTAATAAAAATACACACATGGAAAATACTAACCAAATTATTATCCTTTTTTTCCTTGACATGGGTTAATCCTCCTTATTAAGAAAATCTGCAACTTCCATGAATCTCAGAAGCAGAGAAACTTTATTTGTCACCCGGGTTTTTGCAGAAATATGCTTTATATGTTGTTTTACGGTATTGACGCTTCTGTCCAACTTCTTAGCAATATCCTTATTGGTTAACCCCTTGCATACAAGTTTCGCCACCTGCAATTGCCGGGGACTCAGATGAAAATGTTTCTGGAGACTTATCCACTGTTCATTATCAAAAACCTCAAAATCCGGCAGTTTGTTAGGGTCATCCTGGATATTGTTTTGGCGTGCCATTTTTGACATCACCTCCTTTCTTTCAATCATCTCCTAATAGATAATCGCTGTTGCTTCTTCAATCTTTTTGATAACTTCAGCCACATCGGCAGAATCGGATATGCAGCCGTCAAAGCCCTTCTGCAGCAGGGCGGCTGACTCGGAATCGTTCAACTCGCCCGCAAGGGCTATAATCTTGATGGTCTGCAAATCCTCATTGGAACGGATGCTTTTGCATAGGCCTGCTGCATCTATGTCTTCAGCCAAGAGGTTGACCAATAGAACATGTGGTGCAAATTTCTGGGCGATTGCACCGGTCTCAAAATCACTATGTGTGGTTTGCACTTCGTAATCTGTCTTGGTTCGCAAAGTATCAGCCAGGGCCGAGGCTGCTTTTTCGTTGCTGTTCACTATAAGGACCCGGATATTGCCGATTGGAAGTGTTGGCGCAGGCATGTTATGCGCTTTCATAAACCGGATCAGCTCTGCTACGGGTATCCTCCTGTCCTTGCTGCCAGGTATCCTGTATCCCTTCATCTGGCCTGTATCAAACCACTTTGAGACTGTCCGGGGCGCTACATTGCAGATCCTTGCAACATCGCCTGTTGTCAGTACGTTTTTTCCCTTTGCCATTGGTATACCTCCTTTCAAACACCAAGCAGTACACAAGGCTGGGTTTCAGGTTTTGTGTTTGTCTCCGGTCAATGCTATTCCGCATAGAATAATAACAAATAATACGGGCGCAATAAACATGGCCAGAAAAAGTATCATCGGGTCTGATGTTTTTTATTTTCCATTTCTTGCCCTTTCGCAGAAATTTACCTAACAAAAACAGCCATGCAAGAAGTCTTTGCTGACTTTCGTCCCTGCATGGTCACGATTTAACTTCAAAGCCAAGCTGCCAGAACTGAATCTTCTATGGTTCAGTTATGACGCGGAAATCGCTGTTGGCTGTAATGTATGTATCAAGGGAACATGAATACTACTGCTTCATAGTTAATAGAAAATTTTATATACTTGTGAAATGGTATTTACTCAACTCGGTCCTGAACCTCAGAAATCCAGCGACACCGCCCAGGCCCAGGAACTTCTCGCCTGATTCGTGCTCGGAGGAGATTATCACAATCGAGCCGCGCATCTTCTCGACCTGGTCCATCAGGCCTTCAAACCCCTTGACTTTCTCCTCGGAAACCAGAAGGGTTTCCACAGCGCCCATCCTGGCAGCGCTCTTTGTTTCCTTATCCCCGTAAACAGCCTTCCCGTCCTTCCCTATTTCAACAAGAAGCCTCTCGACAAGCCCTGTCTCCTTTGCAACCCTTGTCTCTTTCAGGATTTTGTTCGCTGACCTCTTTATGACCTCCTGTATCCCTGTCTTCCCTGTGCTTGAGGCATATTCCAATGCAAGCTTTCCTGCGAGCTTTGGGTTTGCCTTATCTATGAACTCCAGAAGGTTCTCCTTTTCAAACCCTGGACCGGCAATAACCATTGCCTGGCAGCCCTTCTGCTTCTCCAGGACTGATAAAATATCCCTGTAGTAATCGCTCCTGTCCTCCCTGCCCTTTACCTTTTTGGCAGAAACAGAGCCCTTCATCTCAACACCTGATTCCTTAAGAACTGCAAAATCTGCCTGCTCCCTGTCAAGGATGCATATGAACAGGAGGGGCTGCTTTACCATTGCCCTCTTTATCCTTTCAAGCTGGTATTGCTTCCATCCCTGTTCCTTTTTGATAGTCAGCACAGACCAGGGCTCTATATTCAGGGTGTGGTAGGAGCTCAGCTTTATGTCCTCAGGGCCTGAAACAATCTTTCCCCTGAGGCGAAGGATTCCTGCCTGCCTCTCAACATCTTCCAGGTTTATCGTAAGTGTCATTGGCTTTCTCTCACCTTCCAGGATTTCCTTTCCCCTCTTGATTGCCTTCTTGCGCAGGGTCCTGGAGGTAACCAAATCCCCCTTCTCAAGTATCTTCTCCAGATGCCAGAGGTCATCCGGTGTTTCAACCCTGAACTTTATCTTGCCTTCCTTCCTGTCCTGGTGGATGATTTTCATAACCTTCACCTTGTGAACTTTTTACGGATGCTCAGACTTCGTCTGAGCCAACCCCTTTGCTGCCTTGTTTATTATTTATAAAACTGGATTAATATCATTTTATAGATTTTGAGCAGGTGCGGAACCTGTGCTTATAAATATAACTGTTTTATCTTGGTTTATGGAATATTTTACCCAGTTCTTTGTTGAAGGCGATAAACCTGGAGAATATATTGGATGGGGAAGGGTACAGTTTAAAGCAATAAGCCGAGGGTATGCAGAAGGAAAACTCCAGAAACTCTTATCTATGGTTCAAGAAAGATTCCCAGAATTGTTAGTAGGATTAGATAATCATGAGAAATATGAAGGCAAACCAATAAAACTGGGAACTGATGTGTATGAGTCAGAAGACCAGATTACACCTTTAAGTGAGCCAGACTTGGGAAAAATAGAATTGCCCTAAACCCTGCGTCAACCCCCTTCTTTTATTTATAAAACTATTGTTAAATACTATTATATGAGGCAGCTGAAAGGTGTTGAGGATTTCATATATGTGCTTGCAGTAGCGCTGATTCTGATACTTGTTTTTGCAGCCATATCCGCACTATGGCCTGTAGGGCCGGGCGGAGGTGTTGTCGGTAATGTTTCCATTGCAGAGTTCTCACTGGGAGGTGTTGGTTATTCAGGGGATTATGAAGCAAGCTCTATTACACTGGGCTCTTTCAGTGTCGGGGAGACCCAGACAGAGAATCTCAGGACCGCTCCGCAGCTAAGCCTTTCATCAAGCCTGCTCGGTTCGAAAAAAGAGACCTTCAGCATAAATGTGCTCAGCGCGTACCAGGATTCCCTGAGGGATGTTCTGATAAGCTTTGATGTTTTTGAGACAAACCAGTATGGGGATTTGGTTGTGAAATGGAACGGGAATGAGTTCTACAGGGGCAGGGCGAGCCCGAGGGATTACAGCATTGTTATTGACAAGAGCAGCGTGAAGAGCATGAACACGCTGGAGATTTACTGCGACGGGCCGGGGCTAATATTCTGGGCATCCACTGTATATACGCTCAGGAACTTCAATGTTGACCTGGAATACGGGCCATCAAAGATATTTGCGTTCACCCTCTCCCAGGGAGAGATAGAGGCATGGGACAGGGGAGAGGTGAGTTTTTACGGCTTTGGAACAGGGGACAAACTGACCCTTGAGGTTAATGATGTTGAGATATATGAGCAGGCCCCTTCCGGTTCCACAACCATTACGTTCAACTACACGTCTGCCCCGCTCAGGGTCGGGCAGAACCTTCTAACCATTAAAACAGATACAGGTGTCTTTACCCTGCAGAATGCGGTGTTCAAGATATTCCTTCTCACAAACCTTGTTGCAAAGCAGAGGACATTCGAGCTGGATTCTGACCAGTATGCCAGGCTGGCAGAGCAGGGTTATGCAGGTGTAATAGAGTTCAAGGTGGATTCCATTGAAAGGTCTGGTGTTCTGGATGTGGAATTGAACAGGAATGACCTGGCAGTGCCCCTTCCGCGGACAGGATGGAACAACATCACGTTCACTGATGCAGAGGCGAGTATAGGGACCAACACACTCGAATTCTCAGGAAACGGCTACTGGGACATAAGCGAAGTAAAGGTCAGGCTGGAGAAATAGGCCCGCTTCTCCTTACACTTGGGATAAAAACGAAACTGGGTCAGGAGTTTAGAAGCCTGAGCATTTCCCCTGGCTTAACAATCTTGATGCCCCTGAATTCTCTAAGATTCAGTATGTGTTTATCATAAGAAACGATATATTCGGCGTTACTGTCAAGTGCAGCATCAAGCATGATATTGTCTGCCGGATGCTCTTTTATTACATTAATAACCGATTTTGTATGGATAAGCGTGCTGATTTTCAGAATTGTCCTTATCAAATCCTCTATATTTTGTTTCCTTTCATCAAGAAAACGCTGGAATTTGGACTCCTTGCTCAACACCGCCGCAATTTCAAGCAGGATATCCCTGGTTATGGTTATTTCAATTCTGTCCTTTTCCGCTAACTCAATGATTCTGCTGGCTTCCCCTTCCCAGAATATTGCAGAAAGCCAGACATTGCTATCCAGGACCGCTCTTATCATTTACCAGACCTTCTAACCTCTTCTATAAGCACGTCCAACTCTTCCTTTTTGAAACCGGACATTTTTGCTGCCTTTCTAAAGGGCTTCACAGCCTCTCTCCAGGGTTTTATCCTTGGCATTTCGATCTTCTTCAGCAGAATCATGTCGTCCTGTGATGTTACTGCAAACGGCGTTCCCTCCTTTAGATGGAGATCCTGCCTTATGTCCTGGGGTATTACAATCTGGCCCTTTGAGGACAGTTTTGTGAATTCTACCGTCATATTTATCACCTGTAAGAATGTAAGATTTGCAGATATTTAAAGCTTTGCTTTACCTTGAAACGGCACCGGCTACTGGGAAATCAGCGAGGTCAGGGTCAGGCTGGAGAAGTAAGCAGGGTTTTGATAGTCAGTAATACTTAAAAAGCTTTCCATCAATTATTTATGAGTATAATTCCCACATTTCCCATTCAGGTGAGTTTAATGGAAGTCAGAATACAAAAACCATCGGTTGCATTCACAATAAAGGAATTCGAACGTGGTGTTAAACTAAGGTTCGGAAAAAGCAAAGGCATTATTGGACCAGGTCTACATCTTGCAATACCTAGAATCGATGAAGTAAGAATAGTTGACATAAGGCCGCGGCAGTATGAGGCTTCTTTTGATGTTTTGAGCCAAGACAATTATCCGCTGGCCACGACGGTTGATATAAGGTATAAAATATCAAATGCTGAGGATGCCGTCGTAAAGGCACCTGAGAATTTTGAAGGTCAGATAGATTTTCTCTTAAAGTCTGAGAGTGGCAAAGAAGCATGTAAGAATATGACAATGGACAGTATTCTTAAAAACAGGGATGAACTTGGCAGAAATGTACAAGCTTTTCTGGACGAACATGTAGGTGAATGGGGAATTGATATAGAAACAGTCCAAGTTAAAGAAGTGGTCCCGCCTTCTGAAGTCCCTGAATTACAAACAGAACTGTACGATGCAAGCATGAAAAGGATAATTGAGCCTGTACGGGCTGGCACTGAAGCTGAGGTTTATAGAACAAAGGCAGGCGCAAAGCTTGAAATGATGAAACAATATCTCGGGATAATAACTGATGTTGCCGGAGAGCTTGCGAAACAGTACGGAGCAAAGGAAGCCAGAGATATCATGTATATTCTTTTCGGCAAGACCTTGGGTTATGAACATCCTGTTACACAGAAAATAAGAACCAAAATGGGAGCAGAGGGGATGGGCGAAGGGGCAGCAAGTGCTGCAGAAAGCATTGGTGCAGATCCCAAGTATACCTATCTTATGACAACTTTGCAGAACATGAAAGGTATTGGTATTTTTGATATAAGGTCTTTTGATGACCTTGCTGATTTGGACAAACAATTAAATCAAAAATTATACCCAAAATAAGATGATACTATGAACCCAATAGACCCTAATGAAATTCTAGGCAGCATGGATTTTTCTGATTTGGATAATTTAGATGAAGTTTCAGATGGCGGAGTCATAATGATGCCTGAAGGTGTAAAAGTGGCTGAGCCGATTGTGACAAGAGAGGCTGTATTGAAAAAAGTAAAAAGCCAGACAGTTTTGAGAACTAATCATCTTCTTGGTATGCGTTCATGGAGCTATAATGAAAGGGGTGGCTATTTAGCGACTCACTTCATAAAGGAAAACGAGAAAAGTTACTGTCTTCCAGTTCCTTCTGGATACGAATATCTTGAACCCATCCTAGATTATCACCCCTATTCTGTTCGCCATTTTCGAGGGATGGTGCTTATAAGGGATTTACATAATGGTGATCCTGGAAGTGCAAACATTGATAGTAATCCAGAGCTGAATGGGTTTTCCGAAATGCTTAGTAGAAGAGGGCAATTCGGCGATTTCCTAAAGGGGCGTGGTGATTATGATCAAGGGCATAATCAACATCCAGTGGCGTGTGCAATCGATATTCTAGACCAACTTGGAAACTATACGAATAGGATTATAAAAAAAGGTAAAACAATTATACGAAAACCAATGGAAAATCTAAGTCATGACATATGGTACTTCCCTTTATGGGAAGTTCCTATAAAAATATTACCACCTAAAGAAAAAAAATATAACTGGGGAGTAGGTAAACCAGGCCTTGGTGCTTTCTATTTTGATGGTGTTTTTGGAGTAATGTTTAAGGCACTAAAGAGATATTAAATCTTTGTAAGTGGTGACTATATGAGACATGATGATATTTTAGGCGGATTGAACATGGAAAGTTTGGATGATTTAGGTGAAGGTGAATACATAGTGATGCCTGAGGGGGTTAAGGTAGCTCCTTATAAGGTCACCGCGGAAGAAGCAAGGGCTCTTGCACAAAAAGCTGCTGAATCATACAAAGATTCTGATGTATATTTTCATGTTGATCCGGCTGGTAGTGGTTGGGGAGAAGACTTTTTTGAAGATGGCCCAAGAATGTCCAAAAGATATGAAAATTTGATAAAGACACTCAAGGATAAGATGCCCGCCTTTTTGGAGATTATTGAATCCAAATACAGAAACGAGGGACCGTATACTTTCACTGCTGGTTATCTTGGGATAAAACATGTTGATTTCGAGGCTGGTGAGCCAATTCTCGATTATCGCCCGTTATCTGTTTTTTTAGAGTCGAATCTTCTTCATGTGGAAGATTTGTATACAGGATATCGATATTATTGCAGGGCGACACTGCATCCTGAATTAAATGGTTACTCTAGCATACAACCATCAGTTTCTGGGGATGATGAAAATTCTATTCCTTTTTCTATAAGTATGATAATGAATCATGGAAAACCGCTAAGAAAGATAGAAAAATCAGAAAAAGTTATAATAAGAGAACCCAGAAGAAAGCCTACACGGGGACCAAAAGGTGAAATTTGGTACTTCCCTCTATGGGAAGTGCCAATGGTATCGCACAGAGAATTTTTGACTGAGCGGGGGACATACTTCTATCTAAAACGTGGTATTCTTTCCAATAAGTGCACATCGCACGAACACAAGTGGAGAATCCACGTACCTTTCATTACCCGAGGTGCGGTATTTTTTGATGGGTTTTCAGGAAAGAAAATATCAAGTGTGTTAGCAGATTCCTTTTTCAATGCTGAAAATCCTCAAGATAATCAATTTAAATGCTATGCGATTTTGCTTTCGGATAAGAAAGATTTAATAAAAGTAGGATATGCGTATTTGGATTCCTGGCTTAGAAAATGTAGTTTAACAGAGAAAGAAATAATGAGTATACCAGAACGTATTGAATTTGGTTAATCTAATATTAAGTTCACATCGCTGGGGTTCTGATATTTATTCTGCCCAAGCTAATTATTTAACAGGTGCTTTAGTGGCAAAAGACAGAATCCTTGAGAACAAGAACTGCCCCAGATGCTGGAACGGCATTCTTTATTCTACGAATATTGTGAGCAAAAGGAAGCTTGTCTACTACCAGTGTGCATACTGCGGCAGGATGATAACAAGGGGTGTGTTCAGGAAATTGATGGAGAGGATGGAGAAGATAGGAGCAATCGTGACATCTCATGAAAAGGCTAAGCTGCACAGGAAAAGGATTAGAAAAGCAAGAAAGGAGAAAAAGCCAGGATTCATCGTTGGTGTTGTAAGGGATGTGAAAAACAAAAAATCCCTTGGAGGGGTTTATGTTTACGTAAGGGGAATAGGCATTGAGGCATTCACCAATTCCTACGGGCAGTATGCATTAAAACCCATTCCCCCTTCAGAGAATATCACAGTGGAAACATCCAAGCCCGGATACAGGAGGAAGGGAAGGATTCTGAAGAGGGGGATAAAGAGGGGCGAGGTCAGGGAAATATATTTCGGCATAAGGACGTTAAGGGTCAGCAAGACACCCCCTCCGGAGTTCCCCGAACTCAGACCCATATGGGCAAGCCCTGAGGCAAAGAAGGCGCCCCGCCCGTCAGGCATCCATGGCTTTATCAGGGACAGCAAAGGCAATCCGCTGCAGGGTGCTATAATAACCATCTTTGCCGGGAGAAAGGAATACATAGTCCAGACCGATGCAACTGGTCATTACGAGCTGCTCAATGCCCTGCCACCGGGATATTACCATCTCAAGGCAACAGCAGACGGGTTCACATATGACAGGAAAACAGTCAGGGTGGATTTCATGTTCCTCTCTGCACAGGACTTCAAACTGTTCGTCATGCCGAGGAGAAGCGCGGGCGGCTGATTTTTAAAGAATTTATACATATCTGGATAATTAATTATTAGGTGAAGGATTTGGTCAAGTGTAAGGATGTCGGGGGTCCAGATTGGTGCGATGAGGATGCGGAATATGTAAGGACATATAGGGAGAGGGGAGGTACTTACGTTGAGCTGAGATGTCCATCCGGTCATTTAAGTGTAATTCCTGTTTCTGAATACAGAGACAAAGTCAGGGCAGAAGAAGCAGCAAGAAGGATAACCAATGCGGATATTGCGCACTTAAGAATAGAGATAGAATCCATGGTTTTCCAGAGGTTGCCTGAGCGGCAGATGATAAATGAGGTTGTTCTTTACCTTGAGTCAACAGGAAGGTATGCAGCTTTGAAGAGGGAGGAACTTGAAAAAACAGCACGCAAGCTGTTGGATTTGGTTAGAAAGAAAATAGAAAAAGAAAGGCTGGGAGCTGTAAGTAAATACATATGTCCTGATTGCAAGAAGGTTTACCTGAATGAAAAGCCCGGGGCGGATGGCAACCTTCTTTATTACTTCTGCACAGAGTGCAAGAAAAAATTCTCTCCACGTGATATAAAGAGAAGAAAGGTTTATGGGAAGCCTGGTTGGTTGAAGAGGAGAAAGGCATACAGAGAGAAGAAAAAGGAGTTGAAAGGCACTGCAATCAAAAAGGAGTTGGAGGAGCTTGAAACCTTGGAAGAGAGAAGGCGAGCAGGTTTATTAACTGCTGATGAGCATGAAAGGTTGTTAGAATTAAGGGGGACTGCAGCAGAAAAAAGGGAGGAATTCAAGGGTACACTCTTTGGTGCCAAGAAAGAATATAAAACTGGTGTGAGTGAGCTAAAGGAAAAGGCCAAAGCAGAGAAATGGACCAGGGTAAAATACAAGGAAGAAAAGAGAAAGCTCAAGGAGAAGTACATTAGAAGCAAAAGGGAATATAAAGAGAAAGTGGGGAAAGAGAAAGAGAAGAGAAAGGCGCACATAGGAAAGAGGGTAACCGGTTTTATTGAAGATAAATGGGGCAAGGACGTGATGAAGGCATTTATCGTGATTCTCTTTGCTGCCCTGGGCTTTGCTATCTCAGGTGCTTTTGGAAGCATTTTATTCCTGTTCGGGTTCCTTTCATTGGCTCTTTACTACATTTTCCCGAGCCCTGATGAAGAAACCCCGCCCCGGGAGCTGGCGAGACAACTCAAGGAAAACCCCCTGACATGGAGGATGGTGGGGTCAAGGGCCTTCCTGAGGAATCCCCACACGGTCTGGGGGTTCTTGAAAACAATCTTTAAACTGTCAACATTCATACTGTTCATTTTCGGTGTCTGGTACAGCCCGATGGTTCCGTTCAAGAATATAGTTTTGATAATACTGTGCTTTGGGGCATACTTCTCGCTCAAGATGACCTATAACACTCATATGCCGCACCAGTTCATAGAATCCGTGATAAGGTTTGGTCTGCTTGGGGCGTTCTTCATACCGTGGGTTATATTCTACGGGATTTTCCAGTCAGGTCTTCTTGCCCTGCTTGCAATGGCATTCTTCATGATTCCGCCCATAGCAGAGGACAAGCAGAATACTGAAACCTTTGCAATGTATGAAATGTTTGATAAATTCATATTTTTTGGTTTCATGCTCGTTGCGCTCATTGCATCCGGGGTTCTGCCTCTTCCATGGTTTGGTGAAGTTGGATGGAAACTTACAGGAACCCTCCAGTGGACATTCCTCTACTTCTGGGTTGTTTCCTTTGTTGCAGGATTCTTCTCTCCTGCACAGACAAGACCTGCAATGGGTTTCATAATGCTAGGCGCTGCTACCATAATCTACGGCATAGGGCCTGGGGCGCAGGAGTTCGGGACAGCTTTGCTTGGTCCCTGGTATCCTGTTATACAGAATCTTTTCAGCTCAATTGCAAAGCCGTTTGCTGAAGTATTCGGCCAGTTTGCAAACACATTCGGCAGTGCCCTGATGCTGCTTGTAAATCCTGTTGGGTATGCGCAGTCTATAATGAACGGAACGTATGCAAGGGATACCACTACAGGTTTGCAGGGCGCGTACGGCATTGAGATAGAGAGGTTTGAGGTAATGCCCATATACACAGAGAGCCCTTATGTTGTAAGTGTCATGGTTAAGAACAAGGGGGCGTTTGAGGCAAGGAATGTAATAGTTGCACTTGTCCCGAGCGTTAATGTACCCAGGGAGGAAAAGAGCTGGGTTTGGGGTGTCAAGGAGGCTGTGCTTATTATACCGAAAGCTGCTGTGGCAGTTGGAGGTTGGAATCCTCTTAGTATTGAAGTGCACATGCCGTTTCTGAGGCCTAACATAACCATGACAAAGGAAGGGCTGGGATTTGTTGAAGAGCCTGATACGGACAGGGGCATAACACAGAAATGCATAGATGACAGGCGGTGTGTATTTGCCATAGGCAACATGACAAAGCTGCAGACAAGCCAGGCAAACTTCTACTCTGATGGTATAATGTGCCCTGCAGTGGTTAATTATGGCTTGATGACAAAGGAAAAGGCGAAAGTGCTCCCGTTCATAGGCATGATACAGTATGACTACAACATAAGCTCGAACCTTGAGGTTGAGGCAATGAGCAAGGAGGAATGGGAAAGGCAGGTGGAGGAAATGGAGCTGCAGCCAAAGTTCAAGAAGCTTACAACCTTCACAAATGCGCCTGTCATGCTCAATCTGGACACACTGGAGCAGCCCATACTGGAGGGCTCACCATTCCATATAGCCCTGAACATTGTGTCTGCGCACAAGAAGGGGAGGGTAGTGGGCAATGCTACTGTAAGGTTGGAGATACCAACCAACTTCACGAAGGGGAAGGGAGAAGAAAACCTGCCTCCCTGCGTGCCGGATAAGATCAAACCCAAAATTATAAAGCAAGATGATACAACAACACTTCTCGAATGGAAAGGTCTCACCGAGCCTTATGCCATATTCTGCAGCTTCCCTCCTGTGAAGGTTCCTGAAGGTCCTACAATAACATACATGGTAAGGGCTGATGCTAGTTACACATTCAGCAAGTGGGACACACTTGATACAAGGATGCAGTTCGGGGGGACAGCATGCTGCAAGAAATCCGAGGACTGTCCGATTCCCGGTCAGATATGCGACACATCAATAAATAAATGCGGGGCTGGGGAAATTGATATTAGCGAAAGATTGTCTGAGCTTGAGGCGCGTATGAATGAACTCCAGAATGAAGTGGACCAGATAACAGAGGAGTTTGCTGATAAGCTTATAGTGGACATAAATGCATATGACCAGCTTCTGGATGAGATGGGCATCCTTAAACAGCAATACTCAGGTGATGCTGAGGTCATATCGGCTATAGAGAATGTTGAAACCAGTGTTAATAATGCAATAAAAGTGGCATGTGAAAAATGCAGGAGATGGGGTGTGGATTGTCCATCAGACATCTGCAGTTCTGTGGGTGTTGATTTATAATTTTATTTTAAATCCCGTTAAGTTGACAAATAAAAGCGGGGGCTGGTTTTTTGGAACCATACCCCCACCCTTTGGTGTCTCAATTCTCAATCAGTTGTTCACGTCTGGAGCCAGAATCACAGCTTCACTGTTCGGCCCGGGAGGAGCAGGCGGCATTGTTCTGGCGCGTATTGTCGTATTCAGTTCTCGGATCGATTGGGCAACGCTCTGGTTGGCATTCTTCAAGTCTCTCATGTCACTCTGTAGTTCTCCCACTTGGCCTTTCATGTGGTCGAATCCGCGTTCAAGCCTTTCGACCCTTCGCTCAAAGGCGGCATCGCCCCTGGTTCTCCGGGTAGTCGGTCTCGGAGGAGCAGGCGGAGCAACAGGTGCTGGCCTGTACCAATTCCTCATGTCTTTGATTACTTCATCGGCTCCGTCGCGTAAGGTTTTGGCGCGGCCGTGTACAGCAGCAGCAAATGCTTCTGCCTTCTCGGCGTCTATGTGCAGTTGATTCAGCACTTGCTCTTCCAGGGGTACCGAGTTTGAGCGCTGGCCGATTCCCGGTAGTGGGTCTGCGATACCTTTGTATATAACGCCCCCAATGAAGCATGCCACCAACAACACGGCAATAAATATGGTCTTTTTCCAGTCCATAACGGACCTCCTTTCATCTGTCTAAACCTTAAATTCCTTTTAGCTTGTCGCTTGTTTCAGCAGGCAGAAGGCACAACAGCAAAAATACTTTAGCCCTGAGTCGGCTGCTTCAGCAGCTTTTCAACCACTTCAGAAACTACCAGCCATCTTCCCTTGTCACCAGGTTGTTTCTTGATGACTTTGTCACCGGCAAACCTGTCACGTAGTTGACGTGATTCTTGATTTGACAGATTGAACTTGTCTCTTACCTGACTTCTGTTGAATGTTTCTTTATCTTTGAGGTATTCCAATTTCTTCCTGTAATCATCGTCAATGACAGGTTTTTCCTCTTGGGCAACGGTGGTAGGGGCAGCAGTTGTTGCCGATTCTGGTTCTGGCTCAGCAGGCTCGGGTACGGGTTGCTCGGTTTCGGCAACTGGTTCCTCAGCCTCTGCAGTGGTCTCTGCAGGCTCTTCCTTTGGCTGCTGCTCAATCTCGGTCTTGATAACCTTTAGCGTTCCCAAATCCAGAAGGGTCTGAAGAATTTCAGGGGTCATTATGCATTCCCTGCCTTTGTGTTCAACAAATGAACCGAGAACACCAAGTTTCTCCAGCTTGGTTAGAACCGAATCGGCTTCTGCACGTTTGATGCCCAATGATTTAAGCACCTTATCATACAGGGAACCCACACCCCAGTTCTTGCCCTTGCCACCGGCAACAACAATGCTGATGATTTTGAGCATTTCTTCGGAAATCTGGGTTGTTTCAGCAGCTGGAGGGGGAGTAGGTTCAGCGGGTTCGGTGGGTTCAGGTGTTTCAGCGGGCTCATGGGATTCGGGTGTTTCAGGCGCAGTTACTGTCTGGAGCCCCTCAACTTTTGAAGTGTCAAGCTCCTCCTGAGGCTGGTCAACTGCAGGAGGAGGTTCTTCGATGCCCTGCTGCCGGGGTTGCTTGTCCGGTTGGGACTTTGACCCCGCGACCAAGATGCCCGCTACTATTAATAACGCGAGTAATACTAAACAAAGTGTTCCTAAATCCATATATCACCTCACTTTCTACAATCTTTTTCTCTATTCTCAAGTCTCATTTCTCTATTCTCAAGTCTCTTTCAACGCTTGAAGCTTATTTTGGGCTCTTGTGCACCAATCAGGTGTTAGGAAAAGAGCGCGGTGGGCCCTCCAGCCTTTTCCAGTTCGCCCGCGTCTCCATATTACATGCCAGAAGACAACACCATTGCCGCAATCCTTCTCTTCAGGAATATCATCTTCCAGCCACACCTTAGGATTTGTGAGCTCGCAGGTGACATTGCTTTTTCTGCCATCCTTGCGAAATTTTGGATCATCCGGCGGGTCAATCACTGCAAATACTTTTCCATGCTTTTTCAGTATGTCGGAAAGATACCCAAAATAGACTTCATAACCTTCATCTGGCTGTGGCGCTTTCACATCAAAACTACCTCCTTTCCTGCTAAAACAAGCAAACAAGAACAACAAAATAAAACCTTTGAGACACGCTTATCAGGAACCAGGAAGGGGTTCTTCCCGGGTTAAAAAGGATTTGATAGGTTCGGCTATACAAAAACCCTCATCCCAAGACCGAATGCATGCGCCTATAAGTTTTATGCATTGTTAACTTCTCAAGGCACAATATGGTTTGGGATTCGGTTATAGCCAAGTTCTTCAATGTTGTCTGCAACAGAATATTTATTCAAATATCCTGAGGACCCGAATGGGTTTCATGTGATGTTGTATTTGTGGAATATGATGATATGATGTATTGAATATGAAAGTGATATTGCTTAATTATACAGGGGAAAGCTTTATAAACCTTTCTGTATTTGTCACTGTAAAGAAGTTAAATATTTGTTATATTTGGTTTATTCTTTGACGCCGTTAAGTTGACAGTTACAAAAGGAAAGGCGGGGCTGGTTCTTGGGAACCATATAACCCCGCCTCTTGTCGCCATCTTGTCGTCAATTAGTTGTTCACATCAGGGGACAGTATTACTACTTCAGGCTCGGCACTTTCAGGCTCCGGCTCTGCAGCAGCTGGCTCCTCAGTGCTGGCAGGCGGCTCGGTGCCGAAGTAAGCGTTGATTGCTTCAGTAGCATTCCTTGGCCCAACCTCGGCTTCCCAGTCAACTATCTCACCCCTGCCTGTTCCAACCGCAGTTTCACGGGTAACCCTCAGATCAGCTTCAAGCTCCAGATAACGGTTCTGAAGGGCGTTCATTGCCCTTGTGACACCGCTGGCAGAACCAAGGGGGTCGCCCTTGATAGCCTTAACAAGTTCTGAAACCTGAACCTCTACCTGTTTGGCAGCGATCTTGGCTTCCCATTCCTGGATTTTGCCCGTAAGTTCATTAACCTTGTTGGTAGCAATAACCAGCTGACTCTTTGCCTCTTCTATCTCTCTGCTAAGCCCCTCAAGAAGGATTTCCTTCTCTTTTATTTCTGTATCCAGGGCTTTGCAGCGGTCGATCCGGAGGAGGGCATCCTGGTTAACCTGCTCCCAGGTATAGGATTTGTTGTTGACTGTGATGGAATTGCCAGGCTGGCTGTTGGCAAGAACCGTCTTGACTTTCTTCAGTATGGCCTCATTGCCTGCCTTGCGCTCTTTGAGCTCTTCAACATCTTCTGCGATAAGATTTGCCTTGATTTCACCCCTGCTGATATTCACATGATAGTTGCGAATTTTTCCTCGGCATTTCTCAGCTTCATCTTTGGCTATATCCACAAGGGTGTTAAGAGAGGCCTTATCGTCAAGATAATCCGCAACACGTTTGCCCCTTGCATTGATGTGAGCACCCAGGTTGGGGACAATTGTCCAACCTAATACAGCAACTATGGCGACAGCCACTACAATAATCCAAAAAGTTTTCATAATACACACCTCTTTTCTTCACAAAAAGGGTTAACATTTTTGCAAGCTTCCTCAATAATCTGTTCTGTCTGTTTGGGGGATTTTCTGAATAACCTCCTTTCTGCCAGGGACCCATGCCAGGCAGACAGAAATATTGGTTCAGCTTGCATCAGTAAGAAACGCTAATACACGAGTCCTTTATTAACTTAATGTTTATGAACCAAAGACCGCCTTGGTTCCGGGAATTTCTTTCCCGTAACATTCTCATAGAGCCTGGCAAGATTCTTCTCAAGATTCCTCATGTGTCTGGGGTAAAGGGAAATCACCTTTATACCGTGCTTTCTATAAAGCCATTTCTTTCCATTCATTTTCTCCACGTAGTTCATATCATCATCAGCCAAGCCCCAGAACTCAATGAAAACCTTTTCTCTGGGCAGATAAAAGTCCGGTCTGAGTTCTATGCCGTCAAGAATCAAAGGGTGCTCATACCTGTATGTGATGCCCCGCTTGTCAAGCAGTTCTGCTATCCGTTTCTCTGACCTGCTTCTGACCCTGACTCCTGAGTTGGTTCTTACGCTTCTTCCGTTGTATAATGCCCATGTATCAAGTTTGTCCAAAAGCAGGGAGAGATAGAATTTTGCTCTGATAAGCCAGTCCAAAAACCGGTTTCCTGTCCTTTTAAATTGGGGTCTTTTGGTGCCCCCGCGGATGAATGAGAAGATGGCCTTGTCCAGTCTGCTGAATTCCCTGCCAGGTGTATTGATAACCGCATCGTCAAGTCTGTCAAGTACCCACATTATTATCCTCCTTTTCGGTTTTTGCTTATTCACATCTGTTCACCTCTTTCTTAACCAAGAAAAGGCAGGGGCTGGTTGGAACCATATAACCCCTGCCTCTTTTAACCAGGTAATTGCTCCCTACACCAGGGAACACAAGTGCTGGCTCATTCGCTTTGCCCTGAGAAGTAGGCGTCAATTGCTTCAGCAGCTTTCCTTGGTGCGATATCGCCTTCCCAGTCAACGATGTTATCCCTGCCTGTTCCGACCGCGGTTTCACGGGCAACCCTTACATTGGCTTCAAGCTCCAGATAGCGGTCCTGAAGGGCGTTCATTGCCCTTGTAATCCCGCTGGTAGAACCAAGGGGGTCGCCCTTGATAGCCTTAACAAGTTCTGAAATCTCGACCTCTACCTCTTTGACAGCGATCTTGATTTCCCATTCCTGGATTTTTCCCGTCAGCTGGTTGGTTTTATCAATAGCAATAACCATCTGCCTCTCCGCATCTTCTATCTCTCTGTTGAGCCCATCAAGAAGGGTTTCCTTCTCTTTTATTTCGGTATCCAGGGTTTTGCAGCGGTCGATCCGGAGGAGGGCATCCTGGTTAACCTGCTCCCAGGTATAGGATTTGTTGTTGACTGTGATGGTGTCGCCAGGCTGGTTTTCCTTAAGAGCCTTCCCTGCTTTCTTGAGTATGGCCTCGTTGCCTGCCTTGCGCTCCTTGAGCTCTTCAACATCTTCTGCGATAAGATTTGCCTTGATTCTGCACCTGCTGATGTTCATCTGGTACTCAGATATCCTTTCAAGGCTTTTCTGGACTTCCTTTTTAGCAATGTCAATGAGCTCCTGCAGAGACGCCTTCTTGTCAAGGTACTCCGCAGCACGCTCACCCTTTGCACTGATGTGAGCGCCCAGGTTGGGGATGACTGCAGAGGCAATGGCACCAAGTATGCAGACAGCCACCACGATAATTAGTATTTTTCTAAACATAATACACCTCTGTTTCTTCACAAAAAGGTTAACATTTTTGCAAGCTTCCTCAATAATCTGTTCTGTCTGTTTGGGGGATTTTCTGAATAACCTCCTTTCTACCCGGGACCCATGCCAGGCAGACAGAAAACTGACCCGGCCTGCGTTAAGGAAACAACAGAATTACATGAATCCTCTGTTAACAATAACCGTTTATATCAGCCAATAAGACTTCCTGTAATCATCAGGTTTGCAAGCACAAGCAGGACACCCAGAGATAAAATGCTCCAGGCAATGGCCCACCCAAGGGCATGGACCTTTGTCATGCTCTGCAACTGCTCTGCATCCGTGTCCCCGCTCTGCCTGTGCCAGAGCCTTTTCCTGTAATGGCTTATAACAACAAAGGAATAGAGCACAGAACACAACCCAATAAATCTTGCGATAAAGTTTTCAATTGCGCCCGTAAGGAATATCCCGGCAGCAATAAGCGCTATTCCCGTGGCAATCGAGGAGAAGAACATCCTGGAATCCCTGACCCAGAGGAGCGTAAGGAGCAGGACCATCAGGCCCATGAATGTGAGCGCATGGCCGGATGCATTTGTGTACGTCAGGTAGAAAAAGAAGAACCCGATAAGGATGCTGCCCAGGTATCCTGCATTCAGTATTAGAAATGTGTTTCCTCCAAGGGTTTCTGTAATCCAGTATCCCCTTACTTTGTCGAATACTATCCCCTTTACCCTGCCTCCTGTAAGCACTGCTGCAAGGGCATGGCTGGCCTCATGGTAGAGGATGGTGAGCAGCCTTATGGGATAGGTGAAAATACTCCTCCAGCTCATCCATACAAGGATGAAGAGAAGGAGCATGAGGATTAATTCTCTGAAATTATCCATGGTAACACCTCCTTTCACAAAACAAGGATTGCCATAACATTTTTCTAACGCTTCGGTTTTTGCTTGACCTCAAAACCTTTCCAAACTTGATGGGGAAGTGGGGATTGTTTTTTCTCTGGCCGGGACTTCTTTGGTTCTGACTTCTCTGGCCGGGATTTTTTGCCGCTCTTTTCTTCATTTTTTTTCAGGATACTCTCAATTCTCTCATATGCTTTACTATCCTTCTTTTGTTCCTTAAGGGCGGCTCTGAGCTCCGGCTCCACCTCGGTGCCTAAGTCCACCAGTATGAAGGTGGCATGGTCCTGAATAGCACCGGAACCCTTCAAGCTGTCATTAATGATCCTCCTAACTGGTGACCTGTCTGCCGGGTTAGTCTGGATGAGTGACTTGTCAGCATATAAACTTAATTTCCTTTCTTCAGGATCGCTGTTTTTTGCATAGTAGCTTTCCATAATCACCTTCAGTACAGGGACAGCCGCCTTTGCATTGGGGCCTATCTCTCCTAGGGCTTTTATTGCTGCCAGGCGCACATGAATCTCAGAATCACCCACGGCTGTTTTTACAAGCGCAGGAACAGCAGGAGCAGATGCAGGGCCTATCTTTCCCAGGGCTTCTGCAGCAGCTAATCGTATATTACCATATCTGTCAGACAGTTTGGTGTTGAGTGTCTTGACTGCATCCTTAGCCCTGGATCCCATCTTCCCTATGGCATTGATAACTGCTACCTGCAGCACCTTCGGTTGCGAATCACCAAGGCTTTTAACAAGCGCGCTTACTGCTTCTTTTGTATCCTCTGCATCCGGACCTATTTCACCAAGTATTTCAGCAGCAGCAATGCGTATATCAGCGCTTTTACTGCCTAGCTGCTTTATCAGCGGCTTTACAGCAGGCCTGCCTATCTTTACCAGGGATTTTTGAACGTTCTTTTTTATTCCGGTATCCTTGTATTTCTCGCAGAGGAGTTTGACAAGCTCTTCAGCGACATCTGCTTCTGTTGGTATGTTGGGGTTTGCCTCGGTATTGGCCTTTTCAGGCACATAGCCCATCGCGATGTTACAGCTGTACAGGATCGGCAGCAGAACTATTAGTATTCTTATTGTCTTGTTCAGGTGTTTCATTTATTCGCCTCCTTTCGTTCAAAAACAGGGAAGGGGGCGACCCGAGTAAGCATCGCCCCGGTTAGGTTAAACTGTCCAAACCATCTGGATACCACTTGTCCAGGTCTTTCAGAGAAACACTGGGCCTGGAATCCTGAAGGGCCACCAGGAAGTCCTGCATGCAGACAGGTCTTACCTGGTTCCTGGCCAGATGGGTGCTGCGCAATAGGGCTGCACGCCTTGCCTTCTGGGCAAGGCCCTTTACCAGGTCTGCACCGGAGAAGAGCCTTGTTCTTTCAGCGAGCAGGTCGTAATCAATGTCATCTGTTGTTGGTACTCCATTCATGCTTTTCACGAGAATCTCTTGTCTCTCATGGATGAGAGGAAGGCCGACAAATATCACCTCGTCGAACCTGCCGGGTCTTTTCAGAGCCGCCCTCATGATTTCTGGTTTGTTGGATGTGCCAACCATCATGAGCATGTTGTTGTTGCCGTTCCGGCCAAGAAACCCGTCTGTCTCATTCAGGAACTGTGAATTGACTGACTTCTGTATCTCGGAATTTGATTCACGGAGAAATCCCTCAATCTCATTGATTATTATCACCACACGCTTGTAACGCCTTACAACCCTGAACAGCTCCCGGACACATTTTACTGATGCCTCCTGGCTCTTCCTGATTATGTCGGCTGTTGTTATCTCAAAGACCACCATACTGACCTCGTTTGCAACAGCCTTGGCGAGCATGCTCTTGCCGTTGCCGGGCGGACCGACAAGGAGTATTCCGCCGCCTTCCACAATCTTCAGGAGCCTGGCCTTGTCCCTGTGCTGTAATGGTGTCAGGGCCCGGATTTTAATTTCCTGTTTGGGTTTGTTAAGGCCGACCACGTCACTAAACCTGACCCTTTGGATTTCGGATTTGTTAACAGGTCTGAACATGGGCTCGTTCGCAGCAACCATTTTGCTTTTTGCAGGAGCTTTCTTTTTCCTGCTGCGCATGGCAGAAGCTGTCCTTTTACAGCCCCATATGATGAAATCAACAATATGCTCGGCAGTGGTAAAGAGCAGGGACATTGCAAAGTCAGCAAGGCCCCTGCCCCTTTTGGCCCACTTTCTTCTGGAAGACCCCGGCAATGGTAATGCAAAACCGGATTTTCTGTGCCTTTTCATTGGGGGCCTCCTTTATTAACATCTACATTCTTCCAGTCCTCATCATTTATCAAGCCCTCTCTGAGCTGCTTCTCCAGCTGTTCCAGTCGCTTTTTGTCTGCATAATCCCTGATGAGCTTTTCAGATACCTTCACGAGTTTCACCATCTCTGGATTTTCCGTGATTGTACCTGTTGTCTTTACCATGGCAATGACCTCGCGGAGCTTCATGTCCTGGTTGGCCAGGGAATCGTTAAAGGACTCCAGCTGTTTCAGCTGCTCTTTCATGTTGCTTATCTTCTTCCTGAGGATGTTGCATTCCTCGGAGTTCGGGTCATTCTTCTCATAGTTAATGCTGACCGTGAGGGAGTTTTCTTCCAGCTGGATTCTGTCCTTCACACTCTCTATCTGCTCCTTTATCATCTTCCGCATTTCGCCCATCCGCATGATTATGACTCCTATGTGCTCAGCAGAGGGATTGTCCAGTATGCCGGGGTTCCCTGGGTTCCCGGGGTTTTCCTGGGGTGCCTCATGAGACTGCCATTTCTCATACAGTATGTCGTACGTCGGCCGCAGATAAATGCCAAGGGCAAAGCCCACGATAAGAACGACTACCAGGGCAAACAATGATCCGAAAAGTCCGTTCTTTTTTGGAACCTTGGAGGGCTGCTGAATTGTCTGTTTATTCTCCATAATTCAAACTCCTTTCTGACGCTGTTGCGCCTTTAAAGGTTTACAAATCTCTGGTCTGGAAAAGCTCACAAACCCTTAAGTTACATACTTTAAAGGCTGAAAACATCACACCTATGAAGGCAGATGTGCTGTATATCAGCAGGGATACCGTATGTATCCACCAGTACCTGAAGTCCAGGATTGAACCAGAAGCATATTTCACAAGGGATATTCCGCTGTTTAGCAGGGTGTTTCTGATAATGGGCTCTGCAAGACCTAAAAAGAAGACTGAAGAAATACCTGCCAGCCCCACTATCACAATAACCATCATCACATATATCCAGATTATCCCTGACCTGCTTGCACCTGCAGACCTCAGTATTCCCATGCGGAACATCCCGGAACGGGTGTTCATCCATATTATCACTAGGATGTTCACCGTGCCGACTATGAGGGTACCCAGCACAACAATAAACACGAAGGAAAACAGGGACCTTCCGAGCCTTATCAGGCCCTCCTGTTGAGCGAGGGAATCCTCGGTCTCATAGCCCATTCCCCTGAGATGTGCAACCACAGGCCGCACCTTATCAATGTTCTTCACATAGACATTGCAGGCTATCCTGCCCTGGCTCTTGTAGATTTCGTGCGGATGTATGAACCCCCTGTCAGTGTCATAGTCCAGCAGGCCTTCTTTCCAGAGGGATATCCTATTTGCCAGGTCTACCGGGATATAGCCCCTGTCCCCGGAAACAACCCCTGCGATGCGCGTCTCTATGTTAAGGCTTGGTTCAAAGAGGAGCTGTTTGTCCTTCTTGAACAGCAGGGTGACGGGCTTGCCGACAATAAACCGCGGTTCAATACCCAGCTCCTTTAGTGCTTCTTCCGGCAGGACAGCCTGGTATTCAGAGGTGTCGGACAGCCATCCGCCTGCCTTCAGCCCACCGTTCATGAACATTGTCATGTCATTGGCATAGCTGCTCATCAGGGTGAAGTCCTTTGATGCACTGGTGCCACTGTCCTGTTGGGCCGGAACCAGGGATGCCTTTGCCGTGATATTCGGGCATACATTAATGAACATGCGCTCGCTTCTCAGTATGGGAAGGAGCTTCTCATCCATCTTGCCGTCACTGGATATGGCGTCTGTCACATTGTAGCATACAATCATCCTGCTCTTTAAGGAGAAAAGCGGCTTCACAGAAAATCCGTCCAGGTATCCCAGCACCTTCTGGTAGTTTGTAACATCCGGGAGCATGATTTCCGCCATAACCGGTAGCATCTTCCTGGAGGGACCGAAGAAGAAGGCGGGGTTGGAGGCAACAAAATGCCTGTTGATAACCATCAGACCGGGAGGCAGGGAATCACTTTTCACTCTTTTCAGAAGGATTTTATGGTGACCCAGGGTGAAGCGGCTCACATCAGAGTAGTATGGGCAGTCGTGATAGTTGATTAATATCTCATTGGATTCCATGGAACCGTGATTCCTGGCCCATCCAAAGGGCAGGCGGGTTATTGAGGGGTCGTTGCATATAACAGGTGTGAATATCTGCTCCCTGCTGTAATTGCTGAATTTTATTGTTTTGTTAGGGAGCATCTCCAGCTCCACAAGCTCGAGGGTAAAGGGCTCAATACTCATGCGTTTCAGGTATTTTCCCACCTCGTTCTTGGACATGTGAAGTATTGCCATACAGAAA
>JAUWZW010000016.1 GCA_030615165.1 Candidatus Aenigmatarchaeota archaeon
GATTATCAAAATCGTATGGAAAATTGACTTATTTTCAATCAGCTTTATTCCCTGTGGGCTGGACAGGGATAGCTTCTTTTTCTTGCTCCATAGCCCGGTCGCGGTTTGGAAATCTTTAACTGGATTTCTCAAGAATCCAAATTTTATATCCAGGAATTTTTTTGTTCTCTCAGGATGTTTTTTATAAAGCAATGGGTCAGCTTCGTGGATCTTTACCCTTTTTATGACATATTTTATTTTATTTCTAAATCCCTGAGGCATTTTATGCAAGTGTAAGAACTTTGCATTTTTCACGAATTTCATTGTGTAGCCTTTATCAAGAATTCTGAAAACTAAATCCGTGTCATCTCGGAAGTTATATTTGTTAAATTTTAAATCAAAGAGCCCTGCAGCATTCAGGGCTTTTTTAAGGTAAGCGGTGGAGGTTCCTCCGTAATGCGAGAATGAACTGGTAATAGCAATTTTTCCTTTCATTGGTTTTGTAAGATTTTTTAACCAGTTCCTTTCTGGAATGCAATCGTCATCCATTATAATAACTATATCATATTTTGCCTTCTTTATTCCAAAATTTTTAACAAAATCAGGACCAGAATGTTTTAAGTGAAAAATTTTAAGTTTATTTTTATATTTTTCAAACTTCTTCAAACCCTCTTTGGTGGCATCGTCAGAACCGTCGTTTACTACAATTACTTCATAGTCATTAGGAAATGTTTGCTTTAACAGTTCTTTTAAACTTTTCTCCAGAATATCTGCTCTATTGTATGTTGCAACGATTATACTAGCTTGTTTCATTTTCTCAGCTCATGTAAAAGATTTTCAAATCTATGTTTGCATTCTTCATATAATTATTGATAACCTTAAAAATATACACTGAACCCTTATCAAAAAGGAAATTACCCCTTTACGAGACCCTTTTCTTCGAGTTTTTTGTTTGCAATATCAATTTTATCTATTGCTTCCTCTTGTTTCCCCCATTCAACCAGTTTTTTCATCCCTTCCTCGAAATTGAATTTTGCCTCGAAACCAATCTTCCTGGTTTCTGTTGTGTCTGCAAAGCAGTGCCTAATATCGCCTGCCCTGAATTTATTAATTATTTGTGGTTTTACATCTTTTCCGTAAAGCTTCGCCAGAACTTTCGCGACCTCTATTATACTTGTTGGTTTTCCTGTCCCTACATTCAAGGTTTTGTAATCTCTAGAATTTTTTTCCATTGCAAGTATATTTGCTTGGATAATATCATCAACATATATGAAGTCTCTTGCTTGCAAACCATCTTCATAAATTAGTGGTGGTTTTCCGTTTTTTATTCTAGATGAAAACATGGCACAGACTCCTGTGTACGGATTTGATAAACTTTGCCTCGGTCCATAAACATTGAAATATCGCAGGGCAACTGTTGGGATCCCATATGCATGGCCTACAGAAAGGCATAACTCCTCCTGGTCCCTTTTTGAAATAGCATAAACAGATGTCGGTCTTAACGGCTTGTCTTCCTTTGTAGGTATAGTTTTAACGTATCTCTTGCACTTCGGACACATCATTTCCCAATCCCTTTTTCTTAGCTGCTCTTCTGACCTCAATTCAGGGTAAACTATCCCACAGTTTTCACATTCGTACGCCCCCTCCCCATAAACGCTCATTGAACTCGCAAGTATAAGTTTTTTAACGGAATTTTCTGTATTTACGAGTGCATCTAGGAGTTTTGCGGTCCCCGTAACATTTACATCTATGTACTTCTCTATCAGGTACATTGACTGGGCAATACCAACTGCAGCTGCCTGGTGGAAAATTATTTCAACATCCTTTAGAACTGAAAGCAATACTTTTTTATCTCTTATGTCCTTGAAAATATATTCAGCTTTCGGATTCAGATAATCAGGTTTCTTGTTCTGATGCACTTGAGGCTCCAGATTATCTAAAATGACAATTTCATGTCCTTTTTCAATCAGATTATCAACCAAATGGGAGCCAATAAAGCCTGCTCCGCCTGTTACTAGAATTCTCATACCAATTTCTCCTCCTTAATATAACCTTCTAATATACTAATTATTTTTAATTTTTCTTTTATCTTTTTTGCAATTTTAAAACCTTTTATTTTTTCTAGTCCATTTTCCAAATCTTTTATATTATAGATTGCCACTACTTTTCCTCGTTTTTCTAAGGCTCTTACTAAATCTAATTGATGATCATTTACATGTTCATCAAATTTTTTCAACCTAGGAATAACTATTGGTATTTTTCCGTATTTTAAAGAATTTATTATTGACCCTGCGCCCCCGTGAGTTATGATTATATCTGCAGTTTTGTACAAATTTTCTATTCTCTCTGAGCTTGTGAATCTGAACCACTCGCAATTCTTCGGTTCATGTTTCGTATGACCTATTTGCATTATAATTTTATCCTTGGTTTTTTTGGCTACCGAATCTGCTTCCTTTATTAATCTGCTAAAATCATGATTGTCTGTTCCAACTGTAACATATATCATTTTAGTCACCGTTTTTCACTTAAAACACTGGTCCAGCATGTATCGCTTTCCTGCCATATTTGCCTGATAATTCCTTCCACTGGATTAAAAACAAACCCGCTATCGGGTAAATCAGTCTACCTGTAAAGGACTTCTCAAAAATTCTACAAAAACTTTCTATAAAGATTATTTTCTTCCCTAAAATTTTTGCTATGTAACATGTTGGTATTACCACACCAGCGCCTGTTGTTATAATTACATCCGGCTTTTCTCTTAAAAGGATAGTGATACTTTCTTTGATGTTTTTCAGAAGCTTTATTATATTTCTTTTTGGATCTGTAATAAAGTAGACCCTTTCTGTTTTTGACAAATCCTCACTATCCTTTCTCTTGAATGTAATGAAGAAATGGTCGTATTTTTTATAAACTAAAGCTAACTGTAACACCTCTGTTAAATGTCCGCCAGCTGAACAGGCCAAGCATATCTTCATATTTAAAACTAATACATAACTTTATAAATCCTTATAAGCTGATTATCAAAAACCTTTTCTAATGGAAGATCATAACCATCCATAAACATCAGATTTGTGAATATTGTGTGTTCTGCTGGTTCTGGCACATAGAAAACACCCAATGAGGAAAGCGCAACACAACCACCCACTGATGACCCCTTTTCCTCAAAGTGTATGATTCCATTGCTTGTACAGACATCATTTATATAAGATCTACTCATATATTGGCCATTCTGTAAAACCAAAAGCATTGGTGTACCTGTGAGATTTCCATCTTGAATTGGAATCCAAAGCGCATACGGACCATTGGAGTATTCATAAATGGTTTTGTTTTCCTCTGGATAAGTACCGGATGGGCTAAACTGTAAAATGCCTATTATCTGTTCCCCTCCAGATGCTATTGCAGATATTGCCCCATATTTTCCTGGCAGGGTGTAGTCCATTAATATATAGTCAACACCGAACTTGTCCTTTAGATACCAGTCATAATTCGACCAGTCTTCCGCATTTGCTGTAAACCATTCTGCAAGATGTTGTCTGTTGCCATAACCACCATCGGCCACTGTATTCCTTTCCCCCCTTGTCTGAAACCAATACCCGAAATCCCACCAGGAAATTACATTAGAGTCTTCTGGTGTTTCTTCTCTTAAGAATGTCATTGCTTCATACCAAGGTTGCCCCTGTGCAAAAATATAATTTCCATTTTCATCTATCTCTAGACACTTCTCACCATCAATTAGATATCTCGAATCTGGGAAACAGATAGAAGGTCCCATACTCGCGGAATAGACATAAGCCGATGCAAGATTAATTGTTACTAAAAGTGCTATAAAAATTGATAATGGAATCGATATATAATTTATTTTTTCTTTGAAGGTCTGTGCCCTTTCCATTATTTTTAGCTTGGATGCTCTGTTAATTAACCAGCAAATAAAATATCCTGCTAATAAAGCGGCTGGTGGGCCAAACAAAAATATTAACCTAACAAAATAATGAACACTCCATATACCTGAAATTACCCATAATAAAGGAAAGAGTAAAAACAGCTTTTTCCATCTGTACAATTTATATATCATTAAAAGCATTCCCAGAAGCATGAAAATCCAGATTGCAAAATATGGGGTTATTGGTGCTAAAAATGGTAATAAACCAGCAGATGCCTGTGTCCCGGATGTTTGTAGGATGGTTGAGAAACTGCCGGATTGCTGCTCTGCAACTGTATATCCAACAGGGCTTGCCATTCTTACTGTAATGATATCGCCTATTATTTGCAAATTGTTATAGGCAAAATCCGAAACCATGGAACTGAATAAAAGTCCAACAAAGGCTATTATTATTAGCCCCGGAACAAAGTATTGCAGTTGCTCTTTTTTTATTAAATTGAATCTTTCGACTGAATTCCTTAGTATTGAAATTACAAAAATTCCAATAAAGATTAAAGAAGCTGCATTTGTTATTGATATATGGGTGGGGGATAATTGTGTTAATAATATAGCAAATACAAAAATAGGTAAGGATAACTTAATTATCCTTTCATGGTATCGGTTTAATAAAAGTAAAATTAATAGAAAAACTGAATAGAAAATAAAAATGTATTGGGCCATACTAGATGAGAGAGCCATTACAGCTAAAAATATACCTGATAGAATCCCATGCTTCCAAGAATTTCTTTTAAAGCATGTTATGAAGAATAAAATAGAAAGTAACATAAAGAAACCTGTAGTTGGCTCCTTGTCAAAGAATCCTGCAGAGGTTCTTGTTATAAAGGCTGGTATTGTTGCAAGAAAAAACGCAGAGAATAAACCTGCTTTCCAGTCAAACAGCTCTTTTCCTATAAAAAACATTACTATTACAGCCAAAGCACCCATTATTGCTGGATAAATTAAGGCAAAATTGAAAAAAAGCATTTTTATACCTATCGAAGAAATAAAAAGGTAGGAAAATACTGGTAAATATATTGCTACAGGATAATCCCATCCTGGGCTACCAAATGGATACCCTCTCATTGTATCCACAGCTGGTAATTGTAAATTATTATTAAGGGCTGTTTCACCTGCTCTATATATATATAAAGGGTCCAGAGCCTGCAGCTCATTAAACCTTGCAGGGAAACTTCTAAACCAGAATGCAAGTAAGACTATTAATAAAAGTACTAATATGTACCACTTACTAATCATGCCTTTTCCGAGACTTTTTATGATATCCATATCAATTATTTAATTTAAATTTAAAAACATAAAGTTGATGGGGCAGAACGGATGAAAGCTTCTTTTCCAGTTTAGCCATACTCTCTCCAGGAATGCTTGCATTTCGTGCATCTTAGGAAGATGGTGGGTGATTCGTCCGCTGACCTTGTTTGCTGCAGCCACCATACTGCCTCTTTATTGTTGCATTTTGGGCAAACCGCCTTTGTTTTTGGCAGTGCTTCCTCGTTTTTCTCCAGTATTATAACATCATCCATGGGTTGCTTGCTGACTGTTTCAGCAATCTCCAAGGGCTTGTAATCGGTAATCTTGAAACCGCATTTTCTGCAAACTAGAATAACCCTGTTCTTTTCCTCCCTTGCAATCATCACTGTCCCGCATTTCTCGCAAAATTTCATAATACCTCTACCCCCTTGGTGACTGTTCTGTTTTTAACCCATATATGTTGTGCGTTGTCTTTTTATATGTTTAGGTATGCATATGAGTGCATATGCTGCGATGACTATCAGAATCACCCAACCTATGTTGGGTATTACGTATTCCATTATTCCGATCTTAACCCATCCCAGATATGGTATTGTCAATATACTCTTTCCGTGAATCTGTGAAGACTCTATATGCTTTTCAAATGCCAACTGCCTCGGGTTTGCATCCCCCTTTGTCTGGAGGCTTCCATCCGGGTTTACAACCACAATCCTGTGCACAACCGGTGTTCCTCTTTCCGGAGAGGAAAATACTATTATATCGCCCACCCTTAACTCTTCTATCGGAATACCCTGAAGGACTAGCATATCGCCCTTATAAAATGTTGGGACCATTGAGTTTGACTCAACCGCAACAACAGGCATATCTGTTGATAATGCAAAAGCCAGACCCTGATTTATAGCAAATGCCAGGATAACTCCAAGTATTACATAAACCACTGTTGAGCTAAAGGGGTTTTTCATACTGCCTCCGTAAAATTTGCGGATTAATTTTGAATCATTAGCTTTATAAACTTTATGGGTTTCCCACGTTTCCCATGCCAATTATCACGGTGCCCTGCCGTAAACCTCCCTTCTTTTTTTCTTTTTCAGTATTTCCCTTTCAAACTTCTGCAATACCCCTCTAACAGCCTTTGTCACATCCCATGCATGGTCATCCGCAAAAAACATCCCCCTTCCTGTCATCATTCTTGCCTTAACCGAATACTTAATCCTCCTTCCTGTTTCATGATACCTGTCAACATGTATCACCATCTGCCTTACAGGGAAGAATTTTCCCAGCTTCCTTACCTCATTCCTTATCTCTTCATCAATAACAGATTTTATGAAATCATCCTCTTCCTGCAAACCGGATATTCTGACGTAAACGCCTTCAACCTTTTTCCCTATTAACTTAAGAATGAGCCTTGGTGTGACAATCCCTGCAACCCTTCCCCTGTCCTCTATCACAACGCATGGTATTTTCTTCTCAAGCATCATTTCTATTAACCCTTTTACTGGTGTGCTGGGCCTTGCCTTCGGGATGTTCTTGTTCATAAGGGATGTTACATAAACCTCTCTCAGGGGAATCTTGGCCCCTGCCCTTTCCCCCATACCAACTCTTTTTCTGTCCGTGTCTGCCTTAAGTAAATCTATTGCATCAACCAGCCCTTCTATTCTGTCCTTTTCATCGATAACAGGCAGCCTTGATATGTTCAAATCCCTCAAAACAGCCATTGCCGTTGTTATCGAATCGCTTGAGCTGACACAGTGCGGAAAGAGCATTATGTCCCCTGCACTTTTGTTTTTAAACCATGGGTCATTCTTCAAACGATTCAATATGTTAAGTTTTGTCAGGACAAAGAATTTTTTTCCTTTCTGAACAGGGACAGACTTGTAATCATTAATAAGAATCGAATTTATAACATCCTCCAGCGGGGTTTCCGGAGAGATGGGTTTTATCATCCTTACAAACTTTCCTATCCTTATTTTGTCCGGCTCATTTATCTTTCTCTTTGCGAGGTCCCTTGCAATCACAATCCCTTTGTAATCCTTATCCTCAAATACCAGCACTTCATGCCTTCCTGCCCTGAACATCCTGCTCGCAACCCTGCTCACAGGGTCTTTAGAATTAACAACAAATGCAGGCTCTGCAATATCCAGAAGATTCATAATTAATTATAATCCTCCTTTAATAATTAATATCTATTGAGCTTTGTTCAATTAAATCCCGCTTTTCTTAATCTGCTGCATCCTCTTTGATATATAACCAACCAATATGTTTCTGACCCTTTTTGATTTTATCTTCTTCACTTCGTTCAAAACCTTCTTGTTCTTTTCAAAATCTGTTGTGAACTTGTCTCCATGTTCCTTTATCAGTTCATTTGCCAAGACCTTCACTGCAATGGATTTTACCCTGCCCATATTTCACCTAATTTTATGGGACGGACGTGAATCGAATTTGCGGCTTAAAGGGTTCACCCTTTAAACTCACGCAACACCCAGATCTTCAGTCTGGTGCTCTCCCATTGAGCATGCAGCAACATAGTTACCGCCCCATGCCGTCCCATGTAATGATATTAATATTACCTTTTAAATGGTTTTTAAATTAATATATTAGATAGGCCCCAGTAGCTCAGACTCCCAGACGGGAGGGGCAATAGGTAGAGCATACGGCTGTTAACCGTAGTGTCAGAGGTTCGAGTAACCCTTTTCGGTTATATTGATTCAAAAGCGTTAACGGAAAAGGTGCGGATATCCTCTCTGGGGCGCTATTTAACTTCCCATTCTGTGTCCCCTATCTTCACTGTCATTCTGGAGATATTTCCCTGGAATTCCACACTTCCAGCATCGATTATGCCCTTGCCCAGAAAGTCGTAAATCTCTATGGAACCATTTTCCCCTGTTATGTTTGGTTTTACTGCAAATCTGACATTCTCAAAACTCAGCCTCTTTATTTGCAAATCCGGAATTGTTATCCTTTTGAATGGTGTTTCAACTGTTAGGGAGGAATCAGACTCCTTGAAAATAAGAATCTCGTTTTCGAAATCCGCATTTATTTCTCCCTTAAAATTTGTGAGTGTTACTGCATCAGTGCTAATATTTATACTGGAGTCTGGCTTCAGGGAAAGGTTTGCGGGGTACAGCACTATGTCTATTTCCTTTGTTCCTGCTGTTGGTGTTGAAAAGAATCCTCCAAACGGGGAAGAGCCAAGCCACTCTCCAATCTTGTTCATCAAATCAGAAAAGAATTCACCTATTCCAAAACCCCCGAGCAATACAGAAGAAACAACCAGCAGTGCCACAAAGGATGCTGCAAGTATCTTCCAGTCGAGCATGATATCTCCTTACTGAATTATCCATTATTTAGCTTTATATTAATAATGGTGATGTAATAAATAGTTATAAGCACAATTTAAATATAGGTGTTTTTCATGAATCCCGTATTTTTTCAGATAGGTGGTGACAACTGGTTTTCCTGGATAATATGGATTGTGTTCATGATGGTATTCTTCCTGTTCTACCCCAGAATCATGCTTTCACAGATAATGTGGAAACTGGAGAGGACTGCCCGGGAGCTTGAAATACTCTCAGAAAAATCCAAAGGGATAGTAATAAAAGAAATTACCAAGAAACCTAATAAAACGGTGAAGGATTCTGTGAGCAGATTCTTTGAATTCTTCATGATTCAGCCGGTTGCCCTGGACCCGTATGGTATTATCAAGAAGTTTGACCATTTGATACAGAACCAGAAGGAGAGATTCAGGTACTTTGTGAAGCAGATAGCACCAAAACTAAACGAGGAAAAACAAGCATGCATACAGATGGGGCTTGCAGGCGGGATAACTGTTCATGAGATAGCAAAGATTGTGAGACACTATGTGGAATTGATAAGGAAGACGAAGAGCATACAGATTGCGATGATACTGCAGATGCAGCTGCCCCTGATTGAAAGGATAGCGAGGGCAATGTTCAGGGGGACAAAGGCGTTGTCAAAGGGTCAGCCAATTGGTGATGGTTTGGGTCCCTTTATTATCGCCAATCTTATTGGAAGCAAGAAGACAAGGGAAATAGAAGAGGATATCCTTATGGCAGAAACAAAAATGGATGGCAGATTGGTTTTTCTTCTGAAGGCCAAGGGTCCTGGCGGAAGGATTGGAAGACCAGGAAAGGCGGTAGAGAAGCTGATAAGGACAAATAAGATTGCAAGAATCATAATAATTGATGCGGCTGCAAAGCTTGAGGGTGAGAAGACAGGAAGCATAGCTGAGGGTGTTGGTGTTGCACTGGGAGGACCTGGTGTTGAGAGAAGCTATATAGAGGATATGGTTGTCAAGAAGGACATCCCCCTGGATTCGATAATAGTCAAGATGAGCCAGGAAGAGGCAATAGAGCCAATGAGGAAGGTAATAAAGGATTCACTCCCTGAGGTCAAGAAATCTATAAAGAGGAGTTTGGAGAAAACAAGGAGGGGGGACAAGGTTATAATAACTGGTGTTGGAAATTCCTCTGGTGTTGGAAATTCAAAAAAGGATGTCGACAAGCTTGCAAGATGGGTTGATATCTACGAGAGGAGACTGAAGGCAAGGCAAAGAAAGAAGAGGTAAAATATACAAGACTTTAAATCATCTGTTTCTATATTTCTATATTAGTGTCCAAAACGGTGAATTCGTGTCTACGGGACACCTCTTCACTAAACGCAAACAAGAGATGAAGAAAATGAAAATTATAGCAGACCTCCATATACACAGTAGATTTTCTAGAGCCTGCAGTAAACAAATAACGATTCCTAATTTGGAAAAATATGCGAAAATTAAGGGTGTAAACTTGTTGGGAACTGGCGACTTCACCTTCCCTACTTGGTTCAATGAATTGAAGGCGAACCTGACTCAGGGGGATGATGGGATTTTGAGGACCACAAGCGGGTTTCCATTTCTGCTCTCCACGGAGATTGCAAACATCTATACTCAGGATGGAAAAGGCAGAAGGGTCCATAATGTCATTCTGGCGCCCAGCTTTGAGGTTGTAGAACAAATTACAGAAGAATTAAAGAAAAGGGGCAGGGTTGATTATGATGGAAGGCCTATATTTGGGTTTTCCTGCCCAGAGCTTGTTGAGATACTCAAAGGGGTTTCCAGTGATATCGAAATCATACCTGCGCATATCTGGACCCCGTGGTTCAGTCTTTTCGGTTCCAAATCAGGCTTTGATAAAATAGAGGACTGCTTTAAAGACCAGACAAAATATATCCATGCACTGGAGACCGGCCTTTCCAGTGACCCTGCAATGAACTGGAGGCTCAGCCAGTTGGATAAATATTCTCTGGTTTCTTTCTCTGATAGCCATAGTTTCTGGCCGTGGAGAATGGGCAGGGAAGCAACTGTTTTTGGTACCGAGATGGACTATAAAAGTATTATAAACGCGCTGAGAACCAAAGATGGGTTAACAGAAACTGTAGAAGTCGACCCCTCTTATGGAAAGTATCATTTCGATGGTCACAGGAACTGTAATATATGCATGAAACCATCTGAGGCCCTGGAAAACCATAATGTTTGCCCTGTCTGTGGCAGACAACTGACAATAGGTGTATTGCACAGGGTTGAAGAACTTGCTGACAGAGAATATGGTTTTAAACCAGATGGTGCAAAACCCTTCAAGTCCCTGATGCCCCTCTCAGAGGTAATATCTGCCCTGTTGGGTATTAATCAGCTGTATTCAAGGAAGGTTTGGGAGGTGCATAATAAATTAATTGCGGCTTTTGGCTCCGAATTCAATGTTTTGCTGAATGCCCCTAAGGATGAGTTGAGCAGGGTTGTCGGTGATAAAATTGCAGATACTGTATTAAAGGTCAGGAACGGGAAGGTAAAGATAAACCCCGGGTTTGACGGTGAGTACGGATATCCTGTTTTCAATGGTAGAGTTAAAAGAAGGGCGACACAGAAACTGAAAGGTAGGCAAAAAAGTCTTGCAGATTTTTAATGTTCAGTCTTCATCTCACCTTCGCAGTGGATGAAGAGATGTCTGCGTCTCTCACGAGACACGACTTCGCTGAACAGCTGTTGAGCTTTGCTCAACACTAAAAACCATATCCTGTTTCCCTCCAGCTGACGGTCACGCTCGTTGTTTTGTCAACAAAGTAGCCATAGGACGCCTCTATGCTTATTGTCTTCATGACTGAGGTTATATCACTCAAACCACCCACCGTGACCTTGCAAACAAATGTGTTGGATTTCCCCCTCCACAGTGTGACTTCATCCAGTCTGCATTCCGAAATGGTGATTCCCTCCTCCTCTATTTCCATCTTCAGACTGTTCCAATTCTGGCCATCTTCACAATCATTGACTGTTGGGCAGACAACACCGCCCCCCACATTGTTTACTGTTATTTCCAGTGGGAATATCACTGAACTCTCCCAGAATCTTATTGGTCCTATTGACTTTATGTCCAGGGTTATGGGACCGCTTGTTGAGCTTTTGGTCTCTGCCGGCAGTGCCCTCCCGCTGTCCTCTATCCTCTTTAATTCCCTCCTTGAGGCTATGAAAATCGTTTTCACCACATTGGTTCTGTAGGTATAATACAGCCTTACAGTAGGATTATGGGTTGTTGAGAGCCCTTCTGGAACCTCTGGTGCATCCAGTGTCCAGACACAGTTCTTTGAGCCGCCCTCAATGCCCAGATACGGCACTGATGCTGATATCCTGTTCCATTCATCGCATGTTCCTCCGGCACTTCTCCAGTTGTCAACACCTGTTATTACCGGCCTAACATCTGTTGCATCAACAGAACCCGTGTTTTTAACCAGCAGCCTGAAGTTAACCGGTTCTCCGGAATATACCTGCAGGAAATCCGGCTCAAAAGTATTTATTATAAGTCCTCCACCCGTTGCCGGGACCTGTATACATCCTGCCACAAGTATAATTGCCAGTGGAAGAGCGAATAAATATTTCATTATTTCACTGAATATTTATTGAACATCCAAATTTAAAAACAGCAAGAAGGTTCCTGTGCCTAGAAAAAGGTTCCTGCCTCCCTTGTTCCCCTGACAGGTATCTGTGTTATTGCCTCTATCTGGTATCTGTAATCCAGCTCTACTTTAAGATATCTCTCCTGCCTGTATGTAGGAGGGGTTATCACCCTGAGCTCGCATGTGATTTTGGCGTTTTGTCCCTTCCATAAATCCTTGACTATTGTTCCTGTTGTGCAGTCATCATCAGTGAAAAATCCGCTGTGGATGAAATCTGTTCCTGCTGGCGGTGTTATCCTCACCTGAACAGGGTAAAGGTATTCCTCGCCGAGGACTCCAAAACCGCCAAAGGTGTCTGGGATTACTGTCCCGCCATAGCTGTTTGTTATGTCTATGGAAATCGGAAACACGTCATAATCCCCGAACTCCTCTGTTGTCTTCACATAGTCCTTGGTTTCTACTGTAACGGAAAGCGGGCCACCTGTGTATATTGTTACCTTGCTTGGTAAACTCCCACCCTGTTGCTGTATCCTCCTCAGCTCATCCTCAGCAACTATTGTTACTGGTTTCTGTGCTGTTGTCCTGTAATTATAGGATACCTTTGCTATCGGCTCATAGACTAAATCTATGCCCCTTTCAAGCTCTGGTGCCTCTAAATCCCATATTACCGTTTTCTCTGCTCCTTGTGTGTTTGTTTCAGCATCATATCCTATCATGTCGCCTATGGTTTTATAGAATGTAGCGCCGAATGCTGCCCATTGCGTAGTGTCAATGCCAGCAAGCTCTGCCTTGATGTCTGTTGCCCTCACTTCTCCCATGTTTTGTATCCTCAGCATCAGCTTAACAGGGTCGCCTGAATCATACGTTCCCATTAGGTCAGGCTCGAAGTTCAATATAACAACACCGTTACCTGCAACCCCTGCCCCTCCCCACTGTACGCAGCCTGATACTAGGACTACAGAAACCAGGGCTAGTATGAGCAAAGTTACCGGCTTGGACTTCATTGATATTACCCTTATCTGCTTTATTATATGTCTGTGTTTATTTATAAGTTTTTTAAAGCTAACGATACGGCCTTCATGGGGTCACAGTGACCCTTACTGATTTCCTGAACTCATAATCGTACTCTATGTTGGCTTCCATGTCATAGGTCTGCTCTATCTCAACAACACCTGATGGCTTTACCCTGCACAGGAGCGGTGATGATTGCTTGTTGATTAGCTTTATGGGTGTTTTTTCGAACTTACATGTTCCGCCACCCTCCTTTGCCAGCTCCATGTCCAAGAAGTTCTCATGCTCTATTTCGATGTTCTTCTCAATCTGGGAGTTCTTAACATAACCATAACCAACATTCTTTATTGTCAGGGATACGTAGCCCCAGACATTTTCTGAATCGGATACCGGCTGCTGGCTCTCAACAACAAGGTATGGCTTCGCAGGGCCGTAACCTATGACACTGGAGCCTGTAGTCCTCCATGGCTCCCCTCTCCTTACCCTGCTGTTCAGCTCATTTTCAGCAATGAATGTTATATGCGTCACAACCCTTGTTTCATAATGGTATGTGACCTTTACCTTCAGTGTGCATGGTGTCTTCAGTTTTATGTCGGTTTTTGGTGTAAGTACCCATTCTATGGAAGTTATCTCCTGTGGTCGCATCTCAATATTTTCACATTTTGCACCAGAACCTGAACCTTCCGGGCATTTGACATCAACATTTGAGAAAAGGGTTGTGCAGTGATCGTACAATTCAACTGTAACCTCTATTCCCTCCCCGCCAAACCTTGGCTCCTCGAGGTTCTGTATGTCGGCATAAAGCGTCAGGGCTTGCCCTGGTTTAACCTCTTTGCCCGGGGTTACATCCAAAGCCTTTATTATTATAATATCATCCTTGTATTCAACTGTCTGTTGCCCGCCAAACCATGGTATCTCTATATCAGTGCCTGGTATGGTGCAGCCCGAGACTAGTATGATTGCTATCAAAACGGCAGATAGAAGTAAAAACCCTCTCATAATATTAACTTGTGTGTAGAAATATATTAATGTGAGTTATTTGAAAGGACAGATGGTGTTTGAGTTTGTGGTTGCAGCTGTGATATTCTTTGCCGTGGTTTTCTACACCATAAATTATCTGAATTCCGGTGTTTCTGCCTTCAGCGGTGGGTCATACGTAAACAATCTGGAAATAAGGGCTATACAGATATCAGAGCTGCTTGTTCACGACCCAGGGGTATGGGAAGACAGCACACCGAAGATTGTTGGTCTCAGCAAGGAATGGCCTGTTCTTAATATGACAAAGATTCAACTCCTTGATGGTTTTTGCAATTACTCTGCAAACTACACATATCTCCTGCAGAACCTTGGCTTGGAGGAGAGCAGGTTCGGGAGTAGACGGATATATAATGTAAGTATTAAAATAAATGAGGGTGATAATGTCTTGCTGGATTGCGGTCTGAACCCACCAGAAAAGATGATGGTAAATGTTGAAAGGTTTGCGTTATCAGAGGGGGACAAGATTTTGACGGTGAATGTGTGGGTGTGGTAAAAGTAATCTGTCTGTAATGTTTTATAAATATTAGGAGTGGTTATAATAATATATCAGAAGGTGTTGGAATGAAAATAATGATAACCGGGGGTGGTCAGCTAGGAACAAAGTTAGCCGAGCTCTGTGCAAAGGAAAAGCATGATGTTGTGGTTGTTGAGAAGGAAGAAAAGGTTGCGGAGAAGCTGGGGGAGAAGCTTGATGCCCTTATTCTTCATGGCGATGCAACTGATAGAAAGATTCTAAAGGACGGGGACATAGAGCATTGTAATGCCCTTGTTGCACTAACAGGTGATGATAAAACCAATCTTATGATATGCGAGGTTGCAAAGGATTTCAAGGTTCCGACCATTGTTGCAAGGGTCAATGATACATCGAGCGAAGAGATATTCATGAAGCTTGGTATAACAGCCAGCATAAATACAACAACCTCTGCTGTCTTTGCCTTCAAAAAAGCCATAGAAAAACCAGGTGAGAGGCTTGTAAGCCTTGTTGCAGGGGAAAAGGCAGAGATATTTGAGAAGGTTGTTTCAAAGAGGTGCAAGGTCACAAACAAGACACTAGGTGAAATAGTAGATGACTTTATAATATGTGCAATATACAGGAACGGGGAATTGGTAAAGGCAAAATCCGATACAAAGATACTGGAGGGTGATGTCCTTGTTATATGTGCCCCTGTTGAGTCAATGAAAAGAGTTAGCGGTTTGTTCTGATGTTGGGGTTAAACAGTTATTTTCTTTCTTACAAACCTTTCAATCATTTCCTTTATGCTCGGCCTCTCTGTTGTATGGATTTCATATGTTACCTTTACCAGCGGCTTGTTTATCTTGAGGTATCTGCCAAGGTCAACCGGTGTTCCTACTATGACAGAATCGCATGGTATTCTGTTGATGGTTTTTTCCAGCTCCTTTATCTGCTTCCTCCCGTAACCCATTGCGGGCAGAACCTTTTCAAGGTGTTTGTATTTCCTGAATGTTTTCTTGATTGTGCCCACTGCATAAGGCCTGGGGTCAACGACCTTCTTTGCCTTGTATTTCATTGCAGCCAGGTAACCCGCACCAAAGCTCAGCCCACCATGGGTAAGTGTGGGGCCGTCCTCCACAACAAGAACGCGCTTTCCCCTTATCATGTCTGGTCTGTCAGCCTCTTTGTGCATATTCGCCTTGACTACAAGTGCTTCGGGATTTAGCATTTTAACATTCTCCTCTATTGTTTCGATGTCTCTTTTGCTTGCTGTCTTAATCTTGTTGATAATCACCACATCGGCCATCCGGACGTTTACTGACCCGTGATAATATGATAGTTCATGCCCTGGCCTACGCGCATCAGCAAGAACTATGTGAAGGTCTGGCTTGTAGAACGGGAAGTCGTTATTGCCACCATCCCATATGATTACATCGGCCTCCCTTTCTGCTCTGCGCAGAATTTTTTCATAGTCAACACCTGCGTAAATTGTCACGCCCTCATTTATGTGCCCTTCATATTCCTCTCGTTCCTCAATTGTACATTTATGTTTATCCAAATCTTCATAACTTGCAAATCTCTGACAGATCTGTTTCTTCAGTTTTCCATAAGGCATGGGGTGTCTGACCAGAACCGGGTTGATATTCATTTCCTTCAAAATCCTGCATATCTTCCTTGTTGTCGGACTCTTTCCTGCACCAGTCCGAACCGCGCAAACAGATATGACAGGCCTTCTGGATTTCAGCATGGTTGCCTCCGGTCTTGTTAAAACAAAATCCGCACCGCATGCACTAACAAGTGCTGCCTTCTCCATTATGTACTGGTTGCTCACATCAGAATATGCAAAAAACACTTCATCAATATTATATCTTTTAATCAGCTCTGGTAGCTTTGTTTCTGGAAAAGTGGGGATGTCTTTCTTGTAGCGCCTTCCTGCCAGTTCCTTTGGAAATACTCTTTTCTCTATTCCGGGTATTTGGGCGGCTGTAAAAGCAACTACTTTATATCTTGGATTATTCTTGAAATACATGAGAAAGTTGTGATAGTCCCTGCCCGCTGCTCCTGCTATTATCACCTTTCTGGGGTTCATCCCCGAATCACCTTTGGTATGAAATCCAGCATCTCGGAAACAAAGAACCCGGGTCCTATCCTGCGCAGTGCTAAATCGCCTGCTGCGCCATTAATCCATGCTGCAGCGCAGGTTGCATCAAACGGTTTCACGCCGCGCGCGAGCAGGGCCCCGCAGATTCCTGCAAACGTGTCTCCAGTACCGCCTTTGGTGAGATACGGATTCCCGGTCTTGTTCAGTGCGACCCTGCCCCCGTCTGATACCATATCAACATGTCCCTTAAGCACCACCACGGTTTTCAGTTTCAATGCAAGCTTCTTCACCTGCCCTGCCCTCTCATTGATTTTGTGGCCTGGCCTTCCCCCTCCCAGCGCTTGGAATTCATTTTCATGCGGGGTGAGAACAAAGTTTTGTTTCAATAACTTGGGGTGTTTTGCCACTGCACGCAAAGCCTCTGCATCAATAACGCATGGTTTTTTGAGTTTTTTCAGGATCATCCTTATGGTTTTGTATGTCTCCGGCTTCCTGTCCAGCCCGCCTCCTATAACAAGGGCATTTGCCCATTCTGCCAATTCCATTATATGCTTGACTTCAGACGGGCAGAGATATTCGCTGTTCATTGGCTCTGTTATAAGGTCTGGCTGGAACCTTGCAACTATGTCTGCTGCCCTGCGCGGCGCTGCAACAAGAGTCAAATCCGTTCCTGTCCTTATCGCTGCCAGCGCAACAAATGCCGGGGAACCTGAATACCTCAGGCTGCCGCCAACAACAAGAAGTTTCCCGAAATCTCCCTTATGCGACCATCCTGGTCTTTTTGGAAAAAGGGCTCTGACATTGTGTTTGGTGATTGTATGCATATTATATAATTGTATCTGTGGCTTAAATCTGCTTTTTTAAAGTTCAGACTTTTTCTTCCTGTATCCATGCAGAGCCCCCAGCGCCTCTACTGCCCTCTCTGGGTAGGAGAATGTTGGGACTCCGGAATCCTCAATGCTTTTCTTCAGGACTTCTGTATATCTGCCTCCTGCAGCAATGACAACTATTGGCTTCTCCCTCCTCCTGTTTGCTGCAGAGACAACCTCCACTATTTCTGATGTCAACAGGGGTACTTGGAATAGGGTTATGAGTGCTATCATGTCCACATTCGGGTCATCCAGCGCAGCATCTATTGCTATCCTGTACCTCTCAGCATCCGCATCACCTGTCAGGTCTATGGGGTTCTTCAGGACAACATAGGACGGAAGTCCCTTCTTCAGCGTGTTTATGTTGTCCTTGCTCATTTTTGCAAGGGTTAAGTTGTTCTTGACCAGGCTGTCTGCTGTCAGGACACCGAATCCCCCGCCGTCTGTTATGACCTGGACCCTGTTTCCCTTCGGTCTCGGCTGTGTGGAAAGGGCCCTTGCAAAATCGAATATCTGCTCCAGGTCTCTTGCCTCTATGATTCCTGCCTGCCTGAATGCAGCGCTGTGGACCTCTGCAGAGCCTGCCAGGGAGCCTGTATGGGAAAGGGTTGCCTTGGTTCCCTCATCTGTCACGCCGCCCTTCAGAACAATGACAGGCTTCTTCCCGGAAACCCTTTTTGCAATCTCAAAGAATCTCCTTCCCCTCTTCACACCTTCAAAGTATGCACATATCACCCTTGTCCTCTTGTCCCCTGCAAGGTATTCTATCAGGTCTGCCTCGTCCAGGTCAACTGCATTGCCGTATGAAATGAACTTGGATATCTTGTATCCCTTCATTGCCATCCAGTCCATTACAACAGAGCCCAGCGCCCCTGATTGTGAAATGAATGCTATGTCCCCCTTGCCAGGTCTCTCAAGCTTATACCTCGGGAGGAAGAATGTATCCACCTGTGCGTATGGGTCGAAAACACCAAGGCAGTTAGGACCTATGCATCTTATCCTGTGCTTTTTTAGGATTTTTTCAATACGTTTTTCCAATTTTTCATTTCCTATTTCCTTGAATCCTGCTGATATTATTATGACAGCGGGTATTCCCTTCTTCCCGCATTCCTCCAGGACCAGCGGAACTATCCTTGCAGGAACCGTTATCACACCGAGTTCTATCTTCTCCCTTATCTTCAGAACGCTTGGATAGCACCTGCAGTCCAATATCCTGTCTGCCTTCGGGTTGACAGGGAAGGATTTCCCCCTGAAGCCTCCCTCCATGAAGTTCCTGAAGATTACATGGCCTACCTCTTTTGGAAACCTTGAGGCGCCGATTACTGCGACGGATTTCGGGTTGAAGAAGCAATCCATTCTGTCCATAATATTATTTATTTAGTAGTCGGGTTAAATAATAATTGGGATAAAATGCCAAGGGACCTTATTTCTGAAAGGCAGAGGGAACTTCCTGTATCAACACTGGGAAAGCTTCTCAGTATTGCAGCGGAGAGGAAGGATATAATATCCCTGGGTCCGGGGGAGCCTGATTTTGATTCCCCAAAGAATATAATAGAGGCGGCCAAGAAAAGGCTTGGGGAAGGATACACACACTATTCCCCTCCGCAGGGAAGAAGCGATCTGAGGGAGTTAATTGCCAAGAAGCTGAAGAAGGAGAACAGGATACGGGTTAATCCTGAACAGATTATTGTCACAACCGGGTCAACAGAAGCCATTCTCCTTGCCCTGCTGTGCACGATAGACCCGGGTGAGGGTTGTTTAATCCCTGACCCAGGCTTCCTTACCTATGGCCCATCTGTTGAAGTTCTTAATGGTATGCCACTCTCCATACCGTTGCAGGAAAGCGATGGGTTCGAGTTCAATGTGGATATGATGGAAAGGGTGATAATCCCGGAGAAGACAAATGCCTTGATAATGAATACACCATCAAACCCGACAGGGACCGTATTCAGTAAAACCTGCATGGAAGAAGTCGCGGATTTTGTAGTGGACAATGAACTGCTTATAATATCCGATGAGGCATATGAAAAATTTGTGTATGGTGATGCCAAGCATGTTTCTATTGGCTCGCTGAATGGTATGGAGAATTATGTTCTGACACTGCAAAGCTTTTCAAAAACCTATGCAATGCCGGGCTTCAGAATAGGTTATGCTGCTGGTCCTGAGAGGATAATCAGGGCCATGACAAAGATACATCTGTTCACCTCCATATGTGCGCCAACAATCTCGCAGATGGCCGCAATAGAGGCATTAACTGGACCGCAGGGTGCAATAAAAAAGATGGCAAATGAATATGACAGGAGAAGGAAGTTCATTGTCAAAAGGCTGAATGAAATACAGGGCTTTCGTTGCTTAGAGCCAAAGGGTGCATTCTACACATTCCCGAACATAAAGGCATTCAGGATGAAATCCCTTAAGTTTGCGCAGTGGTTGCTGAAAGAAGCCGGGGTTGCTGTTGTTCCCGGAACAGAATTCGGGAGGATGGGCGAGGGCTATATACGATGCTCCTATGCAACCGCTTATGAGAAGATTGTAAA
>JAUWZW010000040.1 GCA_030615165.1 Candidatus Aenigmatarchaeota archaeon
CCGCTTTTGCTGGTTGACCCTAAGCAGCCCAAGGGCAAATATGAGCTTGATGAGGACAGGTTTGACAGGATGACAGCAGTGAACCAGAAGGGCGCCTTCCTCTGCGCCCAGGCTGTTGCCAGGGAGATGGTTAAAAGAAAATCAGGGGTCATAATCAACATGACATCGGAAGCAGGGCTTGAGGGTTCCGAGGGCCAGAGCTGCTATGCAGGAACCAAGGCAGCGCTTTATGCTTTCACGCGAAGCTGGGCAAAGGAGCTCGGGAAGCACGGCATAAGGGTTGTCGGGGTTGCACCGGGCATCCTTGAGCCGACTGCTTTGAGGAACCAGGCATATGAAGAAGCCCTTGCCTACACAAGGGACATGAGCGTGGAAGAGCTTGAAAAGACTTATGAAAATGTTTCTGTCCCCCTGAAAAGGGTGGGCAAGATTTCAGAAGTCGCAGAGCTTGTCCTTTACCTTGCCTCGGAAAAGGCAGGCTATATCACAGGAACAACAGTCAATATATCCGGCGGAAAGAGCAGGGCATAGGTTTTTATAATTTAAGCTCTTCTATGACGCCTTTCATCTTCTTCGCAGACTTGTCAAACATTTCCTTTTCCTCATCTGTTATGTCCAGCTCAGCCACACCTTCCATGCCATTCTTTCCAAGCTTTGCCGGCACGCCTATGCAGAGGCCCTCATGCCCGTATTCACCATCAAGGTAAACAGAACAGGGAATTGTCTCCTTCTTGTCCCTGATTATATTCTCAACCATCCTGGCGATTGCCAAAGCAGGGGCGAAAACCGTTGCTCCCTTCAAACCAATAACCTCGGCTCCTACCTTCCTTGTGTTTTCCAGAACCCTGTTTTTCTGTTCTTCGCTGAGCAGCTCACTCACACATTTATCCCCAAGGAATGACTGCGAAAATAGCGGAACCATGGACTCTCCGTGCTCCCCTATCACCATGCTTTTCACTTCCATGGGCTTTGCATTCAGCTCCCTTGCAAGGAACAGGGAGAACCTCTGTGAATCCAGCATGCCACCCATGCCCATTATCCTTTCCCTGGGGAACCCTGTAATCCTGTTCATGATGTAACTCATTATATCCATGGGATTGGACACCTGCAGGACAATCGCACTTGATGCATGCTCCTTAATCTTCTCTGCAATCGATTTAACAATCTGAACGTTTTTGTTCAGAAGGTCAAGCCTGTCCATGTCCGGCTTTCTTGGTATGCCAGCCGTGTTTATGACTATGTCCGAGCCCGCAATATCCCTGAAATCATTTGACCCGGAAACATCAACAGAGAATGCAGAGGCTGCGCCGTGCATGATGTCAAGCGCCTCGCCCTGCGGCACCTTCTCCACAATATCAACCAGCTTTATGTCCGCCAGGCTCTTCATGGCCAGGACAAAAGCCGCCGTGCTTCCCACCCTGCCTGCGCCTATTATGGATATTAAAGCCATATCAACCATGCCTCAGGCGGAAAATCAGTCTGAATGATAATGCCCCCTAAAGGGCTATTGTTTTTATATCATTTAATTATAGTTTTATTTGTAAAAAGGTTTGTGGTGGTATAAAATGAAAAGCATAATAGTAATCATTTTTGGTATAATAATATTGGTTAGTGGTTTAGGGGGTTTTGTAAATATAGATATTGTCAATTATTTAGAAATTAGTGGATACCTAGGTTCTATTATAATTATCATTGGAATTTTTGATGCTTTAGGTATATTAAAAAAGAAAAAAGTGGAGACATCAATAAAACCAGACTTCTTTGATCAAAATTCATTCATGATGGGAGAGATAACAAATGATGATTGGAGAAACGTTGATGATAATAATAGACATTGTATTGTATGCAAACCACCAGTAGGAATTTATAAATTTAAATTACCATTTGGAAGGACAATAATATTTCCTATCCCTTTTACTGAAAGAACAAAAAAGATATATATTCCCCATGAAGTGATTGAGATTTTAGATTTCCCAGACTATCGCAGTAGAAAAGGAATGGTTTATGTACCACCCTATACTGAAGATGCACTTATAAATCAGATGACGTTAATAAAAGAAGGTAAATTTAGTAACAATAGATTAGTTCCTTCAGAGGGTTTAGTTATATTATTACCATTTACTAAAGATTCTATATCAAGATACATCAAAAGGATTAAGAAAGGTATTTATTATTCTGGATTGAACTGGAGCAAAGAAAGGAGAGAAAAATATTTGAAAGAAATAGAAAAATCTTTAATGGAGAATGTTGAAAATGCCAACAATAACAGAACATCATGCAGGGCAATTGAGGATTACGATACCTAAGAAACTAGCTCTTGCCTTATTTAATATTTTCAAAATAAAGAATTTCTGCAATTTTGGTGGTTCCTTTTAAAACTTCAACCGCTATGTCATTAATTTTAGAATCAGCAATTATTTTATATTTTTCTAATATATTCTCTGCACCTATTACTTCAACATTTTTATTTTTTTCTTTAACAAAATTTACCATCCAAATGAGGTTTCCATGAATGAATTTATCTAAAATTCTTCTACTGCTTTGTTGTTTAAATTTAAGTTCCTTGAATATTTTTTCTATTGTTTTATTCGAAATCATGTTATTTTCTTCTGCCAAGTCTATCAATCCTTTATTTTCCCCTCTTGTTCCTAGTGATATATCTTTCAATGTTTTTAATTTTTCCAAGATGATTTTTGGAAATTCTTTTGTTTTATTACATTCTTTTTTAGCCAATTCTTCTGCAATTCTTTCTCTTAATCCAGTTTCAATCGCAGTTCTACAAAGAGTTATTGTGGCAAATGATATACCTGCTCTATAACACATACTTGCTAAAGTTAAATAGCGAAAAATAAGTTTGTCGAGTAATATCTTTTCAAACTTTATACTCCCAATTTTATCTCTGTGTTTTAATAACATCTTATCAATCTCCACAGTTGCAAGGTTTCGAATAATTCTTTGGTCATGAAGAACAGAGTAATTGTTTCTTAACATTTTATCTATCCAGTTAATATCTTTATTTTTGGGCCTGAAGCCGTAATGAAATTCTACTATTTTCTTTATTCTTTTTCTCATTTCATTGGAGAGTTGGGGGATAATCGTTTCTTTTGTCATTTGAACACCTTAGAATTTCCTTTATCTCTTGACTTCAAGACATTTATGCAAAACCTTCTAACTTACCACTCAGACCGTATGCCTCAGGCGGGAGTCGAACCCGCGACTTCCAGAATACACGCTTTCATAGGATTTCTCCTCAAAACTCATAAAAGCATTATGAGTCTGGCGCTTTAGTCCTGACTGTTAACAACCAACTAACCGCTGAGCCACTGAGGCAATTGACAGTATTTTGGTTTTATTATGTGAACTACCCCCCAACAAGTTGAGGGGCTTCCGACTTCTCTGACGGGCTACTCTCAAGGATTTCTCCAAGAGGGGAACTCCCGTCTCCATCGGCGTATCTTTCCGCAGTTCCTGCGGTAGCTCTTCTGAGCATCTCTTTCGCAGAGTTCAAATCCCTGCCTATATGCAGTCCGCACACGGGACACCTGTGCCATCTCTGAGCTAATGTTTTCGGCACTTTGTTCCCGCATTGGCTGCATGCCTGCGTAGTGCCTTTTGGGTTGACCTTAGCTACTCTGCCACCAGCATTTTCAGCTTTGTAGCCGAGCATCTGGACAAAGTTTCCCCAAGAGGCGTCGTGAATATGCTTTGCGAGATATGGATGTCTGACCATGCCTTTTATGTTCAGGTCTTCCACCGAAATCAGACCGAATTTGTCAGTAAGCATCCTTGTTGTCTTGTGCATGAAGTCATACCGCTGGTTGCTTATCTTCTCATGGATTCTCGCCAGCTTAATCCTTGAATCATATATTTCATTGCTTCCCTTTTTCTTCCTGCTGAATCTTCTGGACAGAAGCTTTAGCCTCCTCTCAGATTTAACAAGGAATCTGGGATTTTCGATAACTATGCCATTAGAAAGAGTGGCGAACTTCTCAAGCCCGACATCAATGCCTACCTTCTTTTTTGGGAATTTGTGCTTTTTGGGCTTGATTTCAATCTCGCAACTGAATATGGCGAACCACCTGCCTGATGGCATCCTTTTGATGGTCAGGATCTTGACATTTCCCTCTATTCTGTTTTGTTTCTTGCCTATCCTTAGATTGATCCTGCCAATCTTGGATAGATTGAGAACGTGATTATCCAGACTGTACCCGCTTTGCGGATAGGTGAATGATTTGATGTTGCCAAACTTTTTGAATCTGGGATAGCCGACCTTGATGTGTTTTCCCTTCCTCTTTTCCTTGACCCTTCTAAAGAAATTCCTGAATGCCTTGCCGACCCTGTCGCTTACGTTTTGGAGAACCTGAGAGTGGACACTGGTTTTATCAGCCCCGCCCATGTAGTTAATGCAATAGTTCATGCCAAACCCGCTCAACCCCTTGCCTATGTTCTTATATGTTTCTGTGTTGATTTCAAGCAAATCGTTGTATGTCTGTCTGCATATTTCAAGTGTGTTAAGCAGTGTTTTCTCGGCTGTTTTGCTTGGGTACATCCTGTATCTGAAGGTTCTTTTACAGAGCATACTATATTATTAACCTATAGGTTTAAATATTTAACTGTCCAATATTAAGTATGGGAAAAACAAGTTCAGCGGTTTACAATATCAACTACCATATAGTTTGGTGTCCGAAGTATAGGAAGTCAATACTCAAAGGGAAGATTAGGGAGTTTGTAAAGGAACAGATACACACCATTTCAGAAACCAAAGGTTACAAAGTCCTTGAGTTGAAGATTATGCCAGACCATATTCATTTGTTCATATCAGCACCACCATTCGAATCACCTACAAACATAGTCAAGATTTTGAAGGGAGTTAGCGGATTAAGGTTATTCAAAAAATATCCAGAACTCAAGAAGGATTATTGGAAGGGTCACATATGGTCTCCAAGCTATTATGTTGGAACTGCTGGTCAAATATCAGCAAGAACAATTGAGCAATACATTAAGAGGGTTGAGGAGGAAGGAAAACGCAAACGCCACAGTTCATCCACTGTTTAAAAACGGTGGTCTTCTCTGTGGCTCTGTTCCGTATAAATGATGATGGGCCCGGCACGAATCGAACATGCAACCTTCCGGTCTCTCCTACAAAACCGAAGCCGGACGCTCTATCCAATTGAGCTACGGGCCCATACACTTCGCCTTGCGAACTGTTACGGGGACTGGCTATCGCCAGTCAATTAAGAGTTACTTTTTAAATATAATTAAGCTTTCCTCCATTTTGCCTACCTTTATCACCCTTTGCCTTGTGCATGTCCTCCTGTTAAGGATGTAAACCCTTTCTGTCCTGAAGCCCTGTTCCTCCGCAAGCTTGGGGAGCAGTTCATCGCAGTGCACAACCCCTGTAGGAAAGCAGCCGTCCCCAAGGACAATCCCGAGCCTTGCGCCAGGCCTGCATACCCTGTAAAGCTCTTTCAGGATTCTTTTCATATCAGAGAAGTATGCATTCGCTGCAGGAGGCAGGTCCAAGTCAGGGAAAGCAGGCTCGGCCTCTGTGTCAAGGCCCATATAAGACCTCAGGCCAGGCCTTGCCTCCTCTCCAAAGAAAAGGAATTCCTCAACCCCGTAGATTTTTGTGTATTCAATCTTGTTAAGGTAAGGAGGGGATGTTATAACCCCATCAATACTTTCATCCTCCAGCCCAAGGTTTCTCGCGTCCCCGAACTCAATGCTTGTCTCACAGGGCTTTGTATCCAGCTTCCCCAAATCTCTAACCATCTTGCGCAGGGTGCGCAGATAAAATTTCCTGAACTGCGGAACAGGCTTCTTCCTCAGTTTGAGCACAGCCCCGTCCTTGTACATCCAGGAGCACCTTGTTGTGGATGTTATCAGACCAAGTTTCAGGAAATCCCTCACAGGGTTCTCAAATCCCTTCAATCTTTCCCTGAAGAACAGGACATCCTCCAGTGTGTGGGGATTGAAGAACCTCCGGATATTTTTCGGGACAGTTCCCAAATCCTGGGACATGAACTTGGATTGCCTCAGTTCCTTCACTGCCCTGCCCAGCTTCCCCAAATCATAATCCCTTGTCTTGACCCTTGAGGCAAGCACGCAGAGCGGCAGGACATCAAATCCATAAGAATCAATGCCGTATTCCCTGCAAGCAAGGTTTGTGGTTCCAGAGCCGCAAAACGGGTCAAGCACTGTTTCTCCTGGCTCCAGCTCGAACATATCAAAAAGTAATGTAACAAGCTCCCTTGCAAAGCCCTCCTTGAAGTAGAACCAGTTGTATACTGACAATTTTTTGTTTGGGACAAATGTTGCAAGTTTGCCCACATCTTTACAGTCTTTGGTTTCCATGGTAATGAAATGATTTGGTTATATAAAACTTTCTATCAAAATTGCAATATGAAGGTAAGAGACGTACTTGGGGGTTTTGAGGACTATTTGAAGGAAAGAAAAAGATTCAACCCGAATAGTATCATTGCATACATTTCTGATGTATATATACTTCTTGATACTGCGGAAATATCCGAAAAACTCTCAGCCAAGAACCTGTCAAGTATAGGAACAGCTGATGTGCAGAAGTATATGATTTCAGGAAACTCATCATCAAGAACACAGAGAAGAAAGTGGTCAACAGCAGCCAAATTTCTTGGATATTGTATTATGGAAGGAATTATCACGGATAACCCTGCAGATAATATATAATTAATTAATAGTTACCTTACATAATATTATACGGGGGTTTGGGGTTTTCAGATTATTTGTTACCTTACAAACCATTTCTTTCCCGGAGGGATTGAGTGGTATATGCCAAATATATCAGGAGGGGAAATAAAAAATTCGGGCCTTATTACTACAAAAGTATTAGGGATAAGAACGGCAAGGTCATAAATATCTATGTTGGCAGGACACCACCCAAGGAAGAGAAGACTGAAGTGGCAAAAGAAAAGCCAAGGATTCGAATACCTTCCATACTGACATATCTGTCAAATAAAATGATAATTACCTTGCTTATAATACTTGTTGCTGTCTTTATATTTATTCAACCCCCACCTACAGGATTCATGACCGCAAGACTACAGACATCATCTTATTCCCCAGGCGAAGTCCTCAATGGCTTTATTGGCATAGAATTCGAATCTCAAGACCTTATACCCCAGGACGCCAAGATAGTTGTTTCTGTTGCAGACCAGACCAAAACCATGACCATTGATGAATTCATCTCCGTATCCGAAGCTAAAATCCCTTCTGGTTCTGGGTTATATTACAAGTCCAGCACCCCCCTTAGCGGCTCAGGAGCAGGCTATGGCTTCCAGGGCGCAAAAACATCTTATCCTGTTCTTAGTTTCCAATACAATCTGACTGTTTTCTACACAACAACCTACTCAATCCCCTACACCATAACCAAGGAAACAATAATTGAGGTCTTCAATGAGACCCTGAACCAGACAGTCAACCAGACCATTCTAGAAAATGTAACCCTTTACAATACCACAACAGAGGTAGCTTCCTATTCCGAGATTGTCGCAGGTTCTGTAAGCGGGGACAGCCCGCACTATCATGCAATAGAGCAGGAAAACGTAACAAACCATTCAGTCACTGTTATTTCCGTTACCAGAGGTAACAAAACCCTGCCAAATGAAACCATATCAACGTCATTTATTGACAATACCATCCAAACTACAACCGATTATTCGGAATCAGAGCAGGGATTCGGTGAAGGCTATGATTCAAACCAAAGTCAAATTGTGGAGGTCAGCCTTTCCGAATTCAGCATAACAGCGCCCAATGAAACAGGGACATACACGCTGGAAATCAAGCTCATGTACAATGACTCTGTCATATCCGAGACAGCTGCCCAGATAACAGTAACCCCATCATTTGTAGACAGCGACGGGGACGGCTACCCCATCAGCGAGGACTGCAATGACATAAACGCTTCAATAAATCCAGGAGCCGATGAAATATGCGGTGATGATATAGACAATGACTGCGATGGCCTTGTTGACGAAACCTGCATAACCAACGTAACGGTCAACAACCCGCCGGTTCTTCTTTCGCCAATACCGAACATTACCATATACAAGAACCAGAAC
>JAUWZW010000027.1 GCA_030615165.1 Candidatus Aenigmatarchaeota archaeon
CTGGAACACAGTCAATATATCAGTAACTTTGCCTTTGCTGTCCTTCTTCATTTTTGTAGTCACCTGTAAATAAAATATTTAAAAATGTAGTCACCCATTCATATCCTGCAGGGGCTTTATTTCTTTATTTTTTCCAGAACCATTTCAACCCTTTCTCTGAGCTCCTCCCTGGTGCCTGTGTTTTTTATCACATGGCGCGGGTATTTGTGTGTTGTCGTGACCTCGTGCAGGCCGCGCTCGAGTTCCTGTTCGTCACGCCATCTGAATTCTTCCAGGTTCTTTGGGTTGCGGCTTTTAGGCTCGAATCTTCCGCCGCTAACACGCAATTTCTGGCGCTTGAAACGAATCTTTTCCGGAGCCTGGATTATGAGCAGCGTGACCTTCCCTAAGGTTGCCAGGTAATCTATCTCATATATGTCCCTGGGCCCCTCCACACAGATAAATTTCTTGGTGAGTTTTTTTATCTTCTCACCCACGCGCTGGGCAGCCACATCCATGCCTTCCTCCTCCCTGAACTTTCTTGCAATCATCTCAGAGTTCTGGGGTGTGAGGTGAAGGCCGCGATTCATAACCTCTTCCCTGATGACGTCTCCTGTCCTGAACGCGGGGATTCCCCTGGATTTTATGTAGTGGTATACTTCTGACTTCCCAGAGCCCGGGAGGCCTGTCACAACAAGAATAGTGCGGTTCATAATAACCTTTTAAATTAGCATGTAAATATCTATATAATCCAAGGTGTATATAATAAATATGGAAAAATCAGCTTTCAGAAGGGTTTTTGGGAACTCCCCATTAATAAGGGTTCTGGACTTTTTGTTAGAGGAGAGAAGAACCTTTGACTACTCACTGACAGAAATAGCGAAAAATTCCGATGTTGCATGGTCAACCCTGCATGGGATATTCCCTGAACTCAAAAAATTGGGAATTGTAAAGGAAACGAGGAGAATCGCACAGGCCAAGTTATACAAACTGAACGAAGAAAGCCCCATTGTCCAGGAACTTATAAAACTGGACAAGAAGGTATCCGAGTACTTCATTCATACAGAGCTTGCAAAGCAAAAGGAAATTACTGAGCCCATAGCTGTTCATGGAGGCTGAATCGGTTCTGCATCTTCAGATTTGGTTAGGAATAACTAATCCTTTCTGTTTCCGGTGTTTTTGCTGTTTTCCGAGAAAGAGGTGACATGCCTTCTTATGGCATCCCTTATGGCTTCGGACCTGTTGGAATAAACACCCTGCTGAATAAGCTCGTCAAGTCTTTCTATAAGCTTTTTCGTGACCCGTGTCTGGACAGGAATCATAGCAACCTCAATAACAGAGTATAATTATAGAAATTAATTAACCATAAGAGATTTAAACCCATTTTGTGCCTAAAACCAGTTAAATTCCCACCTCTCCCACCAAAACCAGCAGCATGCACTACATAAGTAGTGCGAAAAGTAAAGATTTATAAATCTTATATCCAATTAATCAGTTGAAGGATTAAAAAATGAAAAAAATAATTTTGTTTGGAGCTTTGTTTTTAGCATTGGTTTTAGTGTGTGGTTCAGTTAGTGCTGCTAAGGGAGAGCCTGTTAAGGATATAGATGTTATGGGATTTCCATTCCGGCATTTGCAAACCCAGGTAGATTCTTTTTTTGATGTGTTCACTAAGGTTGCAGACTATTACAATGTAGATTCATTCTTTGATGTATTTGTGGAGATTGACGTAAAAACAGAAGACTTGAAGGCGGAAGTGGTGACGCAAGAGCTACGCATTGAGAGTAATACATATGCGATAGACAACAATACCAAGCAAGTTGTTGCAAATAAATATAAGATAGATAGCTTTTTTGATATTACATATGAGATAAATAGCAAGATAGACAGCTTTTTCGATGTGTTTACTGAGGTTAGCGAACTATTTGGTGTAGATAGCTTCTTTGATGTTTTTACTGAATTAAAGGCAAAAGATGAGCATATTGAGACTGAGATAGTATCTATGCAGCTGCAGTCAAAGAAGTTGCAGGAGACACTGGAGATTATAGTTCAGAGAATAGAGATGTGTAGTATAGCTATAGAGAATCAATCGACACAAATTACTGAGCTAAGTGCCAAGCTAGCAAATGTGCAAGCCCAGGCAGATAACACCTCATTTAGTGTAGATTCTTTCTTTGATGTTTTTACTGAACTTAGTATAGCTATAGAGAATCAACAGACACAAATTACTGAGCTAAGTGCCAATGTGGAGAGTATTGATAATGCGGTCGAGGAAATAGCGATTATAGTTGAGCAAATAGAGCCATATAGTATAGCTATAGAGAATCAACAGAATCAGACAGATGCTTTATATTTTATTGTGTCTGAAGTTATTAAGGATAAGTATGGTAGTGTAGGCAGCTTTTTTGATGATCTGTATCTGAAGCAGGGTGGCGACCCGCTTAAGGGATTGAATGTAGCCAAAGCGAAAAAAGAAATGGAGAATAAAGGGTTTGGAGGGCCAAACTGTTTGGCGTAGATAGCTTTTTCGATGTTTTTACTAAATTAAAGGCAGGGGATGAAAATGAGAAAAATATTTTTGTATGGAATATTATTAGCGGTGATGCTGTCAGTTGCTGTTGTTGGAGTAAGAGCAATAACAGCAGAAAAAGGTACTTGTGTTATTGGACCTAATAGAGGTTCTAGTGCAGAAAGTTTAGGTCAGGGTGTAGAAACTCAAGCAGGTAGTGTTTGTGATGCAGCTACAGAAGGTTGCGGAGCTTGTCTTGAACAGTGTGCTCCGTTTAAGAAGATAAAAGACTTATACGGCTGTTCGCTATGCGCAGGAGATGGCTGGTGTAATCCAGGGTGTGCAGCTGGAGAGGATCCTGATTGTATCGTGGAAGTTGTGCCAGACCAGGTAAATGATGCTCAGATAAGTGCATGGTATGGTTGTGGAATCCCACCTATGGGTCTTGGGAGTCTATTCCAGAGCTTCACACCATCTGCTTCACCTCTTGTAGCAGTAGACCTTAGCTTAAGGCTTCTTGTAACAGGATATAACACTACTATTAACATAAGGTCTGGTGATCCTAACGGAACTGTACTCGGAACAGCAACAACTTTTGTTCAAGGTCCACAATTAACAATGGTCAATTTTGAATTACAACCAATTGATGTCATTCCTGGAGAAACATATGTTATAGAGTGGATTTCGCTAGAAGAAGGTGGCTCTGTATTAACTTGGTCGGGGGCTAGAGATGATACCTATGATGACGGGATTGCATTTGGATGCTGGGGAACTGCTTGGTTGCCTGATAATGACTTTATTTTTATAACTTACACAATAACTTAATCCAATGGTGTAGAGTTAAAAAAATCCAAGGGTTAAATAAAAATGACAAAGGAAGTAGTATTCTATCCCCTGACATTGCACAATGGATAAATTTGGAAGAAAAAAGGCTTCTGGGATTCCCACCATTCCCACAAAAATCAGTAGCATGCACTACCATTGTAGTGCAAGAATAAAAGGTATTTAAATCTTACTACCAAATTTTAACTAATATTTTTTAATTGGTGATTTTCTGAATAAGAAGGGGTTATTGGGGGCTGTAGAGTTCGGCGCAATTCTTGGTGTTATTCTGGTTTCTATTCTTGTGATGGCTGGAGGGGTTTCTGCCGCTATAACAACCCTTATTGTTGATGATCCCAATGGTGGGGAATACTGGAGCGGAATACAGGAGATTACTTGGACCGTAATTACAGACGGTGGAGGTGAGCCAGCATCAACTGAGTACGATGTAGCGTATTCGCCTGATAGTGGAACAAACTGGGTAAATATAAAACAAGGAATTTCTCGTGGAGAAAGAAGTTGGTCTTGGGATACAACACCTTATGAAGAAAGTTCTACAGCATTAATTAGAGTTAAAGATTATTCAACAGATATTCAAGATGTTTCTGAGAATGTTTTTGAAGTCGATAATACAGCTCCTTTTGCTATTAACAATTTAGCTGCAACCGCAGTTGCAAATGGAGATATTCAATTAGAATGGACAGCAACAGGGGATGATGATGGTACAGGAACAGCAACAAGTTATGTTGTTAAATATTCAAACTCAGAGATAATAACTCAAGAAGAATTTAATTCTGCCACGACAACGACATATTCACAATCATGGACGCCAAAATCATCTGGAGACTCAGAAACTGAAATTTTGACAGGATTCACTGATGGTCAAACCTATTATTTTGCTATAGAAGCTGTTGATAATGCTGGAAATCAAGGTGGATTGTCAGACAGCCCAAGTGCAACGTCAGATGCAACTCCTCCAACGGTAACATTATCTTATAGTGATGTTGATGAGATTGTTAAAAGTGGAGATGCTTTAACAATAACAGCTGATTTTAGTGAAGCTGTTCAAGATTCTCCTACTCCTCAAATTGCAATTGATTATCAAGGTAGTGCTTGTGATTTATCAGCAACAGATATGGCAAAAGTTTCTAATATGCAATATACTTATGAAGTTACAGTTCCAAGTGATGTTGCATGTGATGGTACAGCTATTGTAACTATCACAGCAAAGGATATTGCAGGCAACGATGTTTCAACAATTACAAATGATGATTTTGTGGTTGATAATACAAAACCTACTGTAGATACTGTTACTGTAACTCCTGATTCGGTTAATGATGATAACTTAGCTTTAACCATAACTGTAGTATTTACAGAAACAGGGAGTGGTATGGATACTACAGTTTCTCCTACTGTTCAGATTACTGGGCTTACAACAGACCCTTATACTGTTACAGAATCTTCTTATTTAGGTACAACTTGGGTAGGTACAGTCACTTTATCTGATAATGAAGAAGAAGCAAGTGGAACTGTTACTGTAACTGCTGCAAAAGATGTTGTAGGAAATATTATGGACGATAATACTAATGCAGGTACATTCATAGTGGATACAATAACTCCAGATGCAGCAACAATTTCAATTGCAAGCGGAGATGCTGTAACAAAAGATTCAACCCCTATATTAACTTTAACTCCTGGAGCTAATACCCCTGATTTTATGCAGTTTAGTTGTGATGGTCTAACTTGGAGTGCTTGGGTTGCTTGGGCTACAAGTCACGAGTCATTCGATATCACAACAGGAGCAGGTTGTTCATTAGGTGATGGAGAAAAAACAGTTTATATTCAGGTAAAAGATAATAATGGAAATATTCAAGCAACAACAAATTCAGATGCAATTATTTACGATTCAGATAATACCTTAACTGTAGATGATAGTGGTGGTGCTGATTTCACGTTAATTCAAGATGCAATAGATGCAGCAAGTCTTGGAGATACAATTAATGTCGCTGATGGGGATTATGATGAAATTATAACTGTATCAAAAAATGTCACATTGCTTGGTGCAAATTACGATGTGGATCCTGCCGGAAGTACAGACAGGGGTGACGAGTCTATCATAAGCGGTGGAAGACTGACCATTACTGCAGATGATGTCACTGTAAACGGCTTCAAGATGACAGGTGAGGGTATATATACGGATCTTCCTAGCGCACTCAACGCAATTATCAGCTACAACATCTTGGTAGATATTGGAGGCACTAGAGCTATCAATCTTTATGTATCAGCTGCTCCAGATTACCATTTAGCTGATGGTGGCTACGTGGGCTATAACACTTTAAGCAGTATTACTGGTACAGACAGGGGGATTTCTACTTATGCAAACGATGACGTGACCATAGAGCACAACCACATACTAAATATTGCAGGAGATGGGATTGTTGCTTATAATGGCGATGATTTGACCGTAGAGCACAACCAAATACTAGATGTCGGTGGAATCGCCATACAGGTTGGCAACCACGTAGGCACAGGGATTAAAATTCTTGAAAACACTATCACCAACCCAGGCCAAAAAGGCATTAACTACTGGGCGGGGACTGGCGGTCTAATATCCGGCAACACAATCACCGGCTCTGGTTGGGAAGCAATCTTCACGGACGCTGAATATACGTTAATAGTTGATAATATTATTCACAACTGCCATATAGATACAGGAGCAGAAGTTTGGTATTCCTACGCTTCGATTCATTTGAACCGAGACGCGACTTACTCCGCGGATCACTCTGTTGTCGACGGCAATACAGTTTCTGGTGGCATACATGGCATCCAGACTTGGGCAGATTATACTACAATTACTAACAATGAGATATATGACATGGCTTATTATGAACCAGTGTATGCCGGCGGTTTTTGGCATAATAACTTCGCAATTCGGGTAGGTAGCTGGTGGGACCCTATTCTCTTCCCATTAGATCCTATAATGGATCCAGAAGGAGTTGCAGTAAACAACAACAATATTCACGACAATTACTGGGGTCTATTCCATAGTGATTACTTGGAGAACGTTGTTGATGCCAAGAACAACTGGTGGGGAGATGTAACAGGTCCAACACATAGCAGCAATCCAAGCGGAACAGGAGATGCTATAAGTGATAATGTTGATTATGAGCCCTGGTTATATTCAAGTTATCCTGATTCAACACCACCAACTTTTGAATCAGTAACTACAACAGATTTTGATACCTATTATGTAGATGGAGATGCAATAACTATTATTGCTGATTTAAATGAAAGATGGTTAACTGTAACAGGAGATTTTTCAAACATTGAAGCAGGCAGTCCTGAAACTGCTGTTGATAATGGAGATGGTACTTATACAATAACACATACAATTACAAGTGCAACTTCTGACGGAACAAAAACAATTATTATAAATGCAGAAGACCAATTTGAAAATAGTGCAAGTGATAATTCATTTAGTGTATTAATTGATAATAGTAAGCCAATTATTTCAACTGTAGAATTAAGTGATTATACTGTTAAAGAAGGAACAACCATAACCATTACTTCTGATGGTACAGACCCACAAGGTTTGAAAAGTTGTTGGGCCTTTTTGTATAAGGATGCGGTAGAAGTTACTGGATCAGGTGAATCTTTATCTTATACAGCAGAAAATGAATGTGATGGAACTTATACTCTTCCAAGTGATTTAGCCGATGGGGACTATGAAATTAGAGTAAGAGCCACAAATAAAATAGATGTGAATTCATGGGCAAGTTCATCCGTATTAAAAATAGATGATACAGCACCAACAGTAGTGCTTTCAGATGATCATGCAGATACTATTGTAAGAGATGCTGATACTGTTGTGATTACTGCTACCTTTACAGAAGCAGACCAAATAGATGAAGTAACCCCTCCAACTATCACAATTGCAGACATTGGAGTTACAAATGCAGCAATGGTTAAGACAAGCAATCTTGTTTGGACATATTCATGGGATGTTCCAGCAGGAAACGATGGAGCTCATGCAGTTTCAATTACAGCAACAGATAGAGCAGGAAATGCAAACACAGCTGCAACTGGTAAGACTTCTTATACTATTGATAATACAGCACCAACAGTAGTGCTTTCAGATGATCATGCAGATACTATTGTAAGAGATGCTGATACTGTTGTGATTACTGCTACATTTACAGAAGCAGGTTCTGGTATAGATGAAACAACTGTACCGAAAATTACAATTGGCGGAGTTGTCACTAATGCAGATATGACAAAAACAAGCAATCTTGTTTGGACATATTCATGGGATGTTTCAGCAGATAATGATGGCAATGTAGCAGTCTCAATAACAGCAACAGATGTTGCTGGAAATTCAAATGCTGCTGCAACTGGTGAAATTTTATATACTATAGATAATACAGATCCAATCACAGCTGAAATAACATCCCCACAAGATGGTGATTACGTTACTGGGACTGCTATAATCGAGGCAAATGCAGGGGATAACGTAGGTGGTTCTGGAATAAACAGAGTTGAATTCTATGTAAATCCTGATGGTGAACCACTATGCATTGTTACTGAAGAACCTTATGAATGTGAATGGGATACAACTGGAGAAAATGATGGTTCCCATGACCTGTGGATAGTGGCGTATGATAATGCTAAAAATTCCTTGGAATCCGATACTATAACAGTAGTAGTTGACAATACAGTACCAACTGCTGAAATATCCTACCCTGACGGTGAGGAGAAATACTACATTACCGGAACCATTGATATAGGAGGATCTGTTTATGACGAAAACATAGCTGGATGGATTCTTGAATACTGCTGGTATGCGGAATGCGAAGAGCTTGCATCCTGCGAAGGTAGTGAATGTAACATTGATGATAATATACTTGGAACATGGGACACAACAGGAGCTGATGATGGCGAATATGAACTTGTGCTGACAGCTACAGATCTTGCAGGATTAGATTCCTTCTTTGACGTATTTGTTTTTGTGGACAACACAGCACCAGAAATAAAAGAGGTCTATCCAGAAAATAGCTCAACAATATACAACCAGCTTGATGAAACTGAAATAATGATGTCAGCCCTTATAATTGATGAAGGTTCTGGCATGAAAAACGTTACATTGAAAATAGATGGCAATGTCAAGGATATAAGAGATTATAATGGTCAATATGAAGTGGAGCCAGAAGGCTATGTTACTGTGCTCGAAGGAATGCATATAGCTTCTATAACAGCATGCGACATGCTTGGTCAGTGCTCTGAAAGAATATGGGAATTCAGTTTAAAAAGGAGCTTTGAGCTTGAACTAGAAGGTGGCCTTAATCTAGTATCAATACCATTAGAACCTATAAGCACAAATCCGAATGATGTTATAGGTGACGCACCTGTTGAGGTTGTTTGGACATATTATCCAAATGAGGAACCGAGCCAGAGATGGAAAGCATATTATCCAGATAATCCAGACTTTAGCGATTTAGAAGAGATGACCCATGGCAAAGGATACTGGATTATATCAAATGGGCCAGTTGTGATAGAAACTAAAGGCAGTTCGCCTTGGTTCATAGGAGAGCACCCATCAGTTCCTTCCTATACCGTAACAGAAGATACCTGGAACCTTATAGGCTTTACATGGTACGAACCTATGTGGATAGGTGATTATCTCGCAAATCTATGGAATAGTATTTTAGAAATACAGTGGCTGCCATGGGAATACAATTCAGAATATCATCCGCCATTACATCCGATGGAAAGCTGGGATGAGTTTGAACTAGGCAGAGGTTATTGGGTCTATGCAGATAAAGATGCTGAAATAGGCCCAGGCAAGGCATGGTGGATAAGTAATTAAAGCTTAAATTATTTACTTTCAATTTTATAATATTTGGTTGATTATATGAAAGCTATTATATTTTTTGCATTCATATTGACTTTGCCTGCTATTGTTTTAGCCCAATCTGTGCCTGTTCCACCGCATCAGTTCTATGGTGATGTGCTAGTAAATGGATATCCAGTGTCTGATGGATGGGGAGTATCTGCTAAAGCAGGAAACCAAATATGCGAAATTGTACAGATTGAAGATGGAAAATATGGTTATAAATCACTGGAAAATTTATTTAGGGTTCAGGCAGAGTGCGGAGATGGCAAAATAATAGAATTTTATGTTAATGATATTAGAGCAGCAGAAATTGCCTTTAAATCCGGTGAACTTACAAATCTTAACCTCTCAGTGATCTATGCTGTTGCTGGTTTTTATAACGAAACATTCTCAAATACAAATGAAATTTCTATTGATGATAAAATGGATACAAATGTTGTTTTAGATATTGTAACAAACACAAATATAACCACAACAATTAACATAATCAAATATTCTGAGAACTTGCTGGGTATCATTGGCTTGACAAGTGGTGAGAATTATATAAAGAGTATTGATATAGATTTTGAAATTGATGTCAATTCTGTACTAGATTCTGCTGTTATTAAAATCTATTATGCAGATGATGAGATATCCGGAATTGATGAAAGCAACCTAAGGTTATATCATTACAATGAGGCAACAGGAGGGTGGGAAAAGATTGAGAATCAGGATGTCAATACTATTGACAATTATGTATGGGCCAATGTAACGCATTTGAGCACTTATGGACTTTTCGGAATAGAGGAAACACCACCAAGCCCGCCCGGCGGAGGGTTTCCCACAGGCGGAGGTGGGCCTGCTTGCACACCAGACTGGACATGCATAGAGTGGTCTGAATGTTCATCAGAAGGCCTTCAAACAAGAACATGCACAGATGCAAATAACTGCGGCACAACAGCAAACAAACCGGCAGAAACAGAGATATGCACTCCAGCAGGACCATTGGTTTGCACAGCAGGTCTCAGGGTGTGCGCTGGTGATGAGCTTATGGAGTGCTATGAGGGGAATAACTGGACCAAGGTAGAGACATGCGAGTATGGGTGCTCGGGTAACGAATGTAACTCTGCTCCTGCAACAGGAACTGAAGACAACATAACAGGCCCTTCAGGAGGCACGCCTACTGGTCTGGTTTTGGGAGTTGAGCCTGGCCTGCTGGCATGGGTTATAGGGGTAATAATTATACTGGCCTGTGGAATCTACTGGTTCAGAAGAAGATAGTTTATTTTTAGACCCAGTCCGAAAAACTGAAAACTTAACAGAGTCAAGGGATTAATGTTTTTTATATCTTAAGGAATAAATATAATTATGGTCAGAAAGAGGCGCAGTGCAAAAAGGGGAAGGGCTTTCAGGGAGGTAAGGGGAAGGCCGGCACTTAGGAAGGCGGGGAGAGGGGCAGCCAGGAAGATAAGGAAAAGGCCAGCAGCCAGAAAGGCTGTCAGAAGAACCAGAAAAGCCGGGGCAGGGAAGCCTTTCAGAACCAGGGGCGTGCTGCTGAGATTTGCTGCTTCAAGGAAAGGGGTCAGGAAACCTGCAAAAGGCGATGTAAAGAAGGCGAGTGAAAAAGAGCTCAAGATTTTTAAGAGTGTGCACGAGAAATCACCGGCAGGCCCTGCAAGAATCAGGGAGCAGGATGAGCATGTTGATTTCGGGTATGTAAAGAATGATATGGAGAATATCATCAAGCGGAGAAAGGGCCATTATTCAAGGAAGATTGCCAGGGCCGCGGCAATGGAACTGATAAAATCTGGCATAGAGGGGCTGGATGATATACTTGACGGCGGGATACCCAAGGATTTTTTGGTTCTCCTGAGCGGGACATGCGGAACAGGCAAGTCCATATTCGCTATGAACTTCCTCATAGAGGGGGCATTGATGGGTGAGCCCGGGGTTTACATATCCCTTGAGGAATCACCAGAGAGCAACATAAAGCAGATGAGGCTTTTTGGCTGGCCGATTGATGAACTGATTAAGAAAAAGAATATTATACTGATACAGCCCGAGCTTTACAACTTCGATGCCCTGCTCACAACAATAGAGGATTCTGTTGACAGGATAAAGGCAAAGCGCCTTGTGATTGATTCTGCCTCAATCATAGGCATGTATTTTGAGGACCCCTACAAGGTAAGAAAGACCATCATACAGCTGGGAACAATGCTGAAGAAACTGGGCTGCACAACCATCATGATAGATGAGATAAAGGAAGGGGAGCCAAGCCTTTCCGCATTCGGCGTGGAGGAATTTGTTGTTGATGGTGTTATAGTCCTTTACCTGATCAAGAAAAGCAACATCTTCATAAGGGCGTGTGTAGTCAGGAAAATGAGGGGCATGGACCACTCAACAAAGATCCATCCGATGGATATAAGGAGCCCTGGGGGGATTGTAATCTATCCAGCACAGGAATTATTCGAGGAAATTTCATAATTATTTTCCGCCAGCGCTTTTGAGCCTCTGACCCATTGTATACACAACCCGAAAAGGGCTGTTATGAACAGAAAAGGGTTATCTTTCTTTTTTCCGTTAACGCTTTTGGATTAATGAACAGTTGTGCTTACAAACAGAAAAGGGTTACCTTCTGTCCCCTGTAAAAACTATAAAAATAGAAATACAAAGGTCCCGGAGGGACCCCGTAAAATGACAATGGTTTAAGCAACTGTACCTGTGCAGGTTGCACTGTCTACCAATCCTGCTATACCATCTACAGCAGTGTAGTTTATACTCACTGCTAGGTCACTGTATGAACTGCCTAATGTGCGGCCTGTTGCCACAGTGGTGGTTATTGTAAGATTGTCTGCCTCGTTAATTGTAACAGTACTTGCAGGTGTCGTGCCTGTGCCCGCTGTTCCGTCAACCGTTATACTGTTGAGTGTAATCTTCTGGTTTGAGTTTCTGAGTGCTATAACAAGGCCAGAAGCTGTTAATTGGTGGTCACTCCAGGTAAAGTACTGGAACCCCGTGCACCTCTTCTGCTGGTATGTTGCTGGATTCAGAACGCCCAGTGCGAAAAGGGCAGCACCAACTATTACTATGACTAGCAGCGCCCAACCGTATGTCATCAGGTACTCCATTGCCCCCTGTCCTTTTCTCATCATATAACCCTCCTGTATATCTTTTATCTTAGCCCATATATAAATAAATTTCATTCTGTACCTGCTATCCATCAGCTAAAATGTGAACACACTTGCAATAATCGTTCTCGTCACAAAGAACAGAATCATGGATACGGCGAGGAGCAGCGGAATGTATTTTACCCCCTGTTTCTCCTTCCCGTCCTTTATAAGGCCTATAATCAGCCCTCCGAATATAGAGGTTACAATCAGGCAAAGGGTAGCATATATTATGAGGAAATCCGGGTTTATCGTTGTCTGGGTTATCCCTGTGAAGGCTTCAAAGCCTCCGAACGGGGTGACTCCTGGAGGGACTTCGCCAATCTCAATCGCCTGGAACTGCCCCATCTGCTCTGTCAGGGTCTCAACAAGGTGTGTGGATATGCCAAAAACTAATGGAGCTCCTATACCTGCTGCAAAGAATATGAATATCACATACATCAGGACATTTGCCCTCACCTCCTTCTCCACCAGTTTAGTGCTCTGTATGTCAGTGGCTGTCTGCTCCAGCAAATCTGCAAGCTCCCCGCCTGATTTCATTCCCTCAACTATAAGGTTCATAGTCCTGTCGACAAGCCTTGATTTTATCTTCTCTGGTATTCCCAGAAGGGCAGTTCCGACATCCTTCCCGGCAATGATTTCCTTGCCTGCCTTCCTTATCTCCTGCTCAAATGCCCCGAACTCCGGCCTTGCAGAGAGCAGCAAAGCCCTGTCAGGTGTCAGTCCTGCCTTTATATTCATTGCCATAAGCTGCAGGGCATCGGGCAGTATTCCGTCAACAAACTTCCCCTTTGATTCTGCAGAGAACCATACCCACATGTAGGCAAAGATTTCAAAAACAACATATGTGAGGGCAAAGATTATGACGGATGTATGGATTGTAAGCGAAAGGAGAATCATGGCATCAAATGCAACGGCAAAGGCAATACCAAAGCCGAAAAGGAACATGAAACCTATAAACCTCTCCGGACGTATCCTTATGCCTGTATAACCCAAGAGGTTCTTGTA
>JAUWZW010000057.1 GCA_030615165.1 Candidatus Aenigmatarchaeota archaeon
CAGGTTTGCAACCGTTATAGCATTTGGCGGGCTTCCTATTATGGTTCCTATCCCCCCAATATTTGCTGAATACGCTATCCCGAGAACCATAGCCTTGGTGAAGTTGCTCATCCTCTTCCCGGCCTTCAGGACAATGGCAAGGCCTATGGGTATCATTATGGCGGTCGTTGCTGTGTTCGACATCCACATTGACATGAACGCTGTTGCAATCATTACGAGCAGGAGCATAATCCAGGAGCTTGTTGTTTTCGATGCTATGCCCCATGCAAATCTCTTGTCAAGCCCGTGTTTCTGCATGGCCCTTGCTATCATGAAACCAGCAAAGAAAAGGATTATGACAGGGTCTGCAAATTTGGCAGCAGTATCCTTTACAGGGAGTATGCCGAGCAGGACAATAAGGAGGGCTACAAGTATTGATGTGAGGTAAAGGGGTATGGTCTCTGTTACCCATAGGAGTGCGGCAAACACAAGGAGAGAAAGCACAATCTGTGCCTGGAATGGGATTGGCAGGGGTATGAAATAGAAGATGACAGAGATAATGGCTATTACAAGGAATATTAGCAATTTTTTCCTGTCCATGATTTATTTTTGTCGCAATATTTAATTAAGCCGCAGGACAATTATTACTTATGAGCCCTTCAGCAAAGCTAAAGTCCGAGATTGCAGGAATGGTTTCCAGAGCAGTTAAAATACCCAGGAAAGAAGTTGAGGAACTGCTTGAAAAGCCACCAGAGGAGATTGGAGCAGACCTTGCCCTGCCCTGCTTTGCCCTGGCAAAGAGGCTAAGGAAGGGCCCCAAGGAGATAGCAAAGGACCTTGCAAAGCTCAAGCCCAGGGGACTGGTCAAGGAAGTAAAGGCTGCCGGCCCCTATGCGAATTTCTATGCAGACTGGGAAAGCCTGGGCAGGCTGACACTCAAAACAATCCTGCTGGAGAAAGAGGGTTATGGCTCAGGGAAAGATGGCAGGAGAATCCTTGTGGAGCACACATCTGCAAACCCTGACGGCCCGATACACCTTGGTCACTTCAGGAACTCTGTGATAGGAGACTCGCTTGCAAGGATACTCAGATTCTCAGGCAACAGGGTCAGCACGATATCATTTTTGAATGATACAGGAAGGCAGATAGCCATAGCAGTCAGGGAGTTTCTGAATAAAAAATATAAAAAATCGAAAAAACCGGACAAGAAACCAGACTGGTGGGTTTTGGACCTCTACCTGAACGGAAACAGGAAGATGGAGAAGAATCCGAAGATAGAGGATGAGATAAAGGACATAATGAGAAGGTTCGAGTCCGGCGACAGGAAACTGAGGTCTGCTTTCTCCTTCCTTACAAGGGAATGCATAAAGGGTCACAAGGAAACCCTGTCCAGCATCGGGATAAGCATGGATAGCTTTTTCAAAGAGAGCAAATCTCTTTTTGACGGTAGCGTCAACAGGATTCTTGGCAGGGTCAGAAGGCTACCCCAAGGGAAAACCGATAAGGGAAGGATATGGGTCAATCTAAAGAGGTTTGACATAGAAAGGGAATTCACCCTTACCAGGGAGGACGGAACCACCATTTACCCTGCAAGGGACCTGGCATTCCATCAGCACAAGTTTTCAGAGGCAGAAAAAAACATAAATATTATAGGCACAGACCAGAAGTTCTACTTCAAGCAGCTGGTCTCAACGCTTGGCCTGCTCTTCCCGAAAAAGGCAAAAAACTATAATGTAATCTTTTATGAATTCCTGCTTTTGCCTGGGGGCATCATGTCCACCCGCACAGGGAAGTTCATATCAGTGGATGATTTGGTGAAAAAGGCAGTAAGTCTGGCGAAAAAAACAGTGGAAAAGAAGATGCCGGATTATCCTGAAAGGGAGAAGAAATCCATAGCCAAAGCCGTGGGCACAGGAGCACTGAAGTATGCAATGGTGAAGGTTTCTCCGGAAAAGACATATTCCTTCAGCATTGAGGATGCGCTGAGCTTTGAGGGCGACAATGCACCGTATATCCAGTACACCCATGCAAGGGCATGCTCAATCCTGCGCAAAGGCAAGATAAAAACCATCCCAGGGTTTGATGCGAGCCTTCTGAATGACCCAAGGGAAAGGGCGATCATAAAACTGCTCGGGGAATTCCCTGATGTTGTGCAGCGCGCAGTGCGTGACAGCAGGCCGCACTATATAACTAATTATACATACTCCCTTGCAACCGCCTTTAACGAGTTCTATCAGAAACTCCAGGTCCTCAAGGCGAGCAGGCACCTGAGACCAGGAAGGCTTGCCCTTGTCAAGGCCACAAAAACAGTCCTGGGCACAGCACTGGGCCTGCTGGGAATCGAAGCGCCAGAGAGGATGTAAAACCTAATCCCTTTTTACAAGAGGCTTTCGCCTTCTTCAAAAGGTCTAAGGCTTACCCCAAAAATATGAAACCGCTTCTTCAGAGAGGCTAAGGCTCACCCAAAGAACATGAAGATTACCCCAAAAATACGAAGGCTGTTATTATATCCCTTTAAGTTGACAACACAAAAACAACAATGCAGGTGAAGGCATATTATACATTGCTGTTTTTAGGAGCGTGATTAAGAACATAGCTCTTCTCCTAACTTAACACGAAGCACCGGATGAAGGAGGAGGAAATTCCGGTGCTTTCAGTTCTGATGAAGGGCTCCAATTATTTCACATTATCGGTTATATGATTAATATAATGCCAACAAAAAAGCCAGATCCTAATAACGACTAGAATCTGGCTTCGGAGGAGGGTGATGAAGCGGACAACAGGATTCGAACCCGCAACAACCAGCAGCAAGAACTGCCAGCACTTTACCATTAAGTTATGTCCGCATAAAGCCAGATCCTAACACAGCAGAATCTGGCTCCGGAGGAGGGTGATGAAAAGCAAAACAAAAAAGCCAGATTCTAATAACGACAGAATCTGACTTCGAAATGAGTGCGGGGCCCCCCGTACTTTAAATAATAAATGCATCTACGCAGCGGGGGGCCTTCCCTTCGGTATATATTCTGGCATTAATTACTGCCAGTCTATTTTTAAAGCCAGATCCTAACACAGCAGAATCTGGCTCCGAATGGCTCAAAAGAGCCCTCAATTGTAGCCAGTTACCCTTTTAAAAAATATGGCCTAAAAGGCGGTGGATACCAGTAAAATAAGCTGCCGCCATCAAGTCTGGCGTAGGTGCATGGCCCCTCTTTGTTCATGGGTCATGACTCCGCACGAAGCGGCATGTTCATATGAAGCCTCAGGCCAATCATCGGATCAGATTAATTTTTAATCCAACCCTAATAGGAATTTCTACAGATGTTTAAACGAGGAAAATGAATTAAGTTTCATGTTGTCAAAAGCAATAAGACCTTTCACATCACCTATTAATAATATGTGGCTGCACCCTTAAATATCTAATCCTGTTGAATTTAGAATCCCTTTAAGTTGACAGTAAAAAGCAGGAGGGCAGTGAACTTTTGTATTATACGTCCCCGCCCCTTGCCTGCTTTGTAATCGGATTATTTTTAATCCTTTACCACCCGTATAAGTTCAGGCGGCGGGAGTTTTCACCTGAACTGGTTCAGAACCTTGCGCTGTAACATCCGAGTTGTGTTTCTTTAATCCGGAAAGAAAGATGTCTCTCTCATCTCCCCTAAACCCATAAGCCTTCAGATCGATTTCCATCAATCCGGAAAGAATGGCTTCTTCCTCATCTTCCTCAAATTCAGAGAAGAGATCGACTGCAGGACCGACATTCCCCAAGAAGACCAATCTAAGGAGATATATTGCCATTGTTCTTGGTGAATAAGATTTATCACCATATCGCAACGTCATTTCCGCCTGAACGATTCCGGTAACGGCTTTGAGCTTCTCATCCATTCCCAGTTCCGGGGGCTCCAAAAGAGCAACACTGTCTGAACAATTTTGTGTTTTCATCTTAATACTCCTTTCAAAAACATAAAAGTTTCACCAAAAAAACTGAAATCATTAACCAAAAAAACAGGGACCAGGCGGAGGTGTTACTGCTTCGTATCTGTTGGAGGAGCGATAAGAAAGGCTCCCTTCTCCGCCTAGCCCGGAAATGCTTCCAAAATCCTAGCTGCTCGATTTTCCTGTTGTATGTACCAAGGCGACTCATATCCAAACAAACGTCTGTTGACGCATATCATGAAAAGAAAGTCAAGTATAAGCACCAGAAAGAAGAACAAAACTGCGCAAAACCAAAAGACCTTAGAGACACTGTAAAGCCACAAAGCAATGGGACCGCTTAAAGCTATACAGGTCCAGATTCCCAGTTCGTCAACTATTACGAATCCCCAGGGAACCTCAGCCCTGCGCTCTATAGTGCCATAAAACAGAGCATGCAAAATAAGTACGAAAACACAGTAAATTATTAATTCCGTTATCATTTCTATCTCCTTCTAAAAGTTTTCTTTATCACAAAAAATGGGACCCGCCTTTGAATTCAGCAAATCAACAATGCCTCAATGGGAAATGCCGGAATCCAAGGAACGGGTCCCAATCGCAGAGTATCAATCCAAGCATGCATTATCATCACCCTCTGTTTCATCTGTTGTCTACTCTGCTATCATCACCACACTGTAATTACCGAAACTATCACCCTTTATTTACCGAAGCCGATTCTGTTTGCTCTGCTTGAGTTTTCGTTGCCTTCTCGCGCTTTATAGTTAACCAGACTTCTCTACGGTGAATGATAATTTTCTTTGACGCGGTAGTGAAGCCCAGGCGGACCTTATCACCCCTGACATCAACTACAGTCACCGTGACCTTGATATCACCGTCATCGTCGGTTAACTCTTTGAGCAAATTATCCAAATCAGTTCCTTCCTTGGTTGTCAATTCATTGACCACATCATTCAAAATAATATCTACATCTTCATCCTTTTGACGTGATAAAACCAACATGACACACTCCTTTCGCTTACAATCCGTTACTTGTTTTTCCATTTATGATTTCTCCGCCATCTTTACATCTCAAGGTGATGCTCTTTCCTTTTTATCCATACGTCAAAACTCCTTTCTTAAGATTTTCCTTAAAATTAGCACTCAACTACGATTCCGGAGACCTTTCACTTTTTTCCGCTTTCTCGCGTTGTAGGGCTT